>PNJO01000071.1 GCA_013821905.1 Sphingopyxis sp. | reverse complement strand
GATCGGTGCCAACTGGTCCTGCAGTTCGCGGCCCGCCTCGGTCAGGCGCAGGCCGTGGTGGTGGCGGTTGAACAGCGGCCGGCCGACGGCATGTTCGAGCGTCTGAATCCGCCGCGACAGTGCCGGCATCGACAGGCCGAGTTCGCTCGCCGCCGCCTTGACGGTGCCGTGGCGGGCGACCTCCAGAAAGGCCTCCATGCTGCTGAGGGGAGGAAGGCGTTGCATGATCGTTTCGGCAAGGATGATGGCATGGGGCCGCGCGACTTGCCAGAAAATTTGTGCAGTGCGGTATGCGGCGGATATTTTGTTGCGCCCGTTCACGCCTCTCGAAAATCGGGAACGACCGTCCTATCTTCCGCATTCTGACCTTTTTGCGGGAGAACGACATTGGCCGATGCAGCGGTGAAGGAAAAACAGGTCAAACTGCAGGTCGCCAATGCGCGCGCCGAGGAAAGCGGCGGCGGCATCGCCCGCATCCCGCGCTCCGCCATGGCGCAGCTCGGCCTGACCGAAGGCGATGTCGTCCAGATCAGCGGCAAGCGGCAGACCGCATCGCGCGTGCTGGCGCCCTATGCCGAGGACGAGGGGCTCGAGGTAATCCGGCTCGACGGTCTGCAGCGCGCCAATGCGGGCGCGGGCGCGGGCGACATGGTGACGCTCGGCCGCGTCGAGACGCGCCCCGCGACGCGCGTCGTCTTTGCCCCGGCGCAGCAGAATCTGCGCCTGCAGGGATCCACCCTCGCGCTGAAGCGCAATTTCTTCGGCCGCCCGCTGGTCGCTGGCGACACCGTCGCCACCACGGGGCAGCAGCAAGTATCGTCGGGCGACATGCCCCCGCAACTGCGCCAGATGCTCAACGCGCCGGCCTATGCGCTGACCGAGCTACGCCTGCTGGTCGTGTCGGCCAGCCCCAAGGGCGTCGTCTTCATCGACGAAAATACCGAGGTCGAGCTGCTCCCCGAATTTCAGGAACCGCAGGACGCGCGGCGCACCGACGTCACCTATGACGACCTCGGCGGGCTGGGCGAGACGATCGACCAGCTGCGCGAGATGGTCGAGCTGCCGCTGCGCTATCCCGAACTGTTCCGCCGCCTCGGCGTCGATCCGCCGCGCGGGGTGCTGCTGCACGGGCCGCCGGGAACGGGCAAGACACGGCTCGCGCGCGCGGTCGCCAATGAAAGCGAGGCGCAGTTCTTCCTGATCAACGGGCCGGAGATCATGGGCAGCGCCTATGGCGAGTCCGAGAAGAGGCTGCGCGACATTTTCGAGCAGGCGGCAAAGGCCGCGCCGTCGATCCTGTTCATCGACGAGATCGATTCGATCGCGCCGAAACGCGGGCAGGTGCAGGGCGAGGCCGAGAAGCGCATCGTCGCCCAGTTGCTGACGCTGATGGACGGGCTGGAGCCGCGGACCAACCTGGTCGTCATCGCCGCGACCAACCGCCCCGACGCGATCGACGAGGCGCTGCGGCGTCCGGGCCGATTCGACCGCGAGATCGTGATCGGCGTTCCCGACGAGAGCGGGCGGCGCGAGATCCTCGGCATCCACACGCGCGGCATGCCGCTCGCCGACAATGTCGACCTCGACGAACTGGCCCGGACCACCTTCGGCTTCGTCGGCGCCGACATGGCGGCGCTGACGCGCGAGGCGGCGATCGAGGCGGTGCGGCGCATCATGCCCAAGCTGAACCTCGAGGAAGGAACGATCCCGCCCGAGGTGCTGGAGGATCTGCGCGTCACGCGCGATGATTTCCTGAACGCGCTGAAGCGTGTCCAGCCCTCGGCGATGCGCGAGGTGATGGTGCAGGCGCCGAACACGCGCTGGAGCGACATCGGCGGGCTCGATGCGGCGCGCGACAAGATGATCGAGGGCATCGAGCTGCCGCTGAAAAATCCCGGGGCGTTCCGCCGGCTCGGCATCCGTCCGGCCAAGGGCTTTCTGCTCTATGGTCCGCCGGGAACGGGCAAGACCCTGCTGGCGAAGGCTGCGGCGCGCGAATCCGACGCGAACTTCATCTCGATCAAATCCTCGGACCTCCTGTCCAAATGGTATGGCGAGAGCGAACAGCAGATCGCGCGGCTGTTCCAGCGCGCGCGCGCGGTTGCGCCGACGATCGTCTTCATCGACGAACTCGACAGCCTGGTGCCCGCGCGCGGCAGCGGCACGTCGGGCGAACCGCAGGTGACCGAACGCGTCGTCAACACGATCCTCGCCGAGATGGACGGGATCGAGGAGATGCAATCGGTGGTGGTCATCGGCGCGACCAACCGTCCGAACCTGATCGACCCCGCGCTGCTGCGCCCCGGCCGCCTCGACGAGCTGATCTATGTGTCGGTGCCCAATGCCGAGGGACGTCAGCGCATCCTCGAAATCCAGACCGGGAAAATGCCGCTGGCAAGTGACGTCGACCTGGCGGTGCTGGCCGGCCGGACCGACCGTTTCACCGGCGCTGACCTAGAGGACCTGACGCGCCGCGCCGGCCTTGCGGCGCTCAAGCGCTCGCTCGACAGCGACACGGTGACGATGGCGGATTTCGAGACCGCGCTGAAGGATACCCGTGCGTCGGTGACCGAGGCGATGGAAAAGGATTATGAAAAGATCCAGGGCGAGATCAAGCAGGCCGCGATGAGCGTCGACCCGATCGGCTTCTTCGCGCCTGGGATGCTCAAACCGGTCCGCGAGCGCAAGCACGAGGAAGTGAAGGACTAGGAAGCGGTCGGCTGGTCCTGCCGGAGCGCTTTCCAGCCCCACAGGACCAGCCAGCCGCAAAAACCGGCCATCAGGCCATAGGCGACCATCGGGTGCCAGTTGTAGAGCAGCACGCCGATCGCGGGCGAGATGATATAGGCCGACCCGTTGATCGATGCGGTCATGCCCGCGACCGCCCCCTGGTCGCGGCGCGGCACCGCGAGCGACGAACCCGCGGTGAACCCCGGACGAAACAGTCCGAAGCCCAATGAGGCGAGGGCGAAGCCGATGATGATGCCGTGCAGGTCCTGCGCCAGACCGGTCATCATAATCCCGCAAACCGCCAGCGCGGCCCCCCACAGGACCGTCGGGCGCGGGGTCATCTTGAACAGCGGGATCAAGCCCCATTGCGCGAGCAGCGTCGCAAAGGCACTGGCCATCAGCACCGTGCCGGTCAGCTCTGCGGCGGTTTTCGGGTCGCCGCGCAGATGAAGCCGGTCGAGGATCAGGAATCCGATCACGCCGATCGTCATCGCCTGCGCCTGCCCGCCGAGGAAACCCGCGAGCAGCCACGGGCGAACCCGCTGGTCGCGCCAGCTCAGCGGTTCCTGTTCCGGGGCGTCGGGGTCGTTCTCATCGTCGCCCGTGGGCTCGATCGGGCCGGCGGAGAGAGGGTAGGGCGCAATCGCGCCGCGCGCTGCGAAGCGCGGGGTGTCGTTCGGCAGGCGCCAGCGCAGCAGAATCAGCACGATCAATCCGATCAGCGCGAAGATCAGCATCGGGCCGGCCATTCCGACGACCGGCAGGATGAAATAGGGCGCGACCGCTGGCCCGATGACCGTCCCGATGCCGAAGGACGAAGAGACGAGCGACAGCGCCTGCGTCCGTTGCTCGGGATCGGTGCGCGAGGCGACGTAGGCCTGCACCGCGGGCGGTGCGGCGGAGCCGAGTCCGCCGTACAGGCTGCGGAACAGCGCAAAGATGATGAAGGTCACCCCGGCGCCGAGCAGGCCTTTGAGACCCGCCCACAGGACAAGACCGCAAAGCGCCATCGACGAGAGGAACCCGACGACGCCCAGCGCCATCAGCGCCTTGCGTCCGCGCTTGTCCGATTGGCGCGCCCAGTGCGGCGCGGTGAGGACCCAGAGCAGCGCGGACCAGCTGAAGGCGAGGCTGACCCAGACATCGGGGATGTGCAGCGTCGTTCCGATCGCGGGCAGGATTGACTGCATCGCGGTATTGCCCGCCGCCGCGACGAGCATCACCGCGAACAGCACCGCCATGCGATCGCCGGGGATGGAATGCGAAACCGTCGCCATATCCTGTTGCCCCTGCCTGCGCCTGACGCGTCCGGCGCGCCCCGCGCCGCATTCTTCCTACACGGCAGACAAGAGCTGTCCAGAGTCAACCTCGACTCTTTCCTTGCGCGAACGCGCCTATTTTGCCACCTCCTGACCAACCGCAACAACGCGAAAGCCATCATGACCAATCCCCGGGCGCAGGCCCAATCGAATGTTTCGCCGATCCGCAGGATCCGCGAAAGGCTGAAGCGCTTTTTCGGGCCGTGGGGCATGTTCGTCCGCGGCTTCATCAAGCATCCGGTGATGGTCGGATCGATCGTGCCGTCGTCGCCGACGTTGATCCGGCACATGCTGAAGCCCGTCGACTGGAAGAACACCAAGCTGTTCGTCGAATATGGCCCGGGCGTCGGCACCTTCTGCCGCCCCGTGCTCGAACGGATGGCGGGCGATGCGACGCTGATCGCGATCGACACCAACGAGGATTTCATCGAATATCTGCGCAAGGATATCCGCGACAGCCGCTTCATCGCTGTCCACGGATCGGCCGCCGATGTCGAGGCGATCGTCGCGGCGCATGGTTTCGAAAAGGCCGACTATGTGCTGTCGGGGCTGCCTTTCTCGACGCTTCCCGCAGGGGTCGGGCCGGCCATCGCCGCCGCCACGCATCGCGTGCTGCGGCCGGGCGGGGCCTTCCTCGTCTATCAGTTCCGCGCCCGCGCGCGCGATTTCCTCGCGGCGCATTTCGAACGCATCGACAATGCGTTCGAATGGGTCAATGTCCCGCCCTGTTTCCTCTTCTGGGGCTGGAAGGACTAGGCCGAGCGCCTAACGCAACGCGTCGATGCGGGGGTCATGCTCGGTCAGACCGAAGTTCAGCCGGCGCGTGACCGTATAGTCCGCCAAACCCACGACGAACCACGCCAGGAACCAGCGCAGGCGGGTGAGCCATGTGCCACGCGCCTTGTGCGATTCGATCGTGACGGTCTCGCACTCGGGCTCCAGCCCCGCGACGAATTCGCGCAGCCGCTGTGCGAAGGCCGCGTCGTGGATTCGCACCATCAACTCGACGTTGATGAACAGGCTCCGCATGTCGAAATTGGCGGTGCCGATATAGGCGATGTCGTCGATGACGATCAGCTTCATGTGCAATTTGCACGATCGATATTCCCAGATATCGGCGGTGCGGCGGAGCAGAAAGCCGTAGAGCAGGCGCGAGGCGCCGATGGTCGCCGGATTGTCCGACTTGCCCGCCATGATGAAGCGCGCCTTGCCGCGGCCCGCGAGCCGTCCCAGCCGCCGCAACATGCCCTGGCCGGGGGAGAAATAGGCCATCACCATGTCGAGCCGCCGTCCGCGGTCGAGGTCGGCGCGGACCGCCCGTGCCCAGGGCGACAGCCGGTCGGTCGGTCCGCCGACGAGCCATTGCACCGGCCCCGTGCCGACACTCCATTGGCGCACCAGCCGCCGCAGCATCAGCAGCTTGCCGTCGTCATGGATCGTATAGTCGTGGATGATGTCGAACCATTGCACCGCCCGGTCGACGGTCGGGCCGGCGACGATCAGCCCGAGATCGAACCAGCAGTCGGCGCGCGGCTTGCTGAGATAGTCGTCGGCGATGTTGAAGCCGCCGGTGACGGCGACATTCCCGTCGATCAGGATCAGCTTCTGGTGGTTGCGCACGAGGTAACTCGATCGCCAGCGGCGTGAGAAGAAAGTCACCGTGCCGCCGGCCTCGCGGAGCGGGTTGAAGACGCTGTCGGCAACATCGCCGGAACCGAAGCTGTCGATCACCGCGCGGACGCGCACGCCGCGCCGCGCCGCCGCGGTCAAAGCATCGAGCACGCGCCTGCCCGCGCCGTCATGCTCGAAAATATACATGATCAGGTCGATGCTGCGGATCGCCCCGTTCAGCAGCGCGAGCAGGCGTTCGAGCCGCTTTTCGCCGTCGAAGATCAGTTCCAGCCGGTGCCCGCCCACATCCGCTTTCATCGCGTCGCTCTCGCATGCGGACGGCTCGCTGGCGGGAACGGCGGGATGGGTCATCGCCTCCCTCATAAGCCGGGCGCCGCAAAGGCCGCAAGGGCGGGGTGGGGGACGGCGGGGGTGGCGGGTCCGATTGACATTCGTGCCGCCCGCTGCTAGCGCGCAGCGCTTGCCGCCACGCCTCCTGGCTGGCCTCTCCTCGATCAAGGAATTACCATGGCCCGCGTTACCGTCGAAGATTGCGTCGACAAGATTTCCAACCGCTTCGACCTGGTCCTGCTCTCCGCGCACCGCGCCCGCGAAATTTCGGGCGGCTCGGAACTGACCGTCGATCGCGACCGCGACAAGAACCCCGTCGTGGCGCTCCGCGAAATCGCCGAGCAGACGGTTCGTCCGGTCGATCTCAAGGACGCGCTTGTCGGCACGCTGCAGAAGGTTGTCGTCGACGACGACGATACGCCCGATGAAATCAGCTCGATCGCGCGCTCGGCCGAAGCGCTGCGTCTCACCGCCGCTGCGCCGCCGCGCAGCCCGGCCGGCGGCGGCGGCGACTTCGAATAAGCGCCGATCCTCGTCGATCGCAAAGGGGGCCGCGGGAAACCGCGGCCCTTTTTCGTTTCAGGGAAGCTGCGTCAGTTCGGCGACGCGGACTGCTTTCGAAGCGATCAGGGGCTGCAGGATCACACCGATGCGATGCGCGCGCGGCGAGCCGACCTCGATGTTGAACAGGCTGTTCGCGATCACGTCGGCGATCTGGACGCCGTCCGAGCGCCGGCTGTCGGCGAGCGAGGCGCGGCCCCAGCCGGCGAGCCCGGCCTGGATCGTCTCGCGGACTTGGCCGAGGATCACGGGGTCGTAACGGCCGTCGTCGATGACGACGTCGGTGCACACGCCCCCTGTTTCGGGCAGCCAGCGGCTGACCGCCAGGTCGAGCAGCGCGCCATAGAGCGCGAGATCGCTGGTCGGCGCGCCGTCGGCAGGTGGCGCGAGCTTGTCGCGGCGCGCGACCGCGACCCAGGCGCGGCCGCCGGCGCGGTCGAACAGTTCGAGCAGATAGGCGCGCTCGACGAGGCTGATCCGGCTGCCCTTGAGTTCGCCGCGCAGCCCGGTGACGGCCCGAAAGCGCGTGTGGATGTCGGTCGCGGCTTCGGGGGTGAGCATGACCGCCGAAAAGGTCATCGCGCCCGCGTTGAGGCCGCCCGATTCGTCGCAATAGATCGTCATGCGGTCGGCCGGATGCTTATTTGACGCGGCCGAAGAAGGCGACCGAGCGTTGCTGCTGCGGCTCCACGGCCGTCGACCAGGTCCAGCGGACATGCGTGACGTCGGCCATCGTCGCGGCGCGCGGCGCTTCATTGGCAATAGTCAGGGTCAATGAGGCAAGCGGGCCGAACGTCTTCGCATCGTCGACCGACACGCTGAAATCGGCAAGGTCGTCGGTGCCGTCGAAAACGACACCGGGCGGGATCGGGTTGTTAAAGACGAGGCCGGTCGCCGGCGCAGTGCCGCCGTTCGTGAAGGTCAGCGTGATGCGGATGCGGTCGCCGGGAACCACAACCTTGGGCTCGGTATAGGTTTTTGTCGCTTCGGCGCCATCGGCCGCGGGGACCAGCTTTTCCAGCTCGACCCTGGATGTCAGCCCGCCGTTCGGTTGCGCCATTGCCGGCATCGTTCCCAGCAAGCTCGCCGCCGCGATGGTCAGTGCGCCACGGTATATTGCGTTCATCGTCATCTCCCACTGCGCCCGTCTTGGCGCATCAGGCGGGGCAGGGATAGCGTTTCTTCATCAACGCATCGAACGCCGCATAGACGCTCACCGATTTGCGGACCGCGACCGGATAGCGCCGCAGATGCGCGAGCCATTCCTCGGGTGCCAGCGTCCCCGATTCGGGGGGGCAGCTTGTCGTCTTGCGGCCGGCCTTGCGCTCGGCGTCGATCCGCGCCTTGTAACGCCTGCCCGCCGCGACGACCTCGCTCTTCAGCCGGATGCCCTCGGGCGTCGCGATGGCGAGCGGACCGAGCCGCTCGATCGAACCGGCACGTGCGAGGAAGGCGGCGACGCTCATGTCGCCGGGCGCCATGCCGCAGAGCATGACGCCGGCGCTCAAGGCAAGCGCTGTGGTTCCGGCCCGTCTGGATATCCCCCTGATCATGCGGGATAAATGGCCGGGACGCGATGAATAGCGGCTGAATCCGGCCTAGACGCCCTGGGGATTGGCGTCGCCGAAGGGACGCGGCTTGCGCTTGATCTGCGGCAGCGATCCGGCGTGGCCCGGTACCGGGGTGCCCGACTTGTCGTGATCATTGTCGCGGCCGATATCCTCGCCCTTGATCGCGCGCTTCGCTTCTTCGCCCGACAGCGTCTCATATTCGAGCAGCGCACCGGCGAGCAGGTGGAGCTCGTCGATATTGTCGGTGAGTACCTTGCGCGCGACCTTCTCGCCTTCCTCGACGAGGCGGCGGACTTCGGCGTCGATCAGCTTGGCCGTTTCTTCCGACATATTCTGCGCACGCGACACGCTGTGGCCGAGGAAAACCTCGTCCTGATTGTCGCGATAGCGCAGCCAGCCGAGCTTTTCGGACATGCCATATTCCATGACCATCGCCCGCGCCATGTCGGTCGCCTGCTGGATGTCGTTCGACGCGCCGGTGTTGAGCTCGTCCTTGCCGTAGATCAGCTGCTCGGCGATGCGGCCGCCGAAGCAGAGCGCGAGGCGCGCCTTCATCTGCTTCATATTCTGCGAATAGCGGTCGCGTTCGGGCAGGTTCCACGTCACGCCCAGCGCGCGGCCGCGCGGGATGATCGTCACTTTGTGGAGCGGGTCGTTATGCTCGACGTGGAGCGAGACGAGCGCGTGGCCGGCCTCGTGATAGGCGGTCGCCTTCTTCTCGTCCTCGGTCATGACCATCGACCGGCGCTCGGCGCCCATCATGACCTTGTCCTTCGCTTCCTCGAACTCGTTCGAGGCGATCAGGCGCTTGCCCTTGCGTGCGGCGAGCAGCGCCGCTTCGTTGCAAAGGTTAGCCAGATCGGCGCCCGAGAAGCCCGGCGTGCCGCGCGCGATACGGCGCAGGTCGACGTCGGGTGCGAGCGGCTTTTTGCGCGTGTGGACTTCGAGGATCTTCTGGCGGCCCTCGATGTCGGGGCGCGGCACGACGACCTGGCGGTCGAAGCGGCCGGGACGCAGCAGCGCGGGATCGAGCACGTCGGGGCGGTTGGTCGCCGCGACGATGATGATGCCCTCGTTGGCTTCGAAGCCGTCCATCTCGACCAGAAGCTGGTTCAGCGTCTGCTCGCGCTCGTCATTGCCGTTGCCGAGACCGGCGCCGCGGTGACGGCCGACGGCGTCGATTTCGTCGATGAAGACGATGCACGGCGCGTTGCGCTTCGCCTGTTCGAACATGTCGCGGACGCGCGATGCCCCAACGCCGACGAACATCTCGACGAAGTCCGAACCCGAAATGGTGAAGAAGGGCACACCCGCTTCACCCGCGATCGCGCGGGCGAGCAAGGTCTTGCCGGTGCCGGGCGAGCCGACGAGCAGCGCGCCCTTGGGAATCTGGCCGCCGAGCTTCGAGAATTTGGTCGGGTCCTTCAGGAACTCGACGATTTCCTCGAGCTCCTCGCGCGCCTCGTCGATGCCCGCGACGTCGTCGAAGGTGACGCGGCCCTGCTTTTCGGTGAGCATCTTGGCGCGCGACTTGCCAAAGCCCATCGCGCCCGAGCCGTTGTTCTTCTGCACCTGGCGGAAGACGAAGAAGGCGATGCCGAGGATGAGGACGAACGGCAGCGACTGGATCAGCAGATAGACCCAGATATTGCCGGTTTCGGTCGGCTTGCCGTCATATTTGACGCCATGTTCGTTGAGCAGCTTGAGCAATTCGGGATCGCGGACGACATTGGCGGTGAAGCGGTCGCCGTTCGACAGCGTGCCCGACAGCTTGTCGTCGGAGAGGACGACATCCTTGACGCTGCCTTCCTCGACCTTCTGGCGGAACTCGGAATAGGCAAGCGCATTGCCCGCAGGCTGCGACGCGCCACCGAACATCGAGGCGACGAGGAGCATGGCAAGCAGGATGCCGCTCCAGATCATCACGCTCTTCATCCAGGGATTGCCCTGCGGTTCCTTGTCGTCCTGCATTCGGAATCTTTCCTCAACGGCGCGGATAATGCGCCCCTACCTGCACAAGATAGGACAATCGGGTTAAATGACAATGAGCCAATCAGCCCTTTTTCGCGGCTTTCCGGCGGGGGGCGGCGGAAATGCGCCAGATCGTGCCCTCGAGCCCGCGCACCGCGTCGATCAACAGTGCGCCGACCATCGCCCGCCGCCCGCCGCGCATCGCCGCGATCACGCCGTCGAGCGAGGCGCCGCGCAGCGCGAGGCCGGGATCGTTGGCGCGCAGCCGCTGGGTGACGATGCGGCGGAAAATCTCGCCCGGATAGCTCTCGTCGCGGATTACCGCGATGTCGGAGGCGTCGGGCCAGGAGGCGATCAGCCGTTCGACCGACCAGTCGAGCGCGGCATCGGCATCGGCGAGCCAGTCGGCCGATTTCGCGGCCGCTTCGGGGTCGAGAATTGACTGCGATTGCAGTGTCTTGCGTAACCGCGCCCGGTCGAAGCGGGCGTCGCCGTTCGACGGGTCGTCGACGAAGGGCAGGTCGTGGTCGAGCGCCAGGGCGATCAGTTCGCTGCGCCGCCAGTGGAGCAAGGGGCGCAAGAGCAAGCCGTTGCGCGCCCGGATCGCGGCGAGACCGCCGACGCCGCTGCCGCGGTTCAGCCGCATCACGATCGTTTCGAGCTGATCGTCGGCGTGATGCGCGGTGACGATATGGTCGAGCCCGTTCGCCTCGCGCCATTGTTCGAGCAGGCGATAGCGCTGCGCGCGCGCCGCGGCCTGCAGCGAGCCGCGGATCGGCTCGGGCGGCTGGAGCGTCGAATGCGGAATATGCTCGCGCGCGCAAAAGCCCGCGACCATGCGCGCTTCCTCGTCCGATCCCTGCCGCAGCCCGTGATCGACCGTAGCCGCCCAGACCTGGCCGGGCAGCAGCGTCGCCATCAGCCAGAGCAGCGCCATGCTGTCGGGGCCGCCCGATACCGCGACGCCATAATGCGGTCGCTGCCAGTCGGCGCCCGCGACCGCGGCAAGGTCGCGCGCGAGCCGGTCGACCGCCGCGTCGGCGTCAGCAGCCTGCTTTTGCTTTTGCGGCGGCTGCATCGGTCCGGACATCCTGCGGCGTCTTGTCGCCGTAGACGGTTTCGAGTTCGCGGAATGCCTTGCACGCGTCGGCCTTGCGGCCGAGCTTGTCGAGGGCGACGCCCATGTACATCAGGCTGTGCGGCGCGCGGGCGCCGCCGGGGCGATCCTTGTAATTATTGTAGAAGGCGACCGCCGCGAGGCTCGGCTTGCCTTCGTCGAGATAGGCGCGGCCGAGCAGATTCTGCGCGAAGCTCGCCTGCCCGCTGTTCGGCCATTTGCTGACGACCTGTTTCAGCTGCGCCTGCGCTTCGGGGTAGAGTTTCGCTTCCCACAGGCGGTAGCCATAGTCGTAGGCGTCCTTGGTCTCGTTGCCGGTCGACGGAATCTCGACCTTCTTGACCAGCGCCAGCCGCGCCGCGTCGGGCGTGGCCGGCTTTGCCGCGGGCTTGGGTTCGGGCTTCTTCACCGGGGCCGCGGCCTGGGTCGGTGTCACCGTCGGTTTGACCGTCGGGGCGAGGCTGGCGGGGGTCGGTTCGGCTTCGGCCGCCGGCGGGGCAAAGCGCCTTTCCATCTCGGCCTTGTAGGCGGTGAACTGCTTTTCGAGCTCGCGCAGCTGGAAGGCGTTCTGCTCCGTCTGGCCGGTCAGCGTCTGGAGCTGGCTTTCGAGCGCGTCGACGCGCGCGGTGAGGTCGGCGACCGGCGCGTTGCTGCTGCCGCTGCGCACGCCAGGCGTGTTGTCGGGCGCGATCTCGCCCTCGAAAAAGGTCGGGGCGCCGCCCGGAAAGACCGCGCGCTGCACCGCCCGCATTTCCTTCTCGAGCCGCTCGACCCGCTTGCCGACGGTGGCGTCCTGCGCCTGCGCAACGGGCATTGCCGCCGCGACGGCGACCGTCGCTGCGCCAAGAAACATGATGGACTTCGTCATTTGCCGATCGGCCCCCAGCCAGAGATTAACCAATTATTTTTTCCGTCATAACGCCGCAATCGGCGGCAGCGCAAACCAAAATCGGTGCGCTGCCGTCCCTGTCGGCCGGATTGACGGCGGTCAGCCTTTGGTTTTGGATGCCGGCGCCGTCGTGGTGGCGCTGCCGTCGGCGCGCGCGACCAGATCGGCGGGCTTCAGCGAGACGCCTTTGACCAGCGTATCGGCGGGGCCGATCGACCCGACATCGCGGCCGCCGACGGTGACCTTCAACGCCTGCGGGATGCTGGTGCGCAGCGTGAATTGCTCGATATAGGCGGGCGGCACCTGATAGGCCTCGCCGGCATCGAGCGTGCGCCAATTCTCGGTCTTGCCCTGCGCATCGTCGAAGCCGATCCACACTTCGGACAGGCCGGTCAGCACGACCGGCGCGTTGGCGGCGACGGCCGATTGCGGGCCCGTTTTCGTTGCGGCCGGCGCGGCGGTCGTCGCGGGGGCCTCGGACGCTTCGGCGTCGGCATTCTGTGCCGCGATCAGGGCCTCGTCGGGCTCGACCGACAGGAAGCGCCAGACACCATAGGCCGACACGAGGATCAGCGCGATGACGACGAGCGTCCAGGTCAGGCGCGCGGTCGGCAGGCGGGCCGGATCGGTCGGCTCATAGGCCTCATAGGCCGGGCGCGCGCCATATTCGTCTTCTTCGAGTTCGCGGCGGACCGCGGCGCCGATTTCGGCCTCGGGCAGGTCGACGGCGCGGGCATAGGCACGCGCGAAACCGGTCACATAAGTACGGCCCGGAAGCTCCGAAAAATCGGATTTTTCGATCGCCGCCAGGTGCCGCTGGGTGATGCGCGTCCGCGTCGCCACATCGGCGAGCGACAGTCCCGCGGCTTCCCGCGCCAGCCGAAGCCGATCGCCGGTGCGCGTGATCGCCAACTCGCCCTGTTCGGGGGCGACGTCTTCATCTGCCATTACTGTCTCCGTGCCGGTCGTTTGCAACCCGGGTCGACCGTCTCGCCCGTTCATCGCATTGACGGCGCGGGAAAGTCAAATGAAGTTCGGTAAACGACCGGCTGAAAAGATGCAGATTTGGGACCGTTGGAAATGTGCCCGATTCTTTCGGCCTGTGCGCGTCCGGGGAGGGCTGTTTTGGGGTGGGGAGCGGACGTTCCCAGAATGCCGGGGTATCCCCTCCCGCTTGCGGGAGGGGCAGCGAGGCTTGCC
>PNJO01000070.1 GCA_013821905.1 Sphingopyxis sp. | reverse complement strand
AAGCGCTGGATATTATGATAGGCGACCGCGACTGCATCGACGCGCGGCGCCATCAGCCGGTTGACGCGGCCGAGCACGGCATTTTGTTCGTGGAGCACGCGCGGCCGCTTCGTTGCGCCCGCGGCGAGCAGGCTGGGCAGCGAGGGATAGCCGCCGAAGCCGACGATGACGGCGGGATCGAATTCGCCGATCAGGTCGATGGCCATGCGCCGCCCCTTGCGGATCGCGAGCGCGGCGCGGACCCAGCCGACGGGGCCGCCCGACACGCGCCCGGCGGGCAGCACATGCGTTTCGAGTTCGGCGGGGGCGCCCGGAATTTTCAGGCCGCGGTCGTCGCTGACCAGCGCGACGCGGTGTCCGCGCGCGATCAGTTCGCCCGCGAGGGCATAGGCGGGCAGCATATGTCCCCCCGTCCCGCCGGCGGCGAGAAGGAAGTGGCGCGTCGCGGTCATTTTGGGGCGCTCATTTCTTGTTCCAGTTTCGGGTCATCGATACCCGCGCCGCATAGGGGTTTCGCCGGGTCAGCGACAAGAGCAAACCCATGCCGATCGACAAAGCGATGAACGAAGAACCGCCGTAGCTGACGAAGGGCAAGGTCATGCCCTTCGACGGAAAGAGCTGGGTGTTCACGGCCATGTTGATCGTCGCCTGGCCGCCGAACTGCGCGACGAGGCCCGCGACCGCGAGGATCAGGAAGCTGTCCTCCTCGTCGAGCAGGCGGACGAGGACGCGAACGATGATCGCGAGATAGAGGATGGCGATCGCGATGCACGCGATCATCCCGAACTCCTCGCCGATGACCGAAAAGATATAGTCGGTGTGCGCCTCGGGCAGCTGGAACTTCGCGAGCCCTGCGCCGGGGCCGGTGCCGATCAGCCCGCCCGCGGTCAGCGTCGCATGCGCCTTGTCGACCTGGAAGCTGTCGCCCTCGGCAAACAGCCAGATGTTGATGCGCTGCTGCGCCACCGGATAGAAGAAATAGGCGACCACGAGCCCTGCGAGCCCCGCGACGCCGAGCCCCGCGAGAATGCGCATCGACAGGCCCGCGACCATCACCAGCACGAGCCAGGTCGAAATGAAGATGATCGTCTGCCCCAGGTCGGGCTGCCCCATCAGCAACACCGCGATGATGCCGGTGAAGGCGAGCGACAGCGGCACGACGGGCAGGCTCTGGTCATGGAGCCGCAGCGACAGTATCCACGCAAGCGACACCGCGAAAAGGGGCTTCAGGAACTCGGACGGCTGGAGGCGGAAGATGCCGCTGCCGATCCAGCGCTGCGCGCCGTTCACCGACGTGCCGACGAGCGGCACGAGGAACAGCAGCACGAGACACACGATCGTGCCGTAAATCGCAAAGCGCCGAGCCTGCGGCTTGGGCAGCATCGACACGGCAAGCATCACCGGCACACCGACGAACACCCACATCAGCTGGCGATAGAAATAATAGAGCGGATCGAGGCTGGCGGTCGCGGTCGACAGTTTCTGGGCCGCCACCGGCGATGCCGCGGCAACGGCGACGAGGCCGACCGCGACGAGCATCGACACGAGCAACAGCAGCACGCGGTCGATTTCCCAGAACCACAGGCCGAGCGGCGTTCGGTCGGCGCGGCTCAGGCGCGGCCCCCGCCGTTTGACCGTGCGGGTGGTCGCGATCACCGGCCTTTCGGTTGCGTCCATATTGTCGGTCCCCCCATTCATGTCGTCAGCCACCGCCCATGGCCTGGACCAGCCCGCGGAAGACGTCGCCCCGCTGCTCATAATCCTTGAACTGGTCGAACGACGCGCACGCCGGCGACAACAGCACGATGTCGCCGGGCTGCGCCGCCGCGGCAGCGTGCGCGACCGCGGTCGCGAGGTCGCCCGCGCGGTCGACGGGGATCGCCTCGCCGATCTCCCCGGCAAAAGGCGCCATCGCCTCGCCGATCAGATAAGCGCACTTCACATGGCCGAACCAGGGGCGGCACGCCGACAGCCCGTCGCCCTTGGCCTGCCCCCCGGCAATCCAGTGCAAACGCTGGTCCGGCGCCGGCGGGAAAGCCGCCAGCGCCGGTGCAGCGGAAGCCGCGTTGGTCGCCTTGCTGTCATTGAACCAGCGGACACCCCCGACTTCGCCGACCAATTCCATGCGGTGCGGGAGCGACTGATAGGTCGCGAGCCCCCGCTCGATCTGTTCGTCGTCCAGCCCCAGCACGCGGCACACCGCGATCGCGCAGACGGCGTTCTGGGCATTGTGCGGCCCCTGCAACGCCGGCCAGCGCGCCTGATCCGCCGCATCGACATCCTTCGCCGACACGCGGTGCAGGCGATGGTTGATGCGGCTCGCGATCATTTTCGACGGGTCGTCGTCGACCGCGACGATCGCGACCTGATCCCGATGCTGGAGCCCGAAGAGCCGTTCCTTCGACGCGGCATAGCCGGCGAAGCCGTCGTAGCGGTCGAGATGATCGGGGCTGAGGTTGGTGAGTACCGCGACGTCACAGGCAAGGCTGTGCGACAGGTCGATCTGGTAGCTCGACAGTTCGAGCACATAGACGCCGCCTTCAGCGAGCGGGTCGCGCGACAGGATCGGCAGGCCGATATTGCCGCCCATCAGCGCCGGAATGCCGGCGCTTTCGAGCATATGGGTGACGAGCGCAGTCACCGTCGACTTGCCGTTGGTGCCGGTGATACCGACAACCTTGTGCGGCGGCAACTCGTCACGCGCTTCGGCGAACAGCTCGATATCGCCGATCACCGGCACATGCGCCTCGCGCGCGTGCGCAGCGATCGGGTGGCGGTTGAGCGGGACGCCCGGCGACACGACGACGCCCGCGAAGCCGACCAGGTCGATCTCGAGCGGATTGCCGATGTCGGCGCCGAGCGCCATCGCCTCGTCGCGCGCTTCCTCTCGGTCGTCCCACGCGGTGACGCCCGCGCCGCTGGCGACGAGCGCCTCGACGGTCGCCAGACCCGAGCGCGCCAGTCCCAGCACCGCATAGCGGCGGCCGGCAAAGACGCGCGAGCCGATCACCGCAGCTTGAGCGTCGCGAGCCCCGCGAGCGCGAGGACGATCGAGACGATCCAGAAGCGGATGACGACGGTGGATTCGGGCCAGCCCAATTGTTCGAAATGGTGATGGATCGGCGCCATGCGGAAGACGCGCTTGCCCGTCCTCTTGTACCAGAAGACCTGGATGATCACCGACAGCGCCTCGACCACGAACAAGCCGCCGACGAGGACGAGGACGAGTTCGTGCTGCGCGGTCACCGCGATCGTCGCGAGCGCGCCGCCGAGCGCGAGGCTGCCGGTGTCGCCCATGAACACCGCGGCCGGGGGCGCATTGAACCACAGGAAGGCGAGGCAGGCGCCGATGATCGCGGCGGCGAAAACCGCCAGCTCGCCCGCGCCCGGCACGTGCGGAATGCCGAGATAGCCTGCGAATTTCACGTTACCCGACAGATAGACGATGACGAGGAAGGTCAGGCTGGCGATGATGACGGGAAAGGTCGCAAGCCCGTCGAGCCCGTCGGTGAGGTTCACCGCATTGCCGAAGCCGACGATCAGCACCATCGCAAAAAGATAATAGAGCGGCCCGAGCTCGAGCACGATCCCGCTGAAAAAGGGCAAATAGAGGTCGGTGCCGGTCCGCGACACGATCAGGAACACCGCGACGCCCGCGATCAGGAATTCGATCAGCAGGCGCACGCGCCCCGGAATTCCGCGGTGGCTGGCCTTGGTCACCTTGTCGAGATCGTCGAGGAATCCGACCGCGGCGAAGCCGCCGGTAACGAAGATGCACGCCCAGACGAAACGGTTCGACAGGTCCATCCACAAGAGCGCCGAAATCATCAGCGAAATCAGGATCATCAGCCCGCCCATCGTCGGCGTGCCCTTCTTCGCGAGGTGGCTTTGCGGCCCGTCTTCGCGAATCGGCTGCCCCTTCCCCTGCCGCATCCGCAGCATCAGGATGAAACGCGGCCCGATCCACAGCCCGATGATCAGCGCGGTCGCGACCGCTGCGCCCGAGCGGAAGCTCAGATAGCGAATGAGGTTGAGAACCCCCGGAAAGCCCAGCCATTCCGCCAGCCAATACAGCATCAAAATTCCCCGTTGGTCAGCGCGGTCACCAGATGAGACAGGCCGACGCTGTTCGACCCCTTGATCAGCACGGTGTCGCCGGGGTGGATCACGTCGCCCAGCCGTGCCGCTGCGTCAGAGTGGGCGGCCACATGCTCGAAATCGATGCGGCCCTCAAGCGCTTTGGCGAGCGGCGCCATCTCTTCGCCGACAAGCAGGGCGAATTGCACCCCGGCTGCGACGAGCGGAGCCGCGAGCCCGGCGTGATAGGCTTCGCCGTCCGGCCCGAGCTCCTTCATCGCGCCGAGAATCGCGACTTTGCGGTCGCCGGATTCGCTACCCAGCTGCCCGATCGTTGCGGCCATCGAGGCGGGATTGGCATTATAGCTTTCGTCGATCAGCAGGATATGCCCGCCGCCGAACGGCACCCGGTGGCGCGCGCCGCGCCCCGCGAGCCCGCCCATCTCGGCAAAGGCGAGCCCCGCGGCGGGCAGGTCGCCGCCGACGGCCTTGACCGCCGCCAGCACCGCCATCGCATTCGACACCCAATGGGCACCTGCCTGGGCGATGGTGAAGCAGAGCAAGGCATCCTGCACCTGCGCGGTGACGAGCGAACCGCCCTGTCCGTCGGGCAGCCAGTCGACCGCGCGGACATCGGCGCCGTCGTTCAATCCGAAGCTGACCACATGCGCGGCGTGCTGCTCGGCCTTCGCCCGCAGACGCGCATAATGCGGGCTGTCGAAGGGGATGATCGCGGTGCCGCCGGGTTCGAGTCCCTCGAAAATCTCGCCCTTGGCGTCGGCAATCGCCTCTTCGCCGCTGAAAAATTCCATATGCGCGGGCGCGATCGTCGTGACGATGGCGACGTGCGGGCGCACCATGCGCGTCAGCGCGGCAAGCTCGCCCGCGTGGTTCATGCCCATTTCGAAGATACCGAAATCGGCGGTCGAGGGCATCCGCGCGAGGCTGAGCGGCACCCCGACATGGTTGTTGTAGCTTTTGACCGAACGGTGCGCCTTGCCCGGGCGGTAGCGGTCGAGCGCGGCGAACAACGCCTCTTTCGTCCCGGTCTTGCCCGCCGAGCCGGTGACGCCGATGATCCGCCCGCGGCTGCGCGCGCGCGATGCGATGCCGAGCGCGTTCAGCGCGGCGGCGCTGTCGGCGACGCGGACATGCGGATGCGCGATTTCGTGCTCGCAGACGATGCCCGCGGCGCCCGCGGCGATCGCCCGGTCGATATAGTCATGGCCGTCGGCGACCTCGCCCTTCATCGCGACGAACAGATCGCCGTTCGTCACTTCGCGCGAGTCGAAGGCGACACCCTGCACGGTAAAGTCGGCGCTCGCGCTGCCCTCGGTGGCGGCGGCGATGGCACGGGCGGTCCACAGCGGATTCATGCGGCACATTCGCGCGCAACGGCGACGTCGTCAAAGGGAATGACGCGCATTTCGTCGCCTCTCCCGATGATCTGGCCCCGTTCGTGCCCCTTTCCCGCGATGCAGACGATGTCGTCGGCGCGTGCTTCGGCAATCGCGGCGGCGATGGCAGCACGGCGGTCGCCGATGATCTGCGCGCCCGGTGCCCCCCCGGCGATGGCGGCGCGGATCAACGCCGGGTCCTCGCCGCGCGGATTGTCGTCGGTGATGATCGCGACGTCGGCCTTGGCCGCGGCGATCCTGCCCATTTCGGGGCGCTTTGCCTGATCGCGGTCGCCGCCAGCACCGAAGACGAGGATCAGCCTGCCCGCGGCGTGCGGGCGCAGCGCGTCGAGCGCGGCCTCGAGTCCATCGGGCGTATGCGCATAATCGACATAAACCGGCGCCCCGGCCTTGGTGATCGCCGCCCGCTCGAGGCGTCCGCGCACCGGCTGGAGCCGCGCCAGATTGCCGAGCGTCTGCGCCGCATCGCCGCCCGTCGCGATCACGAGACCGGCGGAAACGAGCGCATTGGCGACCTGATAGGCTCCGATCAGCGGCAGCATGACCTTCTGCGTGAGGTCGCCCGCCGCGATGACCAGCGACTGGCCGAGCTGGGTCGGTTCGCGCGATACGAGGCGAAGCGTGTCGCCCCGCGTCCCGACGGTCAGCAGCCGGATGCCGCGCGCCGCGACGGCGTCGATCACCGGCGCCGAATATTCGTCGTCGGCCCAGACGACCGCCGCCCCGCCCTCTTCCACGACTTCGGTGAACAGGCGAAGCTTGGCCTGGAGATAGGCGTCCATCGTACCATGATAATCGAGATGGTCGTGGCTGAGATTGGTGAAAGCGGCCGCCTTCACCGGCAGTCCCTCGGTGCGATACTGGTCGAGGCCGTGGCTCGACGCCTCGAACGCCGCGTGTGTCACGCCTTCGATCGCGAGCCCCGACATGTTCGACAGGAAAGTCACGATGTCAGGCGTCGTCAGTCCCGTCGAGGCGCTGTCGATCGAGGTGGTGATGCCGAGCGTCCCGATCGACGCCGCGTTGAACCCGGCCATGCGCCAGAGCTGGCGCGTCATTTCGACCGTCGAGGTCTTGCCGTTGGTGCCGGTGACCGCGACGCAGGTCGCGGGAAAGCGGTGAAAGAAGCGCGCCGCGATATGGGCAAAGGCGCGGCGCGGATTGGCGTCGGCGATATGCACCGCGCCTTCGACCCTCGCCTCGGGCCGCGCGACGATCGCGATCGCGCCCGCTTCGACAGCCGCCGGAATGAAATCCTCGCCATTGAATTTCTCGCCGACGAAGGCGCCGAAGATCGTACCGGGCGCGACCTTGCGGTGATCGATGGCGAGGCCGGTGACGACCGGGTCCGCACCTGTCAGTCCTGTATCCGCGAGCAGCGCCGCCAGACGCATTATTCGCTTTCCCCGTTCTTCCACAGCAGCGGGGTCAGTTCGGACACGTCGACGTCGCGGCCTTCGTCGGGGAAGACGCCGAGCATCGGTCCCGCGCGCATCACGACCTTCTTCACCACCGGCGCGGCGGTCCAGCCCGCGGTGCGCTGGCCCGAGCTGAAGGCATTGCCCTTGGGCTCGTCGATCATCGCGACGATCACATAGCGCGGATTGTCCATCGGGAAGGCCGCGGCAAAGGTCGCGACGACCGAGCTGCGGCGATAGCCGCCGACGCCGGGCTTTTCCGCGCTGCCCGTCTTGCCGCCCACGCGGAAGCCGGGCGCATCCGCCTGCTTGCCGGTACCGTCCGAAACGATGAGGCGAAGGAGCTGGCGCATCCGCGCGCTCGTCGCCGCCTTGAACACGCGGCGGCCCTGCGGCGGCGCCTGATTGCCGAGCTTGGTGACCGTCGCGGGACGATAGATGCCGCCGTTGACCAGCGCGGCATAGGCGCTGGCGAGGTGCAGCGGGGTGACCGCGATGCCGTGACCGTAACCGGTGGTCATCGTCGTCAGCCGGCCCCAGTCGCGGGGCCACAGCGGGAAAGCGCGGTCCTTGAGGTCGATCTGCGGCCGGCCGTCGAATTCGAGACTGCGGAACATCGCTTCCATCTTTTCGCGGCCGAGTTCGTCGGCGATGCGCGCGGTGACGATATTCGAGCTGTGAATCAGCGTTTCCGGGACGTTGAGCCAGCGGCCCGTGCCGTGAAGGTCGCGGATCCTGAAGCCCGCGATCGCGAGCGGCGCGGTGGCGTCATAGCGGCGCGCCATGCTCGTCACCGTGCCCGCATCGATCGCCGCGGCGACGGTCAGCGGCTTGAAGGTCGAGCCGAGCTCGTAGAGATTATAGGTCACCGAATTGCGACGCGCCGACGGATTGTCCGCCAGCAACTTGTTCGGATTATAGGTCGGCAGCGAGGTCATCGCGAGCACTTCGCCCGTATGGACGTCGAGGATGATACCCGCCCCGCCGAGCGCCTCGAGATTGGTCACGGCATTACCGAGTTCGCTTTCGAGCACACCCTGCACGCGCGCGTCGATCGACAGCGCAAGCGGATCGCCGCGCGTCGCCTTGTCGATCAGGCGGCCGTCATATGCCGCCTCGACGCCGGTGACGCCATGACCCGCGGCATCGGTGAAACCGAGCACATGCGCGGCGAGGCTGAGCTGCGGATAGAGGCGTTCCTTTTCGCGGGGAAAGTCGAAACCGACATCGCCGATCGCGTTCACCGCCGCGACCTGATCGGGCAGCGCGCGGCGGCGGATGTAGGTCGGGCGAGACCCGCCGAGCTTCGCCAGAAATTCCTCGCGCGGCGTGTCGGGGAAGATCTTGACCAGTTCGTCGGCCAGATATTGCTTGTTGTTGAGCAGCTTCGACGGCACGACGCGGATCGAATAGCCGTCGATCGTGCGTGCAAGCGGCACGCCGTTGCGGTCGACGATGTCGGCGCGCGCCGGCACGAACGCCGTCGATCCGTTGCCGCGCCCTGCCCCCGTGTCGAACAGCGCGAAATAGACCAGCCGCACCGACACAAGGAAAAAGGCCGCCATGAACAGCAGCATCAGGATCATCAGCCGCTGCTGCGCGGTCAGCAATATCTGCTGCCGCACTCCGGCGGTACGGACTCGGGTCGGGCGGACGACCAGCGTGTTCATTGGCCCGATTTGCCTCCTGCGGCTTCGCGCGCTGCCGCCCGCTTGAGGTCGGCGAGCGTCGACTCGGCGAGGAGCTGGTCCTCGATCATGCGGAGCTGCTCGCGGCGACGGGTCGGCGCCATACGCGGCGCGACATCGCTGCGCACGTCCGCGGGCGCCGCCTGCGCGAGCACGATCTTCTTCTCGGCGGGTTTCGCCACCGGGCTCACCTTCGGCGCTTCGGGCACCGCGACGGGCGAGACCATCGCCATCAGCACCGGCGCGACCTCGTTGGCGCCGCGCGCGCGGGGCAGGCCGTCGAGCGAGGCGAGCTGGCGTTCGTTCGCGAGATATTGCGACGCCGAAGGCGCCGAATAGCCGAAGCTTTCAGCATTCCACTGTTCGAGCTGGCGCATCGAGGCGCGCACCGCGAGTTCGGATTCGAGGTAGCGGATGTTGCCCTGCGTGCGGTCGATCTGCCGTTCGATGCGCGCGAGTTCGCTGCGCGTCGCCGCAACCTTGAGCGAGACGGGATAGAGCATCATCGCAAAGACGAGCACGAGCAGGACCAGGCCGATTCCCTGGAGCTTGCGGGCTGCCATCAGCATGAGAACGCCTCCTTCATCGTCGGTTCGCCGGGCCAGGCCGGGGCTGCGGTGCGCACCGCGCTGCGCAGCGTCGCCGAGCGCGCGCGCGGATTGCGCGCCTCCTCGGCCTTGCCGGGGCGCACCTTGCGCGCCGGGGTCTGGAAAGTGGGGGCCCGCGCCGCAGCGACCGGCGCGGGCCGGTGACGCGAACCGGCGGCATCGCCTCCGCTCCGTTCGCGCAGGAAATTCTTCACGATACGATCCTCGGTGCTGTGAAAGCTGACCACCGCGAGCCGGCCGCCGGGACGCAATATGCGCTCCGCAGCGGCCAGACCCGCGACCAGCTCATCGAGTTCGCCGTTGATGTGGATACGAATGGCCTGAAAGCTTTTCGTCGACGGGTCCTTGGGCGCGCCGGGCGGATGACGCAGCGCCTTGCGGATCACGCTCGCCAGCTCGGCGGTGCGGGTCAGCGGACGCGCAGCGACGATGGCGCGTGCGACGCGGCGCGACTGGCGCTCGTCGCCATAATGAAAGAGCACGTCGGCGATCTCTTCCTCGTCGGCGCGGTTCAGCCAGTCGGCGGCGCTTTCGCCTTCCTGCGCCATGCGCATGTCGAGCGGGCCGTCCTTCTGGAACGAAAAGCCGCGCTCATCGCGGTCGAGCTGCATCGACGAGACGCCGATGTCGAAGGTGATGCCGTCGACCGCCTCGATCCCGCGCTCGGCGAGCAGCCGGTCGATCTCGCCGAAGCGGCCGTGGATCAACACCAGCTTGCCGCCGGCTTCGGCGACCAGCACCTGTCCTTCGGCGATCGCGTCGGGGTCGCGGTCGCAGGCGACCACATTTGCGCCCGCCGCGAGCATCGCGCGCGTATAGCCGCCCGCGCCGAAAGTCGCATCGACGTGACGCTCGCCCGGGACAATGGCGAGCGCGGCGATGACTTCTTCGCGCAGGACGGGGTCGTGACGGGGATCGCGGGGCAGGTCGGTCATTTGCGCCCCTTCCCTTTGGTTTCGGCCCAGGCGGCGGCGAGCCGCTGCAGCACCGGGTCGGCCTCGACACATTCGGCGAGCGTCGGCAGCCACCAGATTTCGAAACGGCGGCCCGACCCGACAAAGGCGGTCGCGCCGGCATCGCCGACGCGGTCGCGCGCGGTGAAGTTCGGGAGGAAGCGCCCGCTGTCGTCGAGCGCATAGGGTTCGGTATAGCTGAAGCGCTTCTTCGACGCGGCATCCTCGTCGAAATCGAGATTGCGCGCGAGCGCGGTGTCGCGGTCGCGCTCGATCTCGTCGATCAGCCGGTCATACTGGTCCTGGCCGTATGCGACGAGGCACGGAAGCTTTTCGTGGAAACCGACCCAAAGCACGCGCTGGCCGTCCGCATTGAGGGGCACATTGTTGCGGAACTGCGAGGGAACGGCGATCCGCCCCTTGCCATCGATCGCGGCGAAGTTGGTGCCCGAATAACGCCCGGGCGTCACAACCGCCATCGCAATGCCCCCGTTCTCGCGCCTCCGGGCAATACTTCCCTGACCACGAAATCACTGATTTCGCGCCGAAAGACTCAGGCGGAGATTGCCCCTCTCCATCTCCTGCCTATCAACTATAGATCGGGGTGAAAAGGGGTAAATTGGGGCAGAATAGGGAATCTACCCCTAAATTGCCGCGAAACGAGGGTAGAATGGGGACGCAGCGGGTCGTTCGGACCCGAACGGACGCGGCAGGCATGGGGAAAAGACGCAAGATGATGGGCGGCTGCGCCTCAGCGGCGCGCGCGAATCCACAAGGGGCGAAACCCGGTGCCCGGCCGGCCGCGCAGCACATCGACCAGCCAGGCGAGATTGTCCGCGCGCCGCAGCCAGGGCGCCGCCCCGACGGGTGATCGCCAGAGGTCCGCGTGGAGCATATCGGCATCGCCGACGAGCCAGAGCCTGCCCCCGTCGCATCGCGCGACATGCGCGTCGGCCAGCGCGCGGCACTGCGGCGGCAGCCGGACGAAGCGCCCCGCCGAATGGAGCCGGACGAGCGTCCCGTCGGGATCGACATAGAGCGCCGCCTCCCCTGCCCCATCCGGCGCGGGCGCTGCGAGTTCGATCCCCCAATGGTCGAGCAGGGGGGTCAGCAGGCTGGTCACCGGCGGATTGCGCGGGTCGCCGAGCGGATGCGGTGGCGGCCAGCTCGACAGCGCGTCGGCGAGGATGACGATGCGGCCGCCGCGCCGGCGATGGTCGTCGATGCGCACCAGATCGTGCGGCGACAGCGCCGCGGGGTGCGCGAGAAACAGGGTAGCTCCGGCGGGAAGATTGCCCCCGAGCGTGTCGACCATTTGCAGGTCGACCGTCCTTCCGATCTCGGTCAGCGCGGGCAGATCGGCCGGGCCCTCGGCAAGGATATGCGCCAGATCACCACTACCGCCGCCCCACCGCAGCGGCAGGCTGGTGAGCATCACCACCCGCTGCCGCGCGACGCCCGCATCGCGCCCGACATAGGCGAAAGCATTCAGCGCCTGCCCGCCCGCGAACCATAGTGCGATGACGAGAACAAAAACGAACCAGCGGGCAAGGCGCGGCCAGCCCCGCGTCCGGCGCCGGACCAGCCCCGCGACGAACAACGCCGGCACCCCCGCAAACGCCACCGACAAAAGCTGGCCCGCCGCAAGGCGTCCGGCGAGCAGAAGGTGCAAGGCCGCCTGCGCGGCCAGCAGCATCAGGATCGCGCCGCCCGCCCTCGACCATCGCCGTCCGCGCACGCCGTCGGGCGCCAGCCACGCGAACAGCAGCGCGCCGGGCATCAGCAGCGGGATCGCGAGTGCGGCATCGACGCGGCCGAGCAGTGCCTGCCCGCCCGGCACCCAGGCCAGCAACAGGACGGAAACGGCATAGACCGCCGCCGGCAGAACAGCGTGCCCGGCCGCCGCGACGCGCGGAGGGATCACCGCGCCGACTGGCGCGCGCGCTGGAGCGTGGGATCGGGTTCGAGATCGGGCACGGTTGACGGTGCCGGCGGCGGCGCCTTGGTCTCGACCGGCTGGCTGCCACCCTTGGCGTCGCCCGACACCGGCTGCACGCCGAGTTCCTCGAGCGGCGCGCTGCCGGGCGCCTGCGGATCGCCGGGCAGCTTTGCCGTTCCGGCCGCCGCGGCATTTCCGGCCGCATTCTCGCGCGCGCGGTCGCCGATCAGTCCCGCCATGCCGACGAGCAGCAGCACCGTCAGCACACCCGCGATGCCGATCTGTATCCGCCGCATCGTGTCGTTCGCCGGAACGGGCGGCGGCGGGGCGGCGCCCCGGTTGTCGCTGCGTTTCAGGTTCATGCCGCCGTCTCCGCCAGCCCTTTGCTCGCCAGCCATTCGGGATTGTAGAGGGTCGAGAGATAGCGGAAGCCGCTGTCGCACAGGATCGTCGCGATGCGCTTGCCCGGCCCGAGCTGCCGCGCGAGCGCCATCGCGCCGGCGACGTTGATCCCCGACGACAGGCCGAGGCACAGCCCCTCCTCGTCGAGCAGGCGGCGCACCACCGCGAGCCCTTCGGCGTCGGAAATGCGGAACTGGGTGTCGATCGGCGCGCCGTCCAGATTGGCGGTGATGCGGTTCTGCCCGATGCCCTCGGCGACGCTCGACCCTTCGGCCTTGAGCTCGCCGCACTGATAGTAATTATAGAGCCCCGCGCCGTGCGGGTCGGTGAGCGCGACAGTGATATCGGGGTCCTTTGCCTTCAGCCCCAGCCCCGTTCCCGCGATCGTCCCGCCTGTCCCCGCGGCGCAGGTGAAACCGTCGATGCGCCCGTCCATCTGCTCCCATATCTCCTCGGCGGTACCGAAGATATGCGCCTTGCGGTTCGCGATATTGTCGAACTGGTTCGCCCAGATCGCATTGTCGGTTTCCTCGGCGATGCGGCGCGAGGTGTGGACGAAATGGCCGGGGTTGGCGAAAGGCGCGGGCGGCACGAGCACCAGCTCGGCGCCCAATGCGCGGATCGTCGCCATCTTCTCGGCGCTCTGGTTGTCGGGCATGACGATGATCGTCTTGTATCCCAGCGCATTGGCGACGAGCGCGAGGCCGATGCCGGTGTTGCCCGCCGTCCCCTCGACGATCGTGCCGCCGGGCGCCAGGCTGCCGTTCGCTTCGGCGTCGCGGACGATATAGAGCGCCGCGCGGTCCTTCACAGATCCGCCGGGGTTGGCATATTCGCACTTGCCCCAGATTTCGCATCCGGTGGCTTCGCTCGGCCCTTTCAGCAGCACCAGCGGGGT
>PNJO01000069.1 GCA_013821905.1 Sphingopyxis sp. | reverse complement strand
GCTCCGGCGCGCGCGGCCGCTCCGGCGCCTGTCGCCGAAGAGGCGATCGCGCCGGCGGTCGAGGAAACCGTGGTCGAGGAAACTGTCGAAGCGGTCGATACCGATCCGGCGCCGGGCTTCTCGCTGGGTGGCCAGGCCGAACCTGAAGCACCCGCGGCGGTTGCCGAGGAGGAGCCGATGGAGCTGTCCACCGTCGCTGCGACCTATGACGACACCGCCGACGAGCTCGTGCTCGATGCGCCCGAACCCGCCCCCGAGCAGCGCGCGGCACCGGTCGCCGACGCGGCGCCTGCAGCAGCCGACAGCGGTCGTTCGATCGGTGGCGGCACCCTGTTCGAGCGCATGTCGCGCCTGTCGCGCGGTGCCAGCACGGCGGACGATGGCGACAAGGAAGACGGGGTCGATATCCCGCGCTTCCTCGGACGCCAGAACAACCAGTAACGGGGCTATCTGACGGCCGCCCGCCGGGCACGGCAGGCCGGAATTCGGGATGATTTGCCCATGCGGCGATCCAAATTGACGGCAAGGCCGGCGCGCGCGGCGCATAGCGTTCGTGCGCTGGTCCTGCTGCTCGTTTCGAGCGCCGTGCTGACACCGGCGCAGGCGATGCAGGTGACGCCGCCCGACGCCGCGACGAAGGCGGCGATGGACCGGCGCACTGCGGCGCGCGCGCTGCTGTCGTCGGCGCTGGCGCGTCTGGCGGCCAACGCCAGCGATACGTCGGCCTTGCTCGATGCGGGGCGAGCGTCGATCGATCTCGAGGATTATCGCGCCGCGCTGGGCTTTCTGGCGCGTGCAGAACAGGCCGATCCGCGCAACGGCGCGGTGAAGGCGGCGCTAGGCTCGGCGATGGTCCACATGGAAAATCCGACGCGCGCGCTCGACTATTTCGGAGAGGCGCAGCTGCTCGGCGCGCCCGAGCGGATCATGCTCGCCGACCGCGGCCTCGCGCGCGATTTGCTGGGTCAGCAGGACGCGGCGCAGCGCGATTACCAGATGGCGCTGTCGCTCGCCTCGAACGACGAAACATTGCGCCGCTATGCGCTGTCGCTCGGCATCAGCGGCGAGGCCGATCGCGCGATCACGATGCTGACACCGCAACTGCGCGCGCAGGATCGCGGCGCGTGGCGGCTGCGCGCGATGATCCTCGCGATGAACGGGCGCGAGAAGGAGGCGACCGAAATCGTCAACGCGACGATGCCGGCGACGCTCGCGCAGAATATCCTGCCCTATCTGACCCAGATGGACCGGCTGAATCCCGCGCAGCAGGCGGCGGCCGCCCATTTCGGCCGTTTCCCGAGCGGCCAGCTCGGGCCGAAGCGCAGGCCGGTCCAGATCGCCGCCGCGACGCCGGTGCCCGCTCCGACCCCGCCCGCGGCAGCGCCGGGCCGTCGCGCGGCGGGCAACGAGCGGGCCAGAAGCGGCGGCACGGTGCTTCCGGCGCCGGTTCGCAATGCGACGAGCGCTTCGACCCCCGCACCCGCACCGACCCGGCCGGTGGTCACGACGATCGTCCCCGCCACCCCGGCAGCGCCTCCGCCGCCATCTCGCCCGACCGCGGCGAATCCCTTTCCTGCGGCCGACGGGACGGCCGGCCCGCCGGTGAGCCAGTCCGCGCCCGGCGCCGCGTCGGGGCCGCCGACGCTGCAATCGCCGTTCCGGTCGACGATCCGGCCGCTCGCGGAAGCGCCGGCGGCGAATCCGGCGGCCGCTGAGCCCGCGACCGCGTCCGGGGCCGATTCGCCCGAAACGCTCGGACCGGGCTTCTCGATCGCCACCATCGGTCCCAGGGCGGACACGTCGGCGCCCGCCGCCGTGACGCCGCCGCCCGCCGCTCCGCCGGCAGCAATGCCCCCGCCGCCGGTGGTTCCTCCGGCCGCCGCCGCGGCACCGCTGGCCTCGCTCGCCGATATCGTCGGATCGATCGAAATCCCCGCCGAGGAACTCGCGCAGCCCGACAATGCGATCGGCGCCGACACGCTCG
Source organism: Sphingopyxis sp. (assembly GCA_013821905.1). Lineage (GTDB taxonomy): Bacteria > Pseudomonadota > Alphaproteobacteria > Sphingomonadales > Sphingomonadaceae > Sphingopyxis. Next base: position 11,735 of record PNJO01000069.1, on the reverse strand, counting down.
CCAAGCTGCAGGCGGACAAGAAGCGCGCCGATGCGGCCGAGGCCGCGAAGCGCGAGAAGGATGACGCCGCCGCCAAGGTCAAGGCGGAAGCCGATGCGAAGGCCAAGGCCGAAGCCGCTGAAAAGAAGGCCAATCCCGCGCGCATCTGGGTGCAGATCGCAACGGGTGCCAACGCCAGGGCGCTCGCCGCCGACTTCGGCAAATTTGCCAAGAAGAGTCCCGCGGTCTTCAAGGGCAAATCGGGCGCGACGACCGAATGGGGCAAGACGCGCCGCCTGCTCGTCGGCCCGTTCAAGGACCGCAAGACGGCACAGGACTGGCTTGGCGATTACAAGAAGGGCGGCGGCGACGGCTTCCTGTTCAACAGCGAGGCGGGCCAGGCCGTCGATCCCGTCAAGTGAGCGTCGCCGACTGTGCCAGCCGTCCGGAGGCCAGCCGTGGTCGCCGCTTCGAGGAGGTCGGCCGCGTCGTGCGCGGGCCGCGCGACGATTTCCAGCGCGACCGCGACCGCATCATCCATTCGATCGCCTTTCGTCGCCTGCGCCACAAGACGCAGGTGTTCGTCGCCCCCGACGGCGACCATTATCGCGTCCGCCTGACCCACAGCATCGAGGTCGCCCAGATCGGGCGCGGCATCGCGCGTGCGCTCGGGCTCAACGAGGATCTGACCGAAGCCCTGTGTCTGGCGCACGACATCGGCCATCCGCCTTTCGGCCATGCCGGAGAGGATGCGCTCAAGGCGGCAATGGCCGGGCATGGCGGCTTCGACCATAACGGCCATACGCTGCGCACGCTGGCGCGGCTTGAATGTCCCTATCCGCGCTTCGACGGGCTCAACCTGACATGGGAAACCCTGGAAGGGCTCGCCAAGCACAACGGACCGGTGAGAGAGCCGGGCTGGGCATTGCGCGAAATCGACGGCGATTTCGGGCTCGACCTCGGCAGTCACGCCAGCCTCGAGGCGCAGATCGCGGCGATCGCCGACGACATCGCCTACGACAATCACGACATCGACGACGGGCTGCGCGCCGGCCTGCTCGATCTCGACCAGCTGATGGCGCAGCCGTTCGTCGCCGCCAATTTCGGGGCGGTCGAGGAGCGGTTCCCGGGCGCCCCGCGCGACCGGTTGCTGCGCGAACTCGTCCGCGACCAGATCGGCGTCATGGTCAACGACGTGATCGCCGCGACGCAGGCCAATGTAGCGGACGCGGGCGTCGCCTCGGTCGGGGAGGTGCGCGCCGCGGGCCGCACGCTCGGCGGTTTCTCGCCCGAGCTGGCGGCGCAGGAGCGCGAGCTCAAGCGCTTCATGTACGCCAATCTCTATCACCACCCCGACCAGCTCGCCGCCGCGGAAGCGGCCAGCCACGTCATCGACGGGCTGTTCGCCGCCTATGCCGACAATCCGCGGCTGATGGGCGAGGATTGGGCGGGGCGGCTGCCGCACGAAATATGCGCGACAGTGCGCCATATCGGCGACTATATTGCCGGCATGACCGATCGCTTCGCCATCGACCGCTACGCCGACATCTTCGGCCGCGAGGCGGTGCCGCCGGCGCTTGCGCATGTCTGATCCGATGCTCGTCGGCGCGACCGGCCTCGTCGGCCGCGCGGTGATCGAGCATAGCGGCGGGCGCAAGCTGAAGCTGCTGGCCCGGCGCGATCCGGGCGATGTCGCTGCCCACCACGCCCGGCATGTCGCCCCACCCGAAGACTGGGCCGGGATCATCGCCGCCGAATGTTCGGACACGCTGATCTGCTGCCTCGGCACCACGATCCGCCAGGCTGGGTCGCAGGCTGCCTTTCGCGCCGTCGATCACGACCTCGTGCTCGCCGCCGCACGCGCCGCGCGGCAGGGCGGGGCGCAGCATCTGATCGTCGTCAGCTCGGTCGGCGCGTCGTCCGGCGGCGGCAATTTCTACCTGCGCACCAAGGGCGAGGTCGAAGCGGAATTGCGCTCACTCGGGTTCGCGCGCCTCGATATCCTGCGCCCGGGCCTGCTGACGGGCGAGCGCAACGGGCCGCCGCGGCTGGGCGAGGGGCTAGCGATGGTCGCGGCGCCGCTCACCAACGCCTTGCTCCACGGCTCGCTGCGCCGTTACCGCTCGATCCCGGCGACAAAGGTCGCCAAAGCGATCATGGCGCTCGCCGACCGCACGGAGCCCGGCGTGTATATCCACGAAAACGACGCGATTCGCGCGCTCGCCGATTGACTCCTGAAAGGGGCAGCGCCAAGGCTCGCAGCGTCTGTCGGGCCCCGCCAGGGGATTCGACCGGCCGCGCGGGAGAGCGTGGGGGCAGGGCGACCGGCACCCCACCACCGAAGGAGCAACCGCCCCGGAAACTCTCAGGTCAACGGACCGCGCAGGCTGGAACGGACACTCTGGAAAGCGTTCCGGCCACCCGATTGGGAGGGCAGGGGCCACCGAAGGGGTAACCCCGGCGCGCCGGGGGAAAACTCTCAGGTTCCCGTGACAGAGGGGGCGTGGCGGAAACCGCGGCACGGGGCCGCGCGTTCGCCATGTCGACCGCGGGAGACTGACATGACCGACACGGAATTCACGGGCGAGGAAGCGGTCGAAACCGCGACCCTGCCGCTCGACGCCTGGCACCGCGCAAAGGGCGGCCGCATGGTCGAGTTCGCCGGTTACTGGATGCCGATCCAGTATGAAGGCATCATGGCCGAGCATCTGTGGGTCCGCGAAAGCGCCGGCCTGTTCGACGTCAGCCACATGGGCCAGCTGCTCCTCTCGGGCGGCGGCGTCGCCGAGGCGCTCGAAACGCTCGTCCCCGGCGATATTTCGGCGCTGAAGCCCGGCCGCATGCGCTATTCGTTGCTGCTCAATGAAGAGGGCGGCATCTTGGACGATCTGATGATCACCAATGAGGGCGACCAGTTCGGCATCGTCGTCAACGGCGCGGTGAAGTGGGAGGATATCGGCCACCTCCGCGAAAATCTGCCCGATCATGTCACGCTCAACCACAATGAGGATTACGGCCTGCTCGCGCTGCAGGGCCCGAAGGCTGTCGATGCGCTGTCGCGGCTCGTGCCCGAGGTCGCGAGCCTCGTATTCATGCAGGCGATCCCCGCCGAATGGCAGGGCCACGCGATCGGGATCAGCCGCTCGGGCTATACCGGCGAGGACGGGTTCGAAATCTCGCTGCCCAACGAGGCGCTGACCGCTTTCGCCGATGCGCTCTGCGCGATGGAAGAGGTGAAGCCGATCGGCCTCGGCGCGCGCGATTCGCTGCGGCTCGAGGCAGGGCTGCCGCTCTACGGCCACGATCTCAACGACGAAATCGATCCCATCGAGGGCGATCTGGCCTTCGCAATCAGCAAGCGCCGCCGCGAGGAGCAAGGCTTCCCCGGCGCCGCACGCATCCTCGGCCATCTCGCGGACGGCCCGCCGCGCCGCCGCGTCGGCCTGCTGATCGACGGCAAGCTGCCGGTGCGCGAGGGCGCGGCGCTGTTCGACGGCGAGGACCAGATCGGCGTCGTGACGTCGGGCGGTTTCGCCCCCAGCGTCGGCGCGCCGATCGCCATGGGTTATGTTCCGCGCGATCACGCCGTTCCCGGCACTGCGATCGCCGCCGAAGTTCGCGGCAAGCGGGTGCATTGCACCGTCGCCGCGATGCCGTTCGTTCCACACCGCTATGTCCGTAAACAGGGAGGCTGATCGATGCCGCGTTATTATACCGAAGAGCATGAATGGATCGACGTCGACGGCGACGTCGCGACGGTCGGCATCACCGATTTCGCGCAGGGCCAGCTCGGCGACATCGTGTTTGTCGAAGTTCCCGATACCGGCGCCGAACTGACCGCCGGCGGCGACGCCGCGGTGGTCGAATCGGTGAAGGCGGCGAGCGACGTCTATGCGCCCGTCGACGGCACGGTGACCGAGGGCAATGGCCAGCTCGAGGAGGATCCCGCGCTCGTCAATTCGGACCCCGAAGGCGAAGGCTGGTTCTTCCGCATGACGCTCAGCGACAAGAGCCAGCTCGACGGGCTGATGAACGCTGCGGCGTACAAGGCCTATTGCGACGATCTTTGATCCGGTCCCCCTCCCGCGCGGGAGGGGAATGGGAATGGGAATGGCGTGACCGACACCGATCCAGTGCTCGCCGATTGCCGCCTGATGGTGGCGACGCCCATCTATGAGGGCGCGCAGGGCACCTATGTGCGCTCGGCGATCGCGCTTGCGCTCGCCGCGCAGGCGGCGGGTCTGTCGGTGCGGTTCGAATTCATCCTCTACCAGCCGTCGATCACGCGGGCGCGGAATATATTGGCCGCGATGTTCCTCGCGAGCGATTGCACGCATCTGCTGTTCGTCGACGCCGACATCGACTTTTCGGCCGATGATGTCTTCTCGATGGTGCGCGCGATGGCGGGCCGGGCGGACTGTGCGGTCCTCGGCGCCGCCTATCCGCGGCGAATGGTCAACTGGCGCAACGTCGCGCTCGCGGTCGAACGCGGCTTCGGCCGGGAAGACCCGGCCGATCTCGCGCGCTTTGCGGGCGATTTCGCCTTGCAGTTCGTCGATCCCAACCAGCGTTTCGCGCTGACCGACCTCGTCGAGCTGGCGCGCGTCGGTACCGCGATGATGCTGATCCGCCGCGACATGCTCGAAACCTTGCGCGATACGCTGCCCGATCTGGCTTTCCGTCCCGACCCCGCCGAGCGCGCGGCACACGGGATCGGCGAGATGGAGCCCGCCTGTTTCTCGCCGATGATCGAGCCAGAGACGCGCGCGTTGCTGTCCGACGACTATGCCTTTTGCCGCCGCGTCCGCGATGCGGGCTTTCGCATCTGGCTCGCGCCCTGGGTCCGCACGACCCACAGCGGACCCGCGATTTTCGGCGGATCGCTTGCCGACGTCGCGCAGCTTCTGGCTGCAAATCCAGTTTCTTCCTCGGAGTAGTTCATGCGTTATCTCCCTCTTACCAACGATGATCGCGCGGCGATGCTCGCGACGGTCGGGGCTTCCTCGATCGACGATCTCTTCGTCGATGTGCCCGCCGAAGCGCGGCTCGACGGGCCGATCGCCGGCCTGCCGATGCAGGCGAGCGAACTGGCGGTCGAGCGCCACATGGCGGCGCTGTCGCGGCGGAACCGCGCCGCGGGCGACGGTCCCTTCTTCCTCGGCGCGGGCGCCTATCGCCACCATGTGCCCGCCAGCGTCGACCATCTGATCCAGCGCGGCGAATTCCTGACCGCCTACACGCCCTACCAGCCCGAAATCGCGCAGGGCACGCTGCAGATGCTGTTCGAATTCCAGAGCCAGGTCGCGCGCCTGCTCGGTTCGGACGTCGCCAACGCGTCGATGTACGACGGCTCGACCGCTTGCTGGGAAGCGATCGTGATGGCGCGGCGCGTCACCAAGAGGTCGAAGGCGCTGCTCTCGACCGGTCTGCACCCGCACTACCGCAGCGTCGCGCGCACGATGGCGAAATATACCGGCGACACGCTCGTCGACGGCGACCCGGACTTCGCGGCGGGCACCGACTGGGCGGCGCTCGCGGACAGCATCGACAAGGAGACGAGCTGCGTCGTCGTCCAATATCCCGACATCCTCGGCCGCATCGACGACATGACCGCGCTCGCCGCCGCCTGCCAGGCCGCCGGGGCGCTGCTGATCGCGGTGGTCACCGAGCCTGTCGCGCTCGGCCTGATCAAGGCGCCGGGCGAAATGGGCGCCGATATCGTCGTGGGCGAGGGCCAGTCGCTCGGCGTCGGCCTGCAGTTCGGCGGGCCCTATGTCGGCCTCTTCGCCTGCAAGGCCAAATATGTCCGGCAGATGCCGGGGCGCTTGTGCGGCGAGACGCTCGATGCCAACGGCAAGCGCGGTTTCGTGCTGACGCTGTCGACGCGCGAACAGCATATCCGGCGCGAGAAAGCGACGAGCAATATCTGCACCAACTCAGGGCTTTGTGCGCTGGCCTTCAGCATCCACATGACCTTGCTCGGCGAAGCCGGGCTGCGTCAGCTCGCGGCGATCAATCATGGGCGGGCCAAGGCCGCGGCCGCCGAACTCGCGAAGGTTCCGGGCGTGTCGGTGATGAACCACAGCTTCTTCAACGAATTCACGCTGCTGCTGCCCACCGCGGCGCGGCCCGTCGTCCACAAGCTGGCGGAGAAGGACATATTGGGCGGCGTTTCGCTCGGCCGCCTCTATCCCGACAATGACGGCCTCGCGAACGGGCTCGTCGTTGCGGTGACCGAAACCGTGACCGGAGAGGATATCGCCGCCTTTGCCGCGGCGCTGAAGGAGGTGCTGGCATGACCGCGCTCAACCGCGCCGGCTGGCGCCCCGAAATGAATGTCGCCGGCGGCGCCGCCGACAATGTCACCTTCACCGGCAACCGCGCGCTGATGCTCGAGGAACCGCTGATCTTCGAAATCGGCGGCAGCGAGACGACCGGCGTCGATTTCGACGAAGCGGCCCCCGCCGCCGACCTCGGCAGCCTTGCCCGCTCGGCGCCGATCGGCCTGCCGGGGCTCAGCGAGTCCGAAACGGTGCGCCACTATACGCGCCTCAGCCGCCAGAATTATGCGATCGACCTTGGCTTGTTCCCGCTCGGATCGTGCACGATGAAGCACAATCCGCGCCTTAACGAAAAGGTCGCACGCATGGCGGGCTTCGCCGACGCGCACCCGCTGCAGCCGCAGGAAACGGTGCAGGGCGCCTATGCCGTGATCCACGAACTCGCCGAATGGCTGGTGACGCTCACCGGAATGCACGCCGTCGCGATGTCGCCCAAGGCGGGCGCACATGGCGAGCTTTGCGGCATCCTGTGCATCAAGGCGGCGCTCGAAGCGCGCGGCGAGGACCGGCGCGTGCTGCTGGTGCCCGAAAGCGCGCACGGCACCAACCCCGCAACCGCGGCCTTTGCGGGCTTCACCGTCGAGGACATTCCGGCGACCGAGGCCGGGCGCGTCAATCTCGAGGCGCTGAAGGCGCGCCTCGGCCCCGACATCGCCGGCGTGATGATCACCAACCCCAACACCTGCGGCCTGTTCGAGCGCGACATGAAGGCGATTTCGGACGCGGTCCATGCCGCGGGCGGTTACGTCTATTGCGACGGAGCGAACTTCAACGCGATCGTCGGCCGCGTGCGCCCCGGCGACCTCGGCGTCGATGCGATGCACATCAACCTGCACAAGACCTTCTCGACCCCGCACGGCGGCGGCGGCCCGGGCTCGGGCCCGGTCGTGCTGTCCGAAGCGCTGGCGCCCTTCGCGCCTTTGCCCTTCGTCACGAAGCAGGCCGATGGCGGTTTCCGCCTGATCGAGGAGGAAAGCGCGGGCGAGGATCATCCCGACACCTTCGGCCGGATGACCGCCTTCCACGGCCAGATGGGCATGTTCACCCGCGCGCTGGCCTATATCCTGAGCCACGGCGCCGACGGGCTGAAGCAGGTTGCCGAGGACGCGGTGCTCAACGCCAATTATCTGCTGCGCAGCCTCGACGACGTGCTCGACGCGCCCTTCGGCGGATCGGGGCCGTGCATGCACGAGGCGCTGTTCAGCGACAAGGGGCTCGCCGAGGGCTTCTCGACGCTCGACGTTGCCAAGGGGCTGATCGACGAGGGCTATCACCCGATGACGGTCTATTTCCCGCTCGTCGTCCACGGCGCGATGCTCGTCGAACCGACCGAGACCGAATCGAAGGCGGTGCTCGACCAGTTCATCGGCGCGCTGCGCAGCATCGCGTTGCGTGCGAAGAACGGCGATCCGGCGCTCAAGTCGGCGCCGCATTTCGCGCCACGCGGCCGCCTCGACGAGACGGCGGCGGCGCGCAAGCCGATTCTGGCGTGGAGCGAACCCGCGGGCGCGCCGGGCGCGCCGTCGCTCAGCGAGATCGGCGGCAGTTGAGCGACGGCGGCAACAGCGACGCGAAGCGCGCCGTCGGCGGATGCCTGGCGGGCGGCGCGCTGTTCGCCGCCGTCTTCGTTGCCGTCTGGCTCGCCGCGATCACCCTCTATGGCCTGGTCGTCGAACAGTGGGAGTTCGTCCGCGTTCGCCGCGAATTCAGCTACGAATGGGCCTTCGTCCATGCGCCGCTGACCGCCTTCGGCCTCGGGCTCGCCGCCGCCCTTTTTGCGACGCGGCGGCTGCCCGCGGCTCGGATGACGCTGCTGATCGTCACCGTCGGCCTGGTCGCGCTGTTCGTCGGCATCCTGCTCTTCGGGCTTGGCGGGCTGATCTAGCGCTGGCAAAAGACGCCCGAAGGGGGAGGGCAATGAGCGGCGCGACGATGACAGGCGGACAAGCCCGGCTCGACGCATTCACCGACGCGGCCTTCGCGTTCGCGGTGACCCTGATGGTTGCAGGCACCGGCGGCATGGCGCCCGACTATCGCCAGCTCGAGGCGGCGCTTGCCGGCGCGCCGAGCTTCCTGATCGCCTTTGCGCTGATCGCGATGTTCTGGCTCGCGCATGTCCGCGCGCGGCGGATGGCGGGCGACGGCGACTGGCGTTTCCTGCTCCTCACGCTCGCGCTCGTCTTTACCGTGCTGCTCTATGTCCACCCGCTGCGCGCGATGGCGTCGAGCTTCGCAGCGTTCGTCACCGGCAGCGCGAATGATTATGGCGGCCGGCTCGGGCAGATGTTCGCGCTTTATGGCGCCGGCTTCGTCCTGATGTCCTTGCTGACGGCAGGGCTGTTCGCTACCGCGCGCCGCAACCCCGCACTCGACGCGGCGGGACGGCGCGAGGCGGGGGGACAGGTGGCGATCTGGTCGATCCTTGCCGCGACAGGGATCGTTTCGACGTCCCTCACCTTTTTCCGGGCGACGGTGCCCGTCGCGCCGATGGTCTATGCCACGCTGCCGGTCAGCATCGGCATTTTCAGCTGGCGCTACAAGTGGACGGAGCCCGCCGGGGCTGCACTAGAAGAGAGTCGATCATGAGCTGGGACACGATTTTCCTGCTGACGAATTATTGGGCTTTTGCCGGCTGGGCGGCGCTCGCCTTTGCGCCGCGCGGGCCCAGGATACTGGCGCTGATCCTCTATCTCGGCGTGTTTCTGCTGTGCCTCGTCTATACGGTGCTGATCGTCGGTTTCCTGACCGGCGGCATCGACACCGGCGGCCCCGGCGGCGGTGATTTCACCACGCTCGCTGGGGTGATGAAGCTTTTCGACAGCCCCGGCGGCGCGACGCTCGGCTGGGTCCATTATCTCGCCTTCGACCTGTTCACCGGCATGTGGATCGCGCGCGACGCCGACCAGAAGGGCTTCAGCCGCCTCGTGCAATTTCCCTTCCTGTTCCTGACGCTGATGGTCGGCCCCGTCGGCCTCTTCGCCTGGCTGGTCGTGCGCGAACGGCGCGCGCGGGCGCAGGCGAAGGCGTGACGCCGCAGCCCTGGATGCCCGGCGACGGCGCGGCGACCGACAAGCGTCACGCCCCGGCGACCTTGCGCAACCGCGATGCGATCGCGGCCGTGCTGGCGGACTGGCTTCCCGGCGCGGGCACGGTGCTCGAGGTTGCGAGCGGATCGGGCGAGCATATCGTCCATTTCGCCGCCGCCTTTCCGCGGTTGATCTGGCAGCCGAGCGATCCCGATCCCGATGCGCTCGCCTCGATCGCGGCGTGGAGCGCCGGGGCGGCGCAGCCAAACCTCCTGCCACCGCTGCCGCTCGATGCCGCGGCGGACTGGTCCGCCGCCGCGGCCAGCGCGATCCTCTGCATCAACATGGTGCATATCAGTCCGTGGGCGGCGACGCTGGGTCTGTTCGGCGGCGCGGCGCGGGTGTTGGCGCCGGGGGCGCCGCTGATCCTCTATGGCCCCTATCTTGAGGCGGATGTGCCGACGGCGGCAAGCAACCTTGCCTTCGACGCCAGCCTGCGCGCGCGCGACGCGGCGTGGGGGCTGCGCGATGTCGATGCCGTCAAGGCGGCGGGGTTCGCCGCGGGCTTCGCTTTTGCCGAGCGTCGCGCGATGCCCGCGAACAACCTGATGCTGCTATTCCGCCGGACCGCACCGACCTGACAGATTTGCCTGCTTTACCTGCGGGCCATTGCCGCTAGCCTTTCCGGGAAATCGCGCGAAAGCGACGCGATTCGACGGGAGAGAGAGAATGGCGGCCGATACTGCGGACCTGGTGACGTTCGACGAGTTCCTGACCCACTGGGCGGCGGAGCGTCCCGACCGTGTCGCGATACGCGAAGAGGACCGTATTTTCAGCTATGCCGAGCTCGACGAGCGCAGCGCGCGTGTCGCGACCGCGCTACTCGCCGCGGGGTTGAAGAAGGGCGACCGGATCGCGTGGATCGGCAAGAACAGCGATCTTTACTTCACCCTCTTCTTCGGCGCCGCGCGCGCCGGGATCGTGATGGCGCCGGTCGGCTGGCGGCTGTCGCCGGCCGAATGGGCATTCATCATCAACGATACGCAGGCGAAGCTGGTCTTTGCCGGCCCCGGCTTCGACGATCTTGCCGGGCAACTTGCGGGCAGGCTGGACCATGCACCACGGATCGTCAGCGCCGCTGAGGCGCGCGCGCTGATCGACGCGACGCCGCGTGGCGCATTCGACGCGTCCGGGCCCGACGATGCGGTGCTCCAGCTCTACACTTCAGGCACCACGGGCAATCCCAAGGGCGCGGTGCTGTCGAACCGCAACCTGTTTGCGCTGCGCAAACATTCGAACGACCTCGACCTGCCCTACACCAAGTGGGAGGATGACGAGGCGGTGCTGGTCGCGATGCCGTGCGCGCACATCGGCGGCACCGGGCTCGGCATCATGGCGCTCGCGGCGGGGCTGCCCGGCATCGTCCTCGCCGAGTTCAACCCCGACGGCGTGTTCGACGCGGTCGAGCATCATGGCGTCACCCGCTTCTTCATGGTCCCCGCCGCGCTCCAGATGCTGCTGATGCACCCGCGCTGCGCCAGCGTCGATTACAGCCGCCTCAAATATATCCTCTATGGCGCCGCGCCGATCCCGCTCGAGCTGCTGCGCCAGTGCATCCAGATGTTCGGCGCGCAGTTCATCCAGGCCTATGGCATGACCGAGACGACAGGGACGATCTGCATGTTGCCGCCCGAGGACCATGATCCCGAGGGCAACAAGCGGATGCGTTCGGCCGGCAAGCCGCTGCCCGGGGTCGAGATCGTCATCCTCGGCCCCGACGGCGAGAGCGTTCCGACCGGCGAGGTCGGCGAGGTCGTCACGCGCTCGTCGAACAACATGATCGGTTACTGGAACCTGCCCGAGGCGACGGCGAAGACGATGACGGACGATGGCTGGATCCACACCGGCGACGCGGGTTATCTGGACGCGGACGGCTACCTCTTCATCCACGACCGGATGAAGGACATGATCATTTCGGGCGGCGAAAATGTCTATCCGGCCGAGGTCGAGAGCGCGATCTTCGGCCACCCCGCGATCCAGGAGGTCGCGGTGATCGGCATTCCCGATCCCAAATGGGGCGAGACGGTCAAGGCGGTCGTCGTCGCCAAGCCGGGGATGGAGATCGACGAGGCAAGCGTCATCGCCTGGGCGCGCGATCGCATCGCGCCGTTCAAATGCCCGCGCAGCGTCGACATCATCCCGGCGCTGCCGCGCAACGCCAGTGGAAAGATCCTCCGCAAGGATCTGCGTGCGCCCTATTGGGCAGGCTATGAGCGGATGGTGAATTGAGAGGGGGAGCTGCCGGTTGCGGAGATAAAGATCCTCCCTGCGGCGGAGCCGTGGGGAGTGGGAGTGCTGGGCTGTCCAGTCCCCCGGACTGGACAGCCCA
>PNJO01000068.1 GCA_013821905.1 Sphingopyxis sp. | reverse complement strand
GTCGGAGGTAATCATGGGTCTCGGCGGCGTCATGGTCGCCAAGGGCCGGTTCGATTACTGGACGCTCGTCGCGGTCGCGGTCGCGGGCACGACGCTCGGCAACTGGGTGTGGTATGCCGTCGGCCGCTGGGTCGGTTACGAGCGGCTGAGGCCGCTGGTCGACCGTTACGGCCGCTGGCTGACGCTCGACTGGGACGAGGTCGAAAAGCTCCATGACTGGTTCATCCGCTACGGTTCGGGGATCGTCTTCGTGTGCCGGTTCCTGCCGATCGCGCGCACGATGGTGTCGCTGCCGGCGGGCATGGTGCACATGAACCAGGTCAAGTTCCTGATCTGGACCGCCGCGGGTTCGACGATCTGGATCGCCGCGCTCGCGGGCGCAGGCTCGTGGTTCGGCAAGCAGTTCGCCGAGGTCGACCGCTTCATCGGCCCGCTCGCGCTGCTCGCGATCGGGTCGCTCGTCGTCCTCTACATCTACCGCGTCGCGACCTGGAAACCCAAAACGCGCGATTGAACCCGCATTCAGGCGCGCGGGTGCGCCGCGCGGTAGATGTCGAGCAGATGCGCGGCATCGACAGCGGTATAGACCTGCGTCGAGGCGAGGCTTGCATGGCCGAGCAGCTCCTGCAGGCTGCGCAGATCGGCGCCGCCCGCGAGCAGGTGCGTCGCGAAGCTGTGGCGCAGCGCGTGCGGCGTCGTGCGTTCGGGGAGGCCCAGCGCGCGCCGCGCCGAGCGGACGCTGGCACGCACGACGCCGGGCTGCAGCGGCCCGCCGCGCGCGCCAAGGAACAGCGGCGTTTCCTTCGCGATCGGCCAGGGGCAGGCCGAAACATAGCGTGACACCGCAGCGGCGACGGCGGGCAGGATCGGCACGATGCGCGTCTTGTTGCGCTTGCCGGTGACGCGCAACGTATCGCCGAGCGGCAGCGCCGCACCGGTGAGCGACAGCGCCTCGCCGATGCGAAGGCCCGCGCCATAAAGCAGCAGCAGCAACGCGAAATCGCGCGCGCCGACCCAGCCCTGCCGGGCGTTGTCCTCGACATCCTGCGCGAGGGTCAGCGCCTCGGCGGGGGCGACGGGACGCGGCAGGCCCTTCTTGACGCGCGGTCCGCGCATCTGCGGCACGCTGGCGTTCGAGCCGCCGACGAAGCGGAGGAAGGAGCGGAGCGCGCTGAGTTCGCGCGCCGCCGAGGCATTGCCGAGCCCCTCGGCCCGGCGTTCGGCGAGGTAGGAGCGCAAGTCGTTGGGAGTGAGCGATTTCAGCATGTGCACGTCGACGCCGCCGCCGCGGTGATGCGAGAGGAAGGAGCAGAAACGCTCCGCAGTCGCGATATAGGCGCGGCGCGTGTGCTCCGACCGGCGCTTTTCATGCGCCAGATGGGCATCCCAGTCGCGGAGCAATTCTGACACCAAACCCAATTTCCGTTCGGGCTGCGCCTGTCGAAGCCCCGTCCTTTCTTCCAGCCTCGCAAAGGAAGAACGGCCCTTCGACAAGCTCAGGGCAAACGGGCTTTGGGAAAGCCTAGCCGGTCTGCACCACCTCGGAAAGGATGCTGTCGAGCAGCAATATGCCGTCGTCGGTCACTACCAGCCGGTCGCCGTCCTGCCGCATCAGTCCTTGCCCCGCCAGCCGCGCCACCGCGCCCGCGTCGACAAATGCCTCGCGGGCCAGCCCGCTCCGTGCCTCGATGCGCGCGAGGTCGATGCCCTCGGTCAGCCGCAGCCCCATCAGCATCGCCTCGGTCGCGCGTTCGTGCGCGGGGAGGTCGCTCTCGACCTTGAGCCCGTGGCCGTTGCGTTCCACCGCCGCGATGAAATTCTCGGGCTTCTTGTGCCGCTCGGTCGCCTGCGCGAGCCGTCGGCCATGCGCGCCGGGACCGACGCCGGCATAGTCGGCATAACGCCAATAGGCGAGATTGTGCCGGCTCTCCTCGCCCGGCCGCGCGTGGTTCGACACTTCGTAACGCGGGAGGCCAGCGGCGCGCGTCATCGCCTGCGTCGCGTCGAACAGGTCGGCGGCTGCGTCGCCGTCGGGAATGACCAGATCGCCCTTCGCGGCGAGCGTCGCGAAGCGCGTGCCGGGCTCGATGGTGAGCTGGTAAAGCGAGAGATGCCCGGTGCCGAACGCCAGCGCCTCGCGCAACTCCTCTTCCCAATCGGCAAGCGCCTGCCCCGGCCGTGCATAGATCAGGTCGAAACTCGCGCGCGGAAAGTAAGTTTGCGCCGCCGCAATCGCCCGCCGCGCCTCGTCGCCGCTGTGCGCCCGCCCCAGAAATTCAAGTATTTGGGCATCGAAGCTCTGCACCCCGATCGACACACGATTGACCCCCGCCGCTGCCAGATCGGCAAAAGCGGCCACTTCCACCGAATTGGGATTGGCTTCGAGCGTGATCTCGCAATCGTCGGCGAGCCCCCACAAAGCCTCGGCTTCGGCAATCACCGCCGCGACCGTGGCAGGCGGCATCAAACTCGGCGTCCCGCCCCCGAAAAAGATCGACGACACCGTCCGCCCCGGCAGCAACATGGCCTCATGCCGCAAATCCGCCAGCAACGCCGCGCGCCAGACCTCCTGATCGACGCGCTCGCGCACATGGCTGTTGAAGTCGCAATAGGGGCATTTGCTGACACAAAAAGGCCAATGGACATATAGGGCAAGCGGTTCGGCCATGCGGGGCGATATAGCGGCTTTGCGGGCAAAGTCAGCGGATGCTTGACGATCCCACCTGTCTTAGGCAAGTAATACAGTATGGCACGCGCTACGCTCCGTCTTGTCGCCCTGCTTTGCGGACCGTTCCTTGCCCAGTCGGCAACCGCGGCAGAGCATGGGGCGCCAAGCTGCCTGCCCATCGAAGCCGGTGACGACGGCTCGCCGGTCATCCGCGCGCGCATAAACGGAGCAGGGCCCTTCGCCTTCATTCTCGACACGGCCGCCAGCGGGACGACGATCGATCCTGCCCGCACCGCTGCGCTGGCGTTGCCGCGCGATGCCGACAGCGAGGAAGCCCAAGGCATGGGCGGAGCGATAACCGTTTCGTTTCACCGCGTCGCCGCATTCGAGGCCGGCCCCGTCCGCCGGCACGACATCGTCATCGCGTCGTTGCCCGCCCCAGACTTCGACAGCCACGATATCGCCGGCCTTGCGGGCGTCGACCTGTTCCCGAACCGGCTGGTCATCTGGTCACCCGAGCGGCGCTGCGTCGACGTGCAAGCCAGCGGGTCCCGCCTCCCCGACGGCGTGTGGCGGGCCGTCGATGCCCGATGGCTGCGGCCGTGGAAAATCATGCTACCGATACGGATCGGTCGCATATCGGGCTGGGCTTTGCTCGATACCGGCGCCCAATATACGACGTTGAATCCCGCATTCGCAAAGCGGATCGGGTTGCAAGATGCGGCGCTGCGGCCGGGCGGTTCGATCACGGGCATCGACGGGCATGAACTGCCGCTCGGCGAAGGCGAAGTCCGCGATGTCGCGATCGGCCCGTGGCACTGGAACGCGCGCCACGTTCGCGTCGGCGCGCTACCCCTCTTCAGCCGCATCGACGGCGCGGGCGATTATCTCGCGATCCTCGGCGTGGACTGGCTGGCCTCGAAGGGGTTTGCGATCGACTACGGGCATCAGTCGCTGTGGTTGCGCGAGAGCGGCGCGCGCTGAAGATCAGAACGCCCCCGCCACCAGCTTCGCAAACGCATCCGCCCGATGGCTGATCCGATGCTTCTCTGCCGGATCGATCTCCGCGAAGGTCAGTATGTTGCCAGCCGGAACGAACACCGGGTCATAACCGAAGCCCAGCTTCCCCCGTGGCGGCCAGGTCAGGCTGCCCTCCGCGGCGCCTTCGTAAACATCGGCATGCCCGTCGGGCCACGCGAGCGCGAGCGTACACACGAAGCGCGCGCTGCGATCGACGCCAGGTCCCTGCTCGGCGAGCAGCCCCTCGACCTTGCCCATCGCGAGGTACCAGTCGCGCCCCGGATTGCCCTCGAACCATTGCCGCTCGGCCCAGTCGGCGGTGTACACTCCCGGCCGGCCGCCGAGCGCCGCGACTTCGAGCCCGCTGTCATCGGCGAGCGCGGGCAGGCCGGCGGCCGATGCGCTCGCATGCGCCTTCAGCAGCGCGTTGTCGCGGAACGTCGTCCCCGTCTCCTCAGGCTCCGGCAGCCCGAGGTCGCCGGCCGACACCGGCTCGATCCCATAGGGTTCGAGCAGGGCGCGGATTTCGCGCACCTTGCCGGCGTTGTGGCTGGCAATGACGAGCTTGCCGGGGGTCAGTTTGCGGTGAGACATGGGCTGATCCTTTTTTTGCCGGTCAGATTGATTCACGCGAAGACGCGAAGGCGCGAAGAAGGCGGCATTTGCCGCGAGGCGGCTTTTTCGATCATCGCTGCGTCATGAGGCAATGTCGACACGATTGGAGGCCTGTCGGCCCGGACCTTCTTCGCGTCTTCGCGTCTTCGCGTGCACCGAATTTCAGACCTTACCGCCCCGTCGCCTTATCCTGCGCGGCGAAAATTTCGCCGCAGCCGATGCGCGCCAGGCGCAGCAGGCGGAGCAGGCCTTCCTCGTCGTAAGTCGCGCCCTCGGCGCTCGCCTGCACCTCGACGATGCGGCCTTTGCCCGTGAGCACGAAATTGCCGTCGGCCTCGGCCGCCGAATCCTCGTCATAGTCAAGGTCGAGCACCGGCGTGCCCTTGTAGATGCCGCACGAGATCGCGCCGACCTTGTCCTCGATCGGGTCCTCGGCGATCGTCTTTGCCGCAAGCAGCTTGTCGACCGCGAGCCGCATCGCGACCCATGCGCCCGAGATCGACGCGGTGCGCGTGCCGCCGTCGGCCTGAATCACGTCGCAGTCGACGATGATCTGGCGCTCGCCGAGCTTCTTCATGTCGACGACGGCGCGCAAGCTGCGGCCGATCAGCCGCTGGATTTCCTGCGTGCGGCCCGACTGCTTGCCCTTTGCAGCCTCACGACTGCCGCGCGTGTGCGTCGCGCGGGGCAGCATGCCGTATTCGGCCGTCACCCAGCCCGCACCCTTGCCGCGCATCCATGACGGCACTTTCTCGTCAACGCTGGCGGTCACCAGAACCTTGGTGTTGCCGAAGCTCACGAGCACGCTGCCCTCGGCATGGATGGTGAATTCGGTTTCGATGGCGATGGGACGCATCTGGTCAGGCGCGCGGCCGGAAGGGCGCATGGGGAATCCTTTCAAACGGTGATCGCCGCAGCCCTTAGGCGCGCGCGGTCAATCGCTCAACCGCATACGGAAGAAATCGAGGATTTCGTCGCGCGCCTGCACCGTCGGCTGGCCCGCCTCGTCGATCAGATGGATGGTGACGACGCTGTGCGGATTTTTCATCGGGCTGTCGGGGTTGGCAGCGCTGTCGGGCAGCACCTTGCCAATGAAGCGGTCGCCGAGCGCATTTTCATAGGCGGCGAAGCGCGCCGCCCGGCAATATTTGTCGCCCTCGAAACGATAGGCGAGGATGGTCAGATCCTCGGCCTCCATCCGCGCCTTTACCGCCGCGAGTTCGTCGGGGGCGATGTGCATGCCCGCAGGGTCGTTCAGCGGCAGCGAAGGCTGCGCCAGCACCGGCGCAAGCACCGAGGGTTCGAGCATCATCGACAGCGCGAAATTGCCGGTGAAGCACATGCCGATGGCGCCGACGCCCCTGCCGCCGCATTCCTGATGCGCCTGCGCCGCGAGCGCGCGCAGCCACTGTGTCGCGGGCGAGCTTTCATTGGCCTGAAAGGCGCGGAACTGGCGGCTGACGCAGCCGCCGAGAATGGTGAAAAGCGCGCCGGGCATCCGCGGCACCGCGCCGTCACGCCCGAAGATATGCGGCATATAGACGGTGAAGCCCGCATCGCGGACCCAGCGCGCGAAACGTGCGACGTGCGGGCTGATGCCGGGCATTTCGGTCATCACGATCACCGCGGGGCCGCTGCCCGTCGTATAGACCAGATGCTTGCGGCCGAGCAGGATGATGTCGCGGTGGTCGAAATCATCGAGCGGGTCGTCACGGTTCAGCGGGCGTGTCGTCATGGCTTTCTCCCCCCGGCAGTGAGGCTAGGCAGAAGCCCGGCCAATTGCATCTTCTTTCGTCATCCCCGCGAAGGCGGGGATCCCGCTTGTGGGAAAGGCTTACGAAGAAGCTGGATCCCCGCCTTCGCGGGGATGACGATTTAGGGGACGCTTGCCCCCTCCCCCTTCCCTCCCTAAATCCTCCCCATGACCACCGCACCGATCACCGAACTCACCACGCGCGCGCGCGACGTGTTCCGGCTGGTCGTCGACGCCTACCTGGAGACCGGGCAGCCGGTGGGGTCGCGCACGCTGTCGAAGCTGGCGGCGCTCAACCTGTCACCCGCGTCGATCCGCAACGTCATGCAGGACCTCGAGGAGTTCGGCCTGCTCGCGAGCCCGCACACCAGCGCGGGACGCCTGCCGACCGAGCAGGGCCTGCGCCTGTTCGTCGACGGCATGATGCAGGTAGCCGGGCCCAGCGCCGAGGACCGCGCGCAGATCGAGGCGAGCCTGTCCGAAGGCGGGCCGATCGAAAGCGCGCTGGCGCAGGCGACCGCCGTGCTGTCGGGACTGTCGGCGTGCGCGGGGCTCGTCCTCGTTCCCAAGCATGAGCGGGTGCTGAAACAGATCGCCTTTGTGCCATTGTCGGCGAGCCAGTCGCTCGTCGTGCTCGTCGCCGGCGACGGGACGGTCGAGAATCGCGTCATCGACATTCCGCCGGGCCTCAATCCGTCGGCGCTCGTCGAGGCAGGCAATTATATCAGCGCGACGCTGTCGGGACTGACGCTGACCGAGGCGATGGCGCGCGTGCGGCGCGAGATCGAGGCCGAGCGTATCGCGATCGACCGCGCGGCGCAGGATCTGGTGGCGCGCGGGCTCGCGATCTGGTCGTCGGACGGCGCCGACCGGCCGGTGCTGATCGTGCGCGGCCAGGCGAATCTGCTCGACGAAAGCGCGGTCGGCGACCTCGACCGGGTGCGGCAACTGCTCGACGAGCTCGAAACCAAGCAGGAAATCGCGGGGTTGCTCGACAGCGCGCGCGAGGGCAGCGCGACGCGCATTTTCATCGGGTCGGAGAATAAACTCTTTTCGCTTTCGGGCTCGTCCGTGATAGCGGCGCCCTATCGCGGAGCGGACGGGCGTGTCGTCGGTGTCGTCGGGGTTATCGGCCCGACGCGCTTGAACTATGCGCGCATCGTTCCCATGGTGGATTTCACCGCACAATCACTCTCGAGACTGATACGATAGGTATATGACGAACATCGAAAACGACACGCCCGTCGAAGACGGCGCGGAAGCCGAAACCGAAACCGCCGCACCCGCCGCGGCTGCGCAGGACGAAGCCGCGAAGCTCGCCGAACAGATCGCCGCAGTGCAGCAGGACCTGCTCTATGCACGCGCCGAAACGCAGAATGTGCGCCGCCGCGCCGAAAAGGAAGTCGCCGACGCGCACGCCTATGCCGCGACGAAATTCGCGCGCGACATCCTGTCGGTCGCCGACAATCTGGGCCGCGCGCTCGCCGCGCTGAGCGAGGAACAGCGCGCCGACGATGCGATCAAACCGCTCGTCACCGGGCTCGAGGCGACCGAACGCGAACTGATGAGCGTGTTCGAGCGCCACGGCATCACCCGCATCGCGGCGATCGGCCTGCCGCTCGACCCGAACCAGCATCAGGCGATGCTCGAAATCCCCAGCGACAAGACGCCGGGCACGATCGTGCAGGAAATGCAGGCGGGCTATATGATGAAGGACCGGCTGCTGCGCCCCGCGATGGTCGCGGTCGCGAAGGCGGGCTGACCTAACCCCGTCATCCCGGCGCAGGCCGGGATCTCGACGTTACGTATGGGTGCTATGGCAAGACCGCGGCCTGCGCCGGGATGACGCTTTTCTTTTTGGGTCGCGTCCTAACCGAACGGCTTGTCGATCGACGGCGGCGGCTCGCTAAACCATTGCGGGCCCGCTTCGGTCATGTGGAAACAATCTTCCAGCCGGATGCCGAATTCGCCGGGGATATAGATTCCCGGCTCGTTCGAGAAACACATGCCCGCCGCGAGCGGGGTCGTTTCGCCGCGCACGAGGTTGACCGGCTCGTGCCCGTCGAGCCCGATGCCGTGACCGGTGCGGTGCGACGTGCCGGGAAGCTTGTAGCCGGGCCCCCAGCCGAGGCCTTCATAATAGGCGCGCACCGCGTCATCGACCTTGCCCGCGGGCGTGCCCGGCCTTGCCGCGGCGAAGGCGACGTCCTGCCCCTTGCGCATCTGGTCCCATACCTGTCGCTGGCGCGGGCTCGCCTTGCCGTAAACGAAGCTGCGCGAAATGTCGGATTGATAGCCGTGGACGGTCGCGCCGCAATCCATCAGCACCACCTCGCCCTCCTTCACCGCCTGCGGCTTGCCGCTGCCGTGCGGATAGGCGCTCGCCTCGCCGAGCAGGATCAGCTCGAACTCGCTGCGGCCGCCGAGCGCGGTGGTGGCGGCGCGCATGATCGCGCCGATTTCGGCGGGCGTCATCCCCGCCTCGATGCGCGGCGCGGTGTGGCGATAGGCGGCGAGCGTGATGTCGGCGGCGATCTGCATCAGCGCGATCTCGGCAGGCGACTTGTGCATCCGGCACCCGCGCACGACGGGCGCGCCGTTGACGACCGTCGCGCCCGGCATCGCCTTTTCGAGCCCGTCGACCGCGAAATAGCGCACCGTTTCCTCGACACCGATGCGGCCTTTCGTCAGGCCGCGCTTGCCGAGCCAGACGCCGACCGCGGCGAGCGGATTTTCATCCTCGTTCCACGTCAGAACCTCGGCGTCGATGCCCAGGCTTTCGCGCACCGACGGTTCCTCGAAGAAGGGCGTGACGATCGCCACCTCGCCCTCGCGCGTCAGCACGGCGGCAGTCAGCCGCTCGCTGCGCCACCATTCGACCCCGGTGAAATAGATGAGGCTCGAACCCGGTTCGATCAGCAGCGCGCCGATATCGTTCGCGCGCATCAGGTCTTTGGCTTTGGCGATGCGCGCGAGGCGTTCCCCACGCCCGATCGGCACCGTCTTCGCTGCAAGGTTCGGCAGACCTATGGTATCGGCCGCGAACGCCGATGCGGGCAATCCCGCCGCCAACCCGCCGAGCGCCGCCGTCCCCAGAAATTGCCGCCGGTGCATAGCCATTCCCCTATCGGTAGATGAGCAGGTCCGCGATCTCCTCGCGCCAGCCCGCCTCGTCGGGCAGCGCCAGCGCGTCGAGATCGCCCGGCATCGCGCTGGAATCATCGACCCACTCGCGCAGCCCGGGCCCGCCGTTGATCACGTCGATCGCGAGCACATCGTCGGTGTACTCATATTTGAAATCCTTGCCGCGCCAGATCGGATAATCCGGATAGAGCGAGCGAATCGCCTTGAAGCCCAGCGCCTGAACGCGCCACGGCCGGAACGCCGCATGATCGTACCATGCGCCCTCGGCATGGATGTGAATGCCGCTGTTGAGCTGCTTCATATGCTTGTGGAAAGTCGGTTCGAACCAGATGTCGCGCAGCTTGCAGCCTGCGAGCCATTCGGGCGCGAGGCGGTACATTTCGGCGATCACCGCCTTCGCATCGATATCGGGCGCGCCGAACAGTTCGAGCGGGCGGGTCGTCCCCCGCCCCTCGCTCAGCGTCGCGCCCTCGACCATCACCGTGCCGGCATAGGCGCGCGCCATGTTGAGGTTCGCGGCGTTGGGGCTGGGGTTGATCCAGACGCGGTCGGTGGGCCAGCCGAAACCGGGGCCCTCGGGCTCCCACCCCTCCATTTCGATCACGCGATAATCGACGTCGAGGTTGAAGTGGCGGACGAACCAGTGCCCCATCTCCCCCATCGTCAACCCGTGGCGCATCACCATCGGCCCCGCGCCGACGAAGCTCTCCCAGCCTTCGCGCAGCCGGGTGCCCTCGACGGGGCGCCCCGCAGGGTTCGGCCGGTCGAGCACCCACACGGCCTTGCCGTGCTGCGCGGCGGCTTCGAGAACGTAGAGCAGGGTCGTCACATAGGTGTAGATGCGGCAGCCGAGGTCCTGCAGATCGACCAGCATCACGTCGAACGTGTGCATCGACTGCCCCGACGGGCGCCGCACCTCGCCGTAGAGGCTGAACACCGGCATACCATAGGTCGGATCGGTGAAGTCCGGGGACTCCATCATATTGTCCTGCAGGTCGCCGCGCACGCCATGCTGCGGCCCGAAGACCGCGGTGACGTCGATCCCCGCCGCGACCAGTGCATCGACGCTGTGCGTCAGGTCGGCGGTGACCGACGCGGGGTGCGCGAGCAATGCGACGCGCTTGCCCTGAAGCGATGCACGGAGTGCGGGGTCGGCGAGCAGGCGGTCGATGCCGAATTTCACAGTCATGCCGCGCCGGGTGCCCCAAGCTTGACCGCAAAGCAATCGGGATGATGGAAGTCGGGCTTGCCCGGCGGATGCGCCAGCGCCCAATAGCTTTTGGTGCCGTCCACCTCCTCGATCACGACCGACAGCGCGAGCTTGGCGCCGGTGTCGGGAAAGATGCCGGGTTCGACGCGCAACGCATATTGTGCGTCGCTGCGTTCGACCGCCATGTCCCACGGTGCGAGGTCGTCGCTGCGGAGCAACGAGCGATAATCGTCGAACTGGTAGCAGGCCCAGCGCCCGTCGGGGGCGTAGTTGAACTCGGTATAGTCGGGCTCGCCCTCCTCGGTCAGAAAGGCCTCGAAACAGGTGCTCTGCCACAGCCCCCCGGTCCCGCTGTCGGCGATGACGAGCTGGCCGTCGCCGGGCGGCAGCACGATGTCGCCGATCGCGCCGTCGACGACGAAGCGCAGCGCAAAACCGTCGTCGAACGACAGCGACACCTCGACCGCGATCGCGCGGACGGCGCGGGCGGGCGTGTCGGCGTGGCAGATCAGTTCCTTGCGCATGCTATCCAAATATCAAACCCCATGCTAAGCGCCCGCGCGTTATGACCAGTTACAAATCCGACCTGCTGCGCCTGCTCGACGAGCGAGGCTATATCCACCAGATGACCGACGCGGAAGGGCTCGATGCTCTGGCCGCAAAACAGATCGTCCCCGGATATATCGGCTTCGACGCGACCGCGCCGAGCCTGCACGTCGGCAGCCTCGTCCAGATCATGATGCTGCGCCGCCTGCAGCAGACGGGGCACAAGCCCGTCGTATTGATGGGTGGCGGCACCACGCGGATCGGCGACCCCACGGGCCGCGACGAGAGCCGCAAGATGCTTTCGGACGAGACGATCGCCGCCAACATCGCGTCGATCTTCAGCATCTTCCAGCAGTTCCTGACCTTTGGCGACGGCCCGACCGACGCGGTGATGGTCGACAATCAGGACTGGCTCGGCAAGCTCGGCTATATCGAGCTGCTGCAGGAAGTCGGCACGCATTTCACGATCAACCGCATGATGACCTTCGATTCGGTCAAGCTGCGGCTCGAGCGCGAGCAGCCGATGACCTTCCTCGAATTCAACTACATGATCCTCCAGGGTTACGACTTCCGTTACCTGTCGAAGGAGCGCGGCGTGCGGCTCCAGATGGGCGGATCGGACCAGTGGGGCAATATCGTCAACGGCATGGAACTCGGCCGCCGGATGGACGGCGCGGAGCTTTACGGGCTGACGACTCCGCTGCTCACAACCGCCGCGGGAACGAAAATGGGCAAAACCGCGTCGGGTGCCGTGTGGCTCAATTCGGGACAGCTGCCTCATTTCGACTACTGGCAATATTGGCGCAATTGCGACGACCGCGACGTGGGTCGATTCCTGAAGCTCTTCACCGATCTGCCGCTCGACGAGATCGCGCGACTGGAAGCGCTCGAAGGCGCCGAGATCAACGAGGCGAAGAAGATCCTCGCCAACGAGGCGACGGCGATGTGCCGCGGCGCGGAGGCGGCGCGAATTGCTGCCGAAACGGCGACGCAAACCTTTGAAAAGGGCCATATTGCTGGCGATCTGCCGCAGGTCGTGGCACCCGCCGACGGCATCACGATCGTCGACGCGCTGCGCGAACTCGGCTTTGCCGGCTCGAACAAGGAAGCCCGGCGCAAACTCGAGGAGGGTGCGGTCAAGGTCGACGGAGTCGTGATCCGCGATCCGCACCACCGCATCGAGCCCGCAAACGACCCGGTTCCGCTGAGCCTCGGCGCGAAGAAACACGGGCTGGTGACGCGATGATCGCGCCGATACCGTTTACCGATTCTTCAGCATTCGCGTAGAACGTCCATGGCAAACCACAAAGGTCCGGGACGTATGCGTAAGATCGATACCAGCAAGGCCCATTATGTCGGCCTCGACCAGCGGATTGCGCCGCGCAGCGACGTCTATTGCCGCCTTCCCTTCGTGTTGCCCGACGGGCGGCAGGAAATGTGCACCTGCGTCAACATCAGCGCCGACGGTTTGCTGATGCGTTACGAACGCGGGCTCGAACCCGGCGACCTCGTCGTGTTCCGGATGCCGATCATCGGCCGCGTCGCGGCGAAGGTGATCTGGTCGCTCGGCGGCAAGGCCGGTGTGCAGTTCGAAAAGTCGATCGCCGCCGAGGATTATCTGCCGATGATCCGCGCCATGGGCGCACGGGGCGACGTCAACTAACCGCTTCTGAGCAGCGGCACCGCCGCATCGCGCTCGAACAGGTAGAGGCATAGGCGCACCGCCTCGCCTCTCGCTCCCTCGATGCCGCCGTCGCGTTCGACGAACAGCCGCGCGTCATCGTGGGCCACCGGCAAGAGCCGGACCAGCTGCTCGGGCGTTGCGACGCGGTAATCGGCGTCGCCCGACTGCTTCAGCCCGAGCAATTCGCCGCCGCCGCGCAGTTCCAGATCCTTTTCCGCAATGACGAAGCCGTCGTTGGTGTCGCGCATCAGCGCCAGCCGCTCGCGGGCGGTTTCGGAGAGATTCTGCGAACGCAGCAGCAGGCACACCGACTTCGCCGCGCCGCGCCCGACGCGCCCGCGCAACTGGTGGAGCTGGGCCAGCCCGAAATTCTCGGCATGTTCGACGATCATCAGGCTGGCCGCGGGCACATCGACCCCGACCTCGATCACCGTCGTCGCGACCATGACGCCGATCTCGCCCGCCTGAAAGCGCGCCATGACGTCATCCTTCTCGGCCCCCTTCATCCGCCCGTGGACCAGCCCGACGCGCTGGTCGCCGAGCCGCGTGCGAAGTAACGCCGCGCGATCCTCGGCGGCCGCCAACTCGCTCCCCTCGCTCTCCGCAACGAGCGGGCAGACCCAATAGGCCTGCGCGCCGGTCGCGAGATGCCGGTCGAGCGAGCCCACCACATCGTCGAGCCGGTCGAGCGATATGACGCGCGTATCGACCGGCGTGCGCCCCGGCGGCATCTCGTCGAGCCGCGACACGTCCATCTCGCCATGATTGGCGAGCAGCAAGGTGCGCGGGATCGGGGTCGCGGTCATCACCAGAAGGTGCGGCGGTCGTTGGCCCTTCGCGGTGAGCATCAACCGCTGCGCGACGCCGAAACGATGCTGTTCATCGACGACCACGAGCGACAGATCCTTGTAGGTCACCGCCTGCTGGAAGATCGCGTGCGTGCCGACGAGAATGTCGATGCTGCCGTCGGCCAGCCCCATGAGGGTCGATTCGCGCACCCTGCCCTTGTCGCGCCCGGTCAGGATCGCGAGGTTCACCGGCAGGCCGCCGAGCATCCGCTGCAGGGTCGCATGGTGCTGGCGCGCGAGGATTTCGGTCGGCGCAAGCAGCGCCGCCTGCGTCCCCGCCTCGACCGCCGCCAGCATCGCCCGCAGCGCGAC
>PNJO01000067.1 GCA_013821905.1 Sphingopyxis sp. | reverse complement strand
CGTCGCCCCCGCCCACCGACCGGTAGCGGTCAGGGCTGCGGCGGCAGCGTCGGTCGCGGCTTGGCGCAGCGGTGGGTTTCCCCCGCCTTGCACGCCGCGACGTCGGCGTGCCACGCCGCAAGCTCGGCCTCGAACTTCATCCGCTCTTCGGCCGACAGTGCCGCCACACGAGCCTTTTCCGCTTCATAGGCGGCGGTTTCCTCGGCAAATCGCGCCTGGTCGGCGGCTTCCTGCTGCTGCTCTGCCAAGGTTTCCTGTTCGTAGGTGATATTGTCCTGTTTCGCGCGCGACGCCTGTTCGGCATTCAGCCGCGCGGTGTTCGACCGCTCTTCGGCCGTCGTTCCATCGGGAAGCCGCTTGCCCGCTGCCGCGGGATCGGAGGCCGCCTGAAGGGCAAGCGCCTGCCCCGAACCGAGCAGGGCGAGCGCGGCTGCGGCGGCGAAAATCATCCTGGTCATCGAAGCATCTCCCTCAATCAAATCACTGCGCGTCCAACGCCTCGCCGCGTCGCCCGTTCCCGCCGGTTTGACCTCGGCATCGACAGCCGCCATGCTGGCCGTCTCCTCATGTCCGAACGGGGGATTTTTTGCCAGCGTCATCGCAAGCCCCGATCAATCGGCCGGTATTCTTCATTCCGCTCGCGGTGCTCGCCTCGGCGCTGGGCCTCAGTCTCTGGCAGGGCACGGCCTTCGTTGCGCTCGAAACCGCGATCAACAACTGGGTCCTCCTCCGGCTCGGTCCGGTCTTCGCCGTCGCCGGAGTCGCCTTTCTGGTGCTGCTCGCGGTCATCGCGCTTTCGCCCCTCGGCAAGCTGACGATCGGCGGCCCCGGTGCGACACCGCTCCTCAACCGATGGCGCTGGTTCGCGGTGATGCTCTGCACGACAATCGCCACGGGCATATTGTTCTGGGGCGCCGCCGAGCCGCTGTTCCACCTGAACACCCCGCCCGCGATGCTGGGGCTTCGGCCCGGCAGCGACGGCGCCGCGGCCTTCGCCATGTCGACGATGTTCCTCCACTGGACGCTGACGCCCTATGCGATCTACACCGTCGCCGCGCTCGCCTTCGCGCTCCTCTATTACAACCGCCGCGAGCCGTTCAGCCTGTCGTCGCTGTTCGTGCCTTTACTGGGGCAGCGCGCGCACGGGCCGATGGGCACCGCGATCGATGTCGTCTGCCTTTATGCACTCGTCGCCGGCATGGCGGCATCGCTCGGCGCGGGCATATTGGCGCTGGCAGGCGGTATCGAGGGGCTGGGAGGATTTTCGGGCGGCGGCCCGCTGCGCTGGGCCATCGCGGCGACGATCGTCGCCAGCTTTCTGATTTCGGCCGCTACGGGGCTTCAAAAGGGCATCGCGGGGCTGTCGGCGCTCAACACCTGGCTGTTCTTCGCGATCATCGCCTTCGTCCTCGTCGCCGGGCCGACGGCCCAGATGCTGGGCCTGTCGCTGCGCGGCGGCGCCGACTATGTCGGCACCTTCGTGCCGCGCAACCTTGGCCTCGACGTCGATGGCGACTGGCACCGGCAATGGACGATCTTCAACTGGGCCAACTGGTTCGCCTGGGCCCCGGTGACCGCGCTCTTCCTCGGCCGGCTTGCGGTCGGATACAGCGTCCGCGCCTTCATCCTGTTCAACCTGATCCTGCCCGCGCTGTTCGGCGCGGTGTGGATGACCGCGATTGCCGGCGCGACGATCGTCCTCGACCAGCACAGCGCGGGCAGCCTCTATGCGGTCCTCGCAAGCCAGGGCCCCGACCCCGTGCTGTTCCGCCTCTTCGACGCGCTCGGCGGCGGGTCGCTGGTGACGGCGACCGTGCTGTTCGCGATTTTCCTGTCCTATGTCGCCGGCGCCGACGCCAACGTGTCGGCAATGAGCGCGCTGTCGACGCACGGCATCACGCCGGACCGGCCGGAGGCGCCGCTGTTCGTCCAGATCGTGTGGGGCGTGACCGTCGGGCTGGTGGCGATCATGCTCGTCGCCTCTTCGGGGATCGACGGCATCCGCATGATGTCGGTGCTCGGGGGTTTTCCGGCGCTTTTCGTGATTATCGGCGCGGCGCTGTCGCTTGCCGTGATGGCGGTACGGGGACGGCACGAGGCCGCCCCCGCCACATCCTGAGGGCGAGCTCAGGACGTTACCAGATACGCGTCCGGTCTTCGGGCTTCAGATAATATTTGGCACCTGCACCGACGCTGAACGCCTTGTACCAGGCGTCGACGTTGCGCACGGGGCCGATGATCCGCCAGCGCGCGGGGCTGTGCGGATCGCTCGCCACCTGCTGCTTGATCGAATCCTCGCGCGCCTTGTCGCGCCAGGCCTGCGCAAAGGCGAGGAAGAAGCGCTGGTCGCCGGTCAGCCCGTCGATCACCGGCGCCTCCTTGCCGCCGAGCGAGCGGTGATAGGCGTCGTACGCCACCTCCAGCCCGGCAAGGTCGGCGATATTTTCGCCCATCGTCAGGTCGGGATTGATGAAGGCGCCGGGGGCCGCCTCATAGGTGGCATATTGCGCGCCGAACGCCTTGGCCTGCGCCTCGAAGCGCGCCGCGTCCTCGGGCGTCCACCAGTCGCGCACCGCGCCTTCGGCGTCGATCTTGCGCCCCTGGTCGTCGAAACCGTGCGTGATTTCATGGCCGATCACCGCGCCGATCGCGCCATAATTGACCGCGTCGTCGACGCTCTCGCTGAAATAGGGCGCCTGCAGGATGCCGGCGGGGAACACGATCTTGTTTTCCAGCCCGCCATTATAGGCGTTCACTTCCTGCGGGTTCATCGCCCATTTCTTGCGATCGACCGGCTTGTTCAAATCCGATAGGCCATAGGCATATTCGAAGGCGGTGCTGCGCTTCACATTGCCATACAGGTCCGCCGGGTCGATCTTCAGCCCCGAATAGTCGCGCCATTTGTCGGGATAGCCGACCATCACGTCCATCTTCGCCAGCTTGGCGAGCGCGGCTTCCTTGGTCGCGGGCGCCATCCAGCTGTTGCCCCGGATGCGGTCGCCCATCGCGAGTTTCAGATTGGCGACCAGCGTCTCCATCTTCGCCTTGGCGCTCGCGGGGAAATATTGGGTCGAATAGGTCTCGCCGACCAACTCGCCCAGGCTGCCGTCGACCAACGTCAGGCCGCGTTTCCAGCGCGGGCGCTGTTCGCCAACCCCGCTCAGCACCTTGCTATATTCGAAGCGGCTGTCGACGAACGCCTTGGACAGATAAGGCGCGGCATTGTCGGCGACATGGAATTGCTGCCACAGCTTGATCGTGTCGAGCGGCGTCTTTGCGTAGAGCGCCGCGATGTCGCGGATCGCGGTATTCTCGTTGACGATGATGCGCTTCTGCGGCGCGATCCCGGCGCCCGCAAACCAGGCATTCCAGTCGAGCCCCGGCGCATAGGTGGCGAGTTCGGCCGACGACATCGGATTGTTGATCTTGCCGATATCGCGGCGATCGGCGATCGCCCAGCTCACCTTGGCGATTTCGGTCTCGAACGCGAGGATCGCATCGGCGGCCTGTTCGGGCGCCGTGTTGCCGACCAGCTTCATCGTCCGCGCGACATAGGCGCGATAGGCGTCGCGCTGCGGCTTGAAGCTGTCGGCCAGATAATAGTCGCGCTCGGGCAGACCCAACCCGCCCTGCCCCAGCCACAGCACATTGACGGTCGGATCGTCGGTATCGGCATAGGGGCCGCCCCCGACGATCGACGAACCGAAGCCGCCCTGTGTGCTGCCCATGAAGCGCGCCATCGCGCTCTTGTCCTTGATCGCCGCGACCGCGGCGATGTCGGCCATCAGTGGCTGCGCGCCAAGCGCATCGACCCGCGCTTCGTCCATGAAGCTTTGATAGAGCCCGCCGACCTGGCTCGTTGTCGGCGCCCCGGCAACCACCGCGCGCAGCTGGCGCTGGGTCAGGTTATAGACGTCGTAATCGACGCCCGCGGAGGCCTGGTCGGACGGAATCTCGGTGCGCGCGAACCAGCCGCCATTGGCATATTTGTCGAAATCGTCGCCGGGTTTGACCGAGACGTCGCGCGCATCGAGGTCGACGCCCCATTTGCCGAAGGTCAGCGCCTTCAGCGATCCTTCCTCCTTGCCGCCCGCATCGTCGGCCGCTGCCGCCAGCGTGGCCGTCGGCACCGCATCGCGCGCCATGCCCGGCACCGCCATCAGCGCCGCCACGATCGCGAGGCCCGCAACCCCGCCGAAATATTTCGCCATTCCCCAGTCTCCTTCGGCCGCGGCGCCGCTCCACCGGCACCAAGGCGATGCGGCCACTTGTCCGCCCGAGACGCCACACGGTCAAGCAAGCCACCCGGCATTGGTCGAAACCTTTGGGGAGTTGGTGGAAATAGCGGGCCGGGGAAGGCGCGGCGTCCCGAACGATCCTGTCGGGTCAGATCGCCGGCACGACCGTGATTTTCCCTTCCGACGGCGGCGGCGCGGGCACCCCACCCGCCCCGGCGGCGGCCGGCGCCCCGTCGGTGCCGACGAGCTTGGTATCCTTGATGACGCTGCGCGCCAGCGACAAGATCGATTGCGGGGAACATTGCCCCTGATTGTCGATCAGATGCTGCATCGCCATCTCAAAGCTGAGATTTTTCTGCTTGAGCACGCTTTGCGCATGAACCGACTGAGCTTTCAGCGCCATGGTCTGCACCGCGCCGACATTCTCGGCACCGAACAGGAAATGCCTGTCATAGATGTTGAGCGTCGCGGACGTTGCCGCCGTGCCCAGCGCAAGCATCTGGATATAATCTTCCTTCCGCCCCGGATGACTGGAAAAATCGCCAAGCCCGATAATCCCCGTGATGAGCGCAGTTATCGGCGGAATGATGTCGCGCGCGATCTGCGACCGGCGCTGGTTCTGCACCATCTGCGTGAAATAATTTTCGCAGAAGGAATAATTGTACATGAACCCGCTGCGGAGCATCGGATAGACATGGACATTGTCGGCCGTTGGGTCGGACTGGCGGAACGCATGGGCCTTCGTGAAATCGGCCTTGAACATGTCCGTATTGCTATGTTGCAGCACCGCAGGCCGAAGATCCTTCGTGACCAACCTTTCGGGCCCCTGAAAAGAATAGCATCCGCCAAGCGCCGCGGACATCATCGCAGCCGCCAAGAGTTTCTTCCCGATCATGTTTCGCCTCCCTCGATCGAGGGAAGTCAACACTCCGGCGCAGCGCATGGTATAGGACCAAAACGCCAAGCCTGAACCATTGTGGCGCCAATTTCGAATGTCTATCTACCCCAGCAACGGGGCCCTTGCGCCCAAAGAACAAATCTGGAACATAGCTCCCCCATGAGTCTCACCCATATTTCCGTGCGCGGCGCGCGCGAGCACAATCTCAAGGGCGTCGATGTCGACCTGCCGCGCGATGCGCTGATCGTCATCACCGGCCTGTCGGGGTCGGGAAAATCCTCGCTCGCCTTCGACACCATCTACGCCGAAGGGCAGCGGCGTTATGTCGAGAGCCTGTCGGCCTACGCGCGCCAGTTCCTCGAAATGATGCAGAAACCCGACGTCGAGCATATCGACGGCCTGTCGCCCGCGATCAGCATCGAACAGAAAACGACGAGCCGGAACCCGCGCTCGACCGTCGCGACGGTGACCGAGATATACGACTATATGCGCCTCCTCTGGGCGCGCGTCGGCATCCCCTATTCGCCGACAACCGGCGAGCCGATCAGCGCGCAGACGGTCAGCCAGATGGTCGACCGGGTGATGGAACTGCCCGAGGGGACGCGTGCCTATCTGCTCGCCCCGGTCGTGCGCGGCCGCAAGGGCGAGTATCGGAAAGAGCTCGCGCAGTGGCAGAAGGACGGTTTCACGCGCGTCCGCATCGACGGCGAATTTTACGAGATCGGCGACGCGCCTGCGCTCGACAAGAAATACAAGCATGACATCGAGGTCGTCGTCGACCGCGTCGCGGTTCGCGAAGGCCTCGAAACGCGTCTCGCCGACAGTTTCGAGACCGCGCTGAAACTGGCCGAGGGACTCGCCTATGTCGACCTTGCCGATGGTCCGGTTCCGGGCCGCGAGGAGGAAGACACCGGCGGCGCGATGAAAGGCGCGGGCATTCCCGCGAACCGCCTGATCTTCTCCGAGAAATTCGCCTGCCCCGTCTCGGGCTTCACGATCGCCGAGATCGAGCCGCGGCTGTTCAGCTTCAACGCGCCGCAGGGCGCGTGCCCCGCGTGCGACGGGCTCGGCGAGCGGCAGGAGTTCGACCCCGACCTCGTCGTCCCGAACCATGCGCTGAGCCTGAAAAAGGGCGCGATCGTGCCGTGGGCGAAATCGAACCCGCCTTCGCCTTATTATATGCAGGTGCTCGAAAGCCTCGGCAAAGCCTATGGTTTCGACCTGACGACGCCGTGGGAGGATCTTCCGGGCGAGGTGCAGCTGATCATCCTCTATGGCAGCGGCGGCAAGCCCGTCGAGCTGACCTTCAAGGACGGCAAGCGCACCTACACGACGCACAAGGCGTTCGAGGGCGTGATCGGCAATCTCA
The DNA here is from genome assembly GCA_013821905.1 of Sphingopyxis sp. Lineage (GTDB taxonomy): Bacteria > Pseudomonadota > Alphaproteobacteria > Sphingomonadales > Sphingomonadaceae > Sphingopyxis. The sequence continues at coordinate 7,324 of PNJO01000067.1, read as the reverse complement.
ACCGCAGGATGCTGCAGACCGAGAGCGCGTGGATGCGCGAGGAACTGAGCAAGTACCAGACGCCGCAGCCGTGCGAAACCTGCCACGGCGCGCGCCTGCGCCCCGAACCGCTCGCGGTGAAGATCGCCGGCGAGGACATCAGCCTATCGGCGCAGCGCTCGGTCGCGGATGCGCTTGGCTGGTTCAGCACGCTCGACGCGAAATTGAACGACACGCAGAAGCAGATCGCCAAGGCGATCCTGAAAGAGATTAACGAACGCCTCGGCTTCCTCAACAATGTCGGGCTCGACTATCTGAACCTCAACCGCACGTCGGGCACCCTCTCGGGCGGCGAGAGCCAGCGCATCCGCCTCGCCTCGCAGATCGGCAGCGGCCTGTCGGGGGTGCTCTACGTCCTCGACGAACCCTCGATCGGCCTGCACCAGCGCGACAACGACCGGCTGCTCGCAACGCTCAAGCGCCTCCGCGATCTCGGGAACACGGTGATCGTCGTCGAGCATGACGAGGATGCGATCCGCACCGCCGACTATGTCGTCGACATGGGTCCCGGCGCGGGCCTGCACGGCGGCGAAATCGTCGCGCAAGGCACGCTCGACGAAGTGCTCGCGAACAACAACAGCCTGACCGCGGCGTATTTGACCGGGGCGAAGAAGATCGAGGTGCCGAAGCATCGCCGCAAGGGCAATGGCTTCGACCTTGTGCTGAAGGGCGCGCGCGCGAACAATCTGCAGAATGTCACCGCGAAGATCCCGCTCGGCACCTTCACCTGCGTCACCGGTCTGTCGGGCAGCGGCAAGTCGAGCCTGATCATCGACACTCTCTACGCCAGCGCGGCGCGCGTGCTCAACGGGGCGCGGATGGTCGCGGGGCCGCACGACAGCCTGAAGGGGCTCGAGCATTGCGACAAGGTCATCGACATCGACCAGTCGCCGATCGGCCGCACCCCGCGCTCGAACCCCGCGACATATACCGGCGCCTTCACGATCATCCGCGACTGGTTCGCGGGGCTGCCCGAAAGCCAGGCGCGCGGCTACAAGCCCGGGCGCTTCAGCTTCAACGTCAAGGGCGGGCGCTGCGAGACCTGCACCGGCGACGGGCTGATCAAGATCGAGATGCACTTCCTGCCCGACGTCTATGTGACGTGCGAGACGTGCCACGGCAAACGCTACAACCGCGAAACGCTCGAGGTGAAGTTCAAGGGGATGAGCATCGCCGACGTGCTCGACATGACGGTCGAGGATGCGGCGGAATTCTTCAAGGCGGTGCCCGCGATCCGCGAGAAGATGGCGATGCTGGTGCGCGTCGGGCTTGGCTATATCAAGGTTGGGCAGCAGGCGACGACGCTGTCGGGCGGCGAAGCGCAGCGCGTCAAGCTGGCGAAAGAACTGTCGCGGCGCTCGACCGGGCAGACGCTCTATATCCTCGACGAGCCGACCACCGGCCTCCATTTCGAGGACGTTCGCAAGCTGCTCGAAGTGCTGCAGGCGCTGGTCGATCAGGGCAACAGCGTGGTGGTGATCGAGCATAATCTCGACGTCATCAAGACCGCCGACTGGATCGTCGACCTGGGCCCCGAAGGCGGCGTGAAAGGCGGCGAGATCGTCGCCGCAGGGACGCCCGAACAGGTGGTGAAGGAAAAACGCAGCTTCACCGGCCAGTATCTGGCGCCGCTGCTGGGGAAATAGGCCCCTTCGCAGTTTCATTTCGTCACCCTGAACTCGTTTCAGGGTCCATGGCCTGCGCTCTCACTTTGCGCCGCGCCTGCCGGGAGTTCAGGCCGTGGATGCTGAAACGAGTTCAGCATGACGAACCACTATTTTCCGTTCGTGTCGAGCGAAGTCGAGACACCCACGGGGAGCGCAGGCCTTCGCGTGCCTCGACTTCGCTCGACACAAACGGGATTGGGGATCAAGGCTCCTTGTTCAATGCCACACCGCCGACAGCGGATAAGTGGCGATCACCCAGATGAGGCAGGCGCAGGCGATGCGGCGGTCCTTTGCCCAGATCGCGAGCGCGGCGACGGGGAAGAAGCTCCACGTTATGACGATCCGGCGGAGGTCGAAGGGCGGAAGCTCGCCCAAGGCGATGACGCTGGCGATCAGCGCGATGTTGCAGAGCAGGACGCCGCCGATCACCTTGCGGCGATGCTTGTCGAAATGGCCGTTCAGGTCTTCCCATCCTTCGGGATCGTCGGGAAAGACGAGGCTGGCGGCGACATAATAGACGGCGGTGACGAGGAAGCCGCCGAACAGCACCGGCCAGCTCAGCGGCAGCAGGTCGCGGAGCGACCAGCCGTACATCCAGAAGGTGACGACGTCGCACGACACGAACAGGCCGAGCAGCGCGGTCGGCCAGCCGATGCGGACGCGGTGGCTGGCCTTCAGCGCCTTTGCCAGCCCGCCCAGCCCCTCGGCGAGCGCGAGGCCGAGGATCAGCCCGAACAGCGAAAAGATGAATTCGAACCCGCTCATAATCCCCCCCGATGCGCCCGGCGCCGTCAGGGCCAGACCAGCGCCATGATGTTGAGCGCGGCGATATAGACGATCGTCAGCAGGGCGGCGAACAGCGCGATCCGCGCGGCGCCAGCGAAGCGCAGCGGCGGCAGCTTGCGGTTCAGCCACCACAAAGCGCCGACCAGCCCGACCGACCAGGGGATCAGGAAGGATTGCAGCCCGCTGTGCACGACATAATGACCGGTCCCTTCGTCCAGATAGAGTTTCTGCACCGCGGGCATCCAGGTCAGATCTTCATGGCCGACGATCAATTGCGTGCCGCCGACGACCATAACGCACGCGGCAAGGACGATCAGATAGGCGACCGCGGCGCTGCCAAGCGAGAGCCGCCAGCCGGGCCGCGGCCCGGTGGTGGGCAGCGCGAGGCGGAAAATAGCGGCGAGGGCAACAATCGCGACCACCATGGCGATCAGATAATCCATCAGCAGCACGACCAGCGCGCCGATCGCGGCCAGCCCGAGCAGCAACACGACACCCATGCCGCCGCCTTCGCCGCCGCCGGTCCCGGCACCCGTCGACCCGCCCGACCCACGCTGCGCGCCGCGCGCCGCCGCCTCGTCGTCCAGCCGGCGGTTCCACTGGCCGCGGTTATAGGCGGCCATGTCGGTGTCGGAGGTCCAGCCGCCGCCGTCATAGCCCTTGTTATAGTCGCTGCCCCGATCGCCCATGTCCGCCCTCCTGCGCGCCCAATGGACCGCCTTCGTCCAGCCTTGTCAACAGTTTGCGCCGTGCCGCGCCGCTGTAAGGTGGCGCCCGCCCAATCCTTTGTTCAGCGCGAGGCCGGGGATCGGCCCGAACCACGCCGCGATACGTTCAAACGCGCTCGCACGTCCCCCAATCAAGCCGTGACGAGCGCCCGGCGAGTCATGATATTCGCTCTCCCCTTCATTCCTGAAGGCGCCGGTCGACGCCCAAAATCCGTGCCATAAAATTCGGAAGGTCACGAAGGTCACACTACGTACCCGTCGATCCGGCCCCCCCCCGCGAGCCGGACGCGCCCGGCACACCCCGCCATCGCCGCAACCACCTGTCGGGGCTGCGACCCTTTTTGTCCACCGATCGAAAGAGCCGGATGAAGGCTGGCACGGCCGGATAATGTAGGAAAGCGGTTTTTCCGAAAGCCCCTCCCGCGAGCGGGAGGGGTTTGGGGAGGGCCTGTCGATGTCCGCGCCTGGCCCGATCGGAACACGCCCTCCCCCAACCCCTCCCTGAAGGGAGGGGAGCCGGGTCACCCCATCAGCTTTGCCGTAATATCCTCCGCCCCATAAATGCGGATCACGGGCGGCTCGGGCGAGAGCGCGCGCATCTCGGCGACAAAGGCGCGCGCGTCGGGCAGCGCGAAATGGGCGCGGACCGCGTCGACGCTCTCCCACTCCTCGACGAAGACGAGGTGCAGGTCGTTTTCGACACCGACATGGCAATGATGCGCCAGACACCCCGGTTCGGAGCGCGACCGCGCGCTATGCTCAGCGCCGAGCGCGATCATGCGCTCACGATGCTCGGGGGTGAGGATGACGTGGCCGGTGATTAGGATCATAAATTTTGATCCTCTGCAGCGTTAACATCGATAACGATGATCCGCAGTGGAACCATGGCAGCGCTTCGTACAAAATAACAGTCTACCGAAACTCGATTCACCCTCATGGCAGCAACTAAATCTCGTCGAATATCGTCAAGAATTTCCGCAGGAACCGAGAAAGAAGATAATCCATCCCATTCGTCGTTGCGGAATTTTCCCCAACCGTTTTCTTTGTTAAACTGCACAACATTAATATCTATCGCAGTTATATTCCTATCAACAATCGCCGTATCAACTTCATCTGTCATTCTTTTATCTGCGTGAAGAAGTCGACGACGACGGCCGTCTACTACCGATGAAACTGAAATATGAGATGCGCTACGGCGCAAAGGGACGTTCATTTCTTTTAAGAGCGGTGCCGACATTGTTACCAAGTCGGCGCGTTGATCTTCTGTCATTCTCCTGAGAACGTCTCTCTCTGCTTGAAGGAGAAGCCTTCTTTCCTGCTCGGCTAGCAACCGCTCATATAGCTCCTTTGTTTCTTCTGTAAGCACTCGCTCCCGTGCCATCTCCTCGCGCAGCATATCTAGTGTTCTAGTGATTGTGTCGTCACGTCCTTGAATTGCGTTATCAAATGCCTCTATTAATCGATTCTGAGTTTGGAGAGCCTCTCGAATTGCATCATCGTCGGCGCTTTTGAAAACTTTATCAATAACATATGAAAACATCGCCGAAATAGATGTCTCGAAAACAGCCGGTCCCGCAGCCAACAGCACCGGAACTAAAATCTCTATTCCAAAGCTGCCCTGCTGAAATGCCCTGACTTGGATATCGTGGTTGTTCTTCGATGAAATTTTAGCTGGGAATGTACCCGTTCTCCTGAAGTTATCTAACTTCACCAAAAGTCGAGAAGCAGAGTATTGAAATCGAGCCGATTCATAAAACTCCATTCTATGGGCAGATGCTAGCTTTCCGTCGAAGACGAAATTAATCTGTTCAACCACTCCCCACCTCCATCTGTCGACTACAAGATAAGTGATAAGCCAAATATGGAAGCTTGAAAAGTTTTAGCGCCTACAAGCAGCTTCGGGCAGCGCTATCTATGACACTTCCATGACACTCGCTGTCACAAACGCGTCACACAAAACGCTCATTGGCGGCTCAGCGAGTCGGCGCGGGTGCGGCGGCTTGGTTCGGTAACGACCACAGACAGGATCATTTCATGCTGCAGAAATTCGCTCTTATCGCCGGTGCCGCGACGTGCGCGCTGGCGCTTTCCGCGTGCCAGGATCAGGCTTCCTCGGGCGGCGCGGCGCGCGATTATATCAGCGCGGTCGGCTCCTCGACCGTCTATCCCTTTGCCACCGCGGTCGGCGAGAAGTTCGCCGAAGCGACGGGCAACAAGACCCCCAAGATCGACAGCACGGGCACCGGCGGCGGCTTCGAGCGTTTCTGCGCCGGCGTCGGCGGCGAAACGCCCGACATCGCGAACGCATCGCGCCGCATCAAGAAGAAGGAATTCGACACCTGCGCCGCGAACGGCGTCAAGGACATCGTCGAAATCCAGATCGGCATCGACGGCATTGCCCTCGGCGAAGCGGCGCGCGGCCCCGGCTTCAAGCTGACCGAAGAGGATGTGTACAAGGCGCTGGCGGCGAACCCCTATGGCAAGCCGAACACCGCCAAGACGTGGAAGGACGTCAACCCGGCGCTCCCCGCCGTCGCCATCTCGGTCTTCGGCCCGCCGTCGACCAGCGGCACATACGATGCGTTCAAGGAACTGATCCTCGGCAAGGGCTGCGACGCCAATGCCGGCATGAAGGCGCTGAAGGACAGCAACAAGGACAAGCATGAGGAAGTGTGCACGACGCTGCGCGGCGCGCCCTTCTATGTCGAGCAGGGCGAGAACGACAATCTCATCATCTCGAAGCTCGACAAGAACCCGACCAGCCTCGGCATCTTCGGCTTCAGCTACCTCGACGCCAACAAGGACAAGATCAAGGCGGTTCCGGTTCAGGGCGTCGCCCCGACCTATGCCGCGATCGCCGACGGCAGCTACCCCGGCTCGCGCCCGCTGTTCATCTATGTGAAGAAGGCGCATGTCGGCGTCGTCCCCGGCCTCGCCGAATATGTCGCCGAGTTCCTGAAGGGCGCGGGCGAAGGCGGCTATCTGGGCGCCAAGGGCCTGATCGTCGCGCCGAAGGACGTATCGGACGCCGCGGCCGCGAATGCCAAGGGCATGACCGTCCTCGACGGAGCGCAGCTGAAGTAAGTTCCTCCCGCTGGTGGCCGGGATGGGGTTTGCCCTGCCCGGCCGCCGCTTTTTGGGAAAATCGTCATTGCGAGAAGCGTAGCGACGAAGCAATCTCCAGCCCGCGGCATGCCATGACGCCCGCTGGAGATTGCTTCCCCCGGCTTTCGCCGGGGTCGCAATGACGAATAGCCGCAATGACGAAGTTTATGACCGCGAGTCACGAAACTGCCACTCCCACCCGCTTTGGGTCGGCATGGGCATGATGATGATAACGGGGACGATGTGACTTTCAACGCCGCCGCCTTACTGCTCCTGATAGCGGGTCTCGCGCTGATCGGCTGGCTGGCCGGCCGCGCGCGGTCGAACCTGCTCGCGGGCCGTGCGGGCACCAAGCTCCACTCGCGCCCGCAATATCACGGCTGGTATGTCGCGCTGTGGCTGTTCGCGCCCGCCGCGATCTTCCTCGCCGTCTGGTCGGCGGTCTCCCCCGGGCTGATCACCAACGAGGTGCTCGCGAGCGACGCGGCGCAGTCGCTGCCCGCCTTCGGCTTCGAACGCTCGGCGATCCTGTCCGACGCGCGCAGCGTCGCGCTCGGCAATCAGGAGGCGGTGCGCCTGCCTGCCGCGGCGGCGCTTGTCGCTCCTTATAGCGACGCGACGCACAAATATGCGTGGATCGGCATAACCGCGATGCTGGCGCTGGCGCTGGCGGGCGGGCTTTATGCCTTCACGCGCATCAAGCCCGATTTCCGCGCCCGGACGCGCGTCGAAAAGATCGTGATGCTGGTGCTGCTGCTCGCATCGCTCGTCGCGATCCTGACGACCTTCGGCATCGTATTGTCGCTGCTGTTCGAATCGATCCGCTTCTTCCGCCTCGTCTCGCCTGCCGAGCTGCTGTTCGGCACCAACTGGGCGCCGACGAGCGGGGCGCCGCAGCCCGACACATTCGGCGGTATCCCGCTGTTCTGGGGCACGGTCCTGATCGGCGCGATCATCGCGATGATCGTCGCGATCCCGATCGGGATGATGACCGCGGTG
>PNJO01000066.1 GCA_013821905.1 Sphingopyxis sp. | reverse complement strand
CCGGGGAATCGATCAGCGCCGAGGAGATTGCGGCCTATATCAGCCCGCGCGAGGTCGCGTCCTATGTGCCGGCGCCGCCGCCGACCACCGAGTTGGTTGCGGTGAGCGACCAGTTTTTCAGCCTGCTCGAAAGCGTGACCTTCGTCGCCCTGTGCGCGGTCGGCTTCTTCCTGCTCGCGCGGCTGCTCCACGCGTGGATGCTGCACCGCTCGATCCGCCGCGCGCTCGAGGCGAAGTCGGATTCGGTCAGCCCGCTGATCGAAAAGCTCAACAAGCCTTACGAGCATCTGGGCGGCCAGCGCGAAACCGATGCGCCGGGCGACGACCGCAACGGGCTTGTCCTGCTCGCGATCGGCCTGGCGATGGCCGGCTTCGGGCTGATCCAGGGCAATGAGCAGATCATCCGCATCGCCGCGGGCTCCGCGCTTTTCCCCGCCTTCGTCGGTATCGCGCTCCTCGTCCGTCGCCGCCTCGCGCGCGCCGCGGCTGCCGAGGAGCGTGCCGCTGCGTGACGATGGCAGCGCCGAAGAGGATTGGGCTCTCAACCAGCGTGTCGCGGGGGGAGATCGCGCCGCCTTCCAGCTCCTCATGCTCCGGCACGAGGGGCGGTTGCGCGCCTTCCTGGCCCGCGCCGCCGGCTGCGACGCCGACGATCTGGCGCAGGAAGCTTTCGTTCGCGCATGGCAGCGCGCGGACGATTTTCGGGGGCAGGGCAGCTATGCGGCGTGGGTCATGGGGATCGGCTGGCGGCTTTTCCTCGACCAGCGGCGCACCGCGTCGCGGCGCGAGGGGCTCGCGGCGCGCGAGGATGATCGTCCCGCCGCCGCCGACCCGCGGCCCGCGCGCGAAGCCGCAATCGACGCCGATCGCCTGCTCGCTGCGCTGTCGCCGCAGGAGCGCGCCGCGCTCACTTTATGCTTCGGTCACGGCTGGTCGCACGGCGAGGCTGCGGAAATCATGGGCGTCCCGCTCGGAACGCTCAAATCACTGGTCTTGCGCGGGCGCGCAAAGGCGCAGAAAATGATCGGCGAAGGAGCAGACGCATGACGGCGCCGGAGGATCGGGACATCGACGCGATGCTGGCCGCGATGCTGGCGCCGCCCGGTCGGCCGGGCGACCGCAGCTTTGTGGCCGGCGTCGAGCGCGCAATCGACGCCAAGGCCGCCTATGCGCGGGCGCGGGCGCGTTTCTGGCGCAGCTTCGCCTTCGAGGCGCTGGCGGTCGGCGCCTTGCTCGCTGCGCTCTGGCTGCTGTCGTCGGCGCCGCTGCTGGCACCGCGCGCGGCGCAAAGCGGGCATTGGGGGCTTGCCCCGCCGCTGCTGCTCGTCCTGCTCCTGTGGTTCGGGACGCAGCGCTGGCGCCAGGTCTAGACCGGCGCCGGCGCCTCCCGGTCAGGCCTCTTCCGCGTCATCCTCGATGTCGGGCTCGGCCGGTGCGGGACGCGGCTTGCGTCCGCGCGGAGCGGCCGGAATGGCGGGCGGGGCTTCCGGGTCGACCGCCGCCGCGCCCTTGACCAGCGCGTCGAGCGAGCCGCCGTCGAAACCGAGCTCCTTCATCAGGCCGTCGATCACCGGCGCCTGCGCGCGATAGGCGAGCGCCGCCGACACCGCGTTGCTGGCCAGATTGCCGCCATTGTCGCCGACGCCCGCGGCCCCGGCCGCACCGCCGCCATTTTGGGTGATGCCGTCGACCTGGACGATCTTGATCGAATCGATCGCTTCCATCGGCTTCGCCGCTTCGCGCACCACCTCGGGCAGAACCTTGAGCAGCGCCATTTTGGTCTGGAGCGAAATCTGGTTCGACGAGAGGATGTTCGCCGCCTCGTTGATCGCGCGCTGGCCGGCGGCTTCGACCTCGAAGCGCACGCGTGCGGCCTCGGCGCGCAATTTTTCGGCGTCGGCTTCACCCTCGGCCTCGAAGCGCAGCGCGGCGGCGCGGTTCGACGCGGCTTCCTTTTCGGCCTCGGCCTGCACCTTCACCGAAATCGCCTGGCGTTCGGCTTCCTTCGCCGCCTCGATCAGCTCGATGCGCTTCGAACGCTCGGCGACCTCGGTTTCGCGCGCGGTGGCGACCTGTTCCTCGGCCGCGACCGCGACGGCGCGCGCCGCATCGGCCTCGCCGCGCGCCTGGCTTTCCTCGCGGCTCTTGTTCTGGATCAGGATCTGCTGTTCCTGGCGAGCGAGTTCGATCGCCTGTTCCTGCGCGATGCGTGCTTCCTCGATCGCGCGATCGGCCTCGATCTGCTTGGCGTCGATCAGCTGCTTTGCCGCGATGCGGGCATTCTCGGCTTCCTGGTTCCGCTGCGCCTGTTCGCGCGCGATCTCGGCGGCCTGCTCGGCGCGGCGAACCTCAATCTCGCGCGACTGGTTGAGCTTGGCGAATTCCTCCTCGCGCTTGATCCCCAGCGACTTTTGCTCGGCCTCCAGATTCTTGGTCTCGATCTGGACGCGCGTGTCCTGTTCGATGTCGTTGCGCGTCTTCTTGCGCAGCTCGATCTGCTCGGTCAGCTTGGTCAGGCCCTCTGCGTCGAAGGCGTTGTTGGCGTTGAAATGCTCGATCGACGTCTGGTCGAGCCCGGTCAGCGACACCGATTCGAGCTCGAGCCCGTTCATCGACAGGTCGTTCGAGCTGACCTGCTGCACCTTCTGGACGAAGTCGGCGCGCTGTTCGTGGAGCTGGTTCATCGTCATGCCCGCGGCGACCGAACGCAGCGCGTCGACGAACTTGCCCTCGACCAGATCCTTCAATGCTTCGGGGTTCATCGTGCGCAGGCCGAGCGTCTGCGCCGCCATCGCGATCGCACCCGAATCGGGGCGGACGCGGACGTAGAATTCGGCCTTCACGTCGATGCGCAGCCGGTCGAGCGTGATCAGCGCGTCGACATTCTTGCGCTCGACCGCGAGCCGGACGGTGTTCATGTTGACCGGCATCGTTTCGTGGAGCACCGGCAGGACCAGCGCGCCGCCGTTCATGATGACGCGTTCGCCACGAAACCCCGTACGGACAAAGGCAATTTCCTTGGTCGCGCGATGATAAAGCCGCGTGACGATCAGTCCCAGAATCAGAAGCGCGGCAAGCCCGATGCCGGCGTAAATAGCGATTTCAATCATGAACCCACCCGTTGCTGTCGATTCGGGCCTCCATGATTGGAAGCTCCCCGGCGGATATTAGGGTCAGTCGAGCCGCGGTAAATAGAAATCGCCGCGGGTGAAGGCTTTGAAGATATCGCCTTCGCGCTTTACGAGCAGAACGCTCTCGCCGGCCTGGAAAATCTGGTCGGCGCTGTCGGGCTCGACCATGATCTGGTGCGACTGGCCGTGGATGTCGGTGACGCTCGCCCGGGCCGGGCTGCCGACGCGCGCCGTGCCGATGCTGATCTCGGCAAAGCGGCCGACCAGCTCGTCGCGCTCGATCGCGGTGGTCTCGAGGCCGGGAAGAATGCGCGCGACGAGGCGCGTCGCGCCGCCGGTTACGGGAAGCGCGGCGACGGCGGTCAGCGGCACCATGAGCAGGTTCGCGCCGGGTCCGCCGGTCAGCGCCGTCATCAGCTGTTGCAGCCCCAGCCCGAGCGCGCCGAACAGCGCGAGAAAGATCACCAGCCACATCAGGAAGGGTAGTCGTCCGATCCCCGCCCAGGCGAGCAACGTGTCGGCCATGCCGACATCGCCGTGCGCATCGGCGTGCAGATCGGCGTCGAGGTCGCCGGCGAGCCCCACCGCCTGCACCACGCCGATCAGCAGCATCAGCAAAAGGGCCGAACTGAAGACGATATTTTCGGGGGCGAGAAACTGGTCGAGCATCGCCGTCTATGTGACCGCCGCAGCGCCGCTTGGCAAGCGACGGCGTATGGCGCCGTCAGCCGCCCGGCGCGTCGTCGTCGAGCCCCTGATATTTGAGCTGGAGATAGCGTTCGCGCGTCGCGAGCTTGTCGAGCTCGCCCGCGGCAAGGCTGCGCGCGGCATGGCCGATCTCGCTTTCGAGCGTCTTCAGCCCGCCGACGAGCGTCTCGTCGGGGGTGCGCCCCGCATGCGCTTCGCCGCGCAGTCCGGCGGGGATGCGCTGGTAGCCCGCGACCAGCTCGGGCAGATCCTCGCCGACGAGCTTGCGGATATTCGCCGCCGCGGGGCTCGACGCGTCGAGCGTCTGGAGCTGCGGCGCGAGCAGGTCGAGCTGCACACCGATGCCGTCGACGAGCTGGCGCGCGGGGGCGGGCAGCGCCGGGCGTTGTGCCTCGAGCCAGATTTCCGTGCGGCCCGCGAGCTGCTTCAGATCGGCCTTGGGCAAGTCGGCCTGCCGCGGCTCGGGAAAGGGCGTGCGGCCGAACAGCACCGCGACCCCGACGAGCAGCACGAACAGCGCGAGCAGACCGGTGAAGCCGAGCGGCTGGATCAGCGCGCCGAACAGCGCGGCGCCGATCAGCACCGCGCCGCCCGCGATCAGGATACGGCCCAGCTTCCTGAACAGATGCTGGCGGCGCAGCGCGACGCTCTTCGTCCCGATCGGGCGGCGGCGTTCGCGCGACCGCTCGATCGCCGCTTCGGCGGTGAGCCGGATCTTGTCGACTTCGCTCATCGTCATCGCCGCCACATCAGCCCTCGATCGACGCGAGCGGGCTGTCGGCGCCGCCGACACTCGCCTGCGCCTGCGATGCGCCCTCGGCGCGCGCGATATAGCCCTTCGACTTCGCGACCTCGCCCTCCAGCGCGGTGACCGTCGTCTTCATCGTGTCGAGCGCCTTCAGCTTGAAGGTGTCGATCGCGTCCATCGTGTCATAGATATTCTGGAAGGCGCGGCTCAGCGTTTCCATCGGGATGGTGCTCGACGCCGCCTGTTCGTGGATACGCGCGGTGTTGTCCTTCAGCATCTTCGACGTGCCGTCGATGATGTTCGCGGTCGTGGTGTTGAGCGCGGTGATCTGGTCGAGCACCAGCTTCTGGTTGGTCATCGCCTGCGCGACGGTGATCGCGGTCTTGAGCGCGCCGACGGTCGTGGTCGAGGCGCGCTCGACGCCCTTTACCAGCTCGACATTGTTCTTTTTGACGAGGTCGAGCGCGAGATAGCCCTGCACCGTCACCGCCATCTGGGTGAGCAGGTCCTGCGTCCGCTGGCGCGCATAGAAGAGCGCATTCTCGCGCAGCACCTTGGCTTTCGCGGGGTTGGTCGCCTCGATCTCGGCGGCCTTCGCCTCCAGCCGCTCGTCGAGCGTGTTCGAGATATGGACCATCTGCTCGAGCTTGCCCATCGCTTCCCACAGCTTGCGGCGCTCGACGTCGATCGCGGCATTGTCCATGAGCAGCTCGTCCTTGCCGTTGGCGAGCGCGGTCAGGATGCCGCTGATATGCGTCTGCGCGCTGCGATATTGCGCGAAATAATTGGTGACGCTGCTGCCGAAAATCTTGTCGAGGAAGCCGCGTTTGGACAGCAATTTGCCGTTCGCCGACGGGTCGAGCCGCTCGACGGTGTTGCGCAGCTCGATCAGATTCTGGCCGATGTCGGTGTCGCGGTCCATCGCCTTGACCGGGCGGTCGAGGAAACGGTTCGAATGGCTCGCAGCCTCCAGCATCTCCTTGCGACCCATGTTGGTGATCTGGTCGATCTTCTGGCCGAAGGCGGGCGAATTTTCGTCCTGCGCGACTAGGTCGTCGATGAAGCCGTCGACGCGCTCCTCGAGCTTCGATTTCTGCTCGGTCGACAGCGGGACGAGCCCCGCGGCCTTTTCGGGCGTCACCGCGGGCAGCGGTTCGGGCGGGGTCAGCTTCAGTTCGTCGGTAACGGTCGCGGTTGCGGTCTCTTCGCTCATTCCTGTTCCTTCCACCCCGTTGCCGCCTGCCTATATGGCATGCGGGTCTGTGTTATTCAAGCACTACACCTGTGCCGGTCGATTCAGTATCGGCGCGATCCACGCCGAAAGGATCAGCTGCGCCATATGATAGACGAGGATCGGCACCAGCACCATGCCGGCCGCCGCGGGCGGAAACAGCGTTGCAGCGAGCGGTGCGCCGACCGCGATGCTTTTCTGCGCGCCCGAAAAGAGCAGGGTGATGCGATCGGCGCGTGCGAGCTGCAGCCCCCCGCCGAGCGCCCAGGCGCCACCAAAGGCAAGCGCGAGCAGGACCGCGACGGCGGCGAGCACGATCCCGATCTCACGCGCGTCGAGCAGGCTCCAGATGCCGCCGACGACGGCGGCCGAAAAGGCGACATAGACCGCGATGGCGATCGCGGTGCGGTCCATGAAGGTCGCAAGGCCGCGATGGGCAAGCACCCACGGGCGCAGCCACTTCTGCGCGGCCTGGCCGGCGAGGAAGGGTAGCAGCAGGATCGCGACGATGCGCAGCACCGCTTGCCCGTGAATCTCCCCCTCGCTTCCTGCGATGGCGGCGAAGAGCAAAGGCGACAGCACGACCCCCGCAAGGTTGAGCAGCGCCGCCGCGACGACGCTCGCCGCAACATTGCCGCCGGCAAGGCTGCTCGCCGCGGTCGCCGACTGGACGGTCGAGGGCAGGATGCCGAGAAAGAGAAAGCCGAGCGCGAGGGTCGCGGGCAGCAGCGGCGCCACCGCGAACTGCGCAGCGAGCCCGAACAGCGCCATCGCGCCGAAACAGAAGACGAAGGCGCCGCCCTGCAGCTTCCAGTTGCGGATGCCGTGCAGCACCTCGTCGCGCGGCAGGCGGACGCCGTTCAGGAAGAAGAGAAAGACGATCGCGGCGGTCGATATGCCCTGCGCGACGGGAACCGCGGCGCCGCGCACCGGCAGCAGGCTGGCGAGCAGGATCGTCGCGAGCAGCACGGGGACGAAGCGGTCGGGGAAGATACGCGCGAGCATCGGGGAGAGCGATGGCGAGAAGGGGCGGGGTTGGCAAGTCCATCAATCCTCCCCGTCGCAAGTCGATGGGGAGGATTGGCTAAATCGCAAACGCGGGTAGATAGGCCCCATGGCCCATATCCTGATCCTCGCCGCCTTGCCTGAAGAGGCCGACGCACTGTTCCCCGGCCTTGGCGATGCCGGCGAGGGAGCCGTGCCGCACCGCCGTCTCTCCGCTCACGGACATGAGGTTGCGATCGCGACCTGCGGGCTCGGCAAGGTCAACGCGGCGCTCGCCGCGGGGCTGCTCGGCGCCGAGGCCGATCTGTTGCTGATGACCGGCACCTGCGGGTCGCTCGGCGCCGCGCCCGGCGCGTGGTGGCTCGCCGAGGCGGTGCAGCATGACTATGGTGCGAACGAACCCGGCCGCTTCCGCCGCTACCGCGCGGGCGACTGGCCGATGGGCGAGCCGGGTGAGGCGCATTTCGCGGCAATGCCCGACCCCGGGCTCGGGATTCGCCATGCGCGTATCGCGAGCGGCGACAGCTTCGTCGCCTGTCCCGAAGCCGCCGCCGACCTCGCCGACAATCTCGGCGCGACGCTCGTCGACATGGAGGTCGGCGCGGTGGCGCAGGCGGCAATGCGGCTTGGCAAGCCCTGGGCGGCGATCAAGGCGGTCACCGACGATGCGAATGGCGAAAGCGGCGGCGATTTCCAGGCGAATCTGCGCCGCGCGGCGCGGCTCGCAGCGCAGGAGATCGAGCGGCTGGTCGCGATGATCTGACGTTCCGCCGCGCGCGCGTCTGTGCTAGTCTGGCGCCTCATCGGCCAAGGGAGAGGTCGTCATGCGCCACCGGTCTTTGCTCACCCTGTTCGCCGCCTGCGCGGTCCTTGCGGCGCCGCTCGCCCTTGCCGCGGGAAGCGGTGGCAGCGGCAGCGGTTCGATGCCCAGCCAGAGCGCGCCCGCCTATGATCCGACGGTCGACTATAACAAGGGCACCGATGCCTTTGCGTCGGGCAAATATGACGAAGCGGCCAAGGCGTTCAAAAAAGTGGTGTCGGCGGTCCCGAAAAATCCGCAGGCCAATTATCTGCTCGGCGCGAGCTATATGGCGCAGGGCGATTTCGCGCGCGCGGTGAAGCCGCTCGAAGCCGCGGTGCGCTATGACGAAAAGATGGTCGACGCACGCCGCGACCTCGGCATCACGCAGGCGAAGCTCGGCAAGGCAGAAAAGGCCGACGAGCAGCTGGGCGCGCTGAAGGCGATGCAGGAAGCATGCGGCGGCTGCGCGAATGCGGCGAAGATCGGCGAAGGGATCGCCAAGCTGGAGGCGGCGATCGCCGCCGGGCCGCAGGCGCAGGGCGCGGTCAAGCCCGAGGTTCGTCTGGCCGCCGCCGACACGCTCGATGCGACCTATGTCGCGGCGGTGTCGCTGATCAACGAGCATCGCTACGAAGCCGCGATCGCCAGGCTCGACGCGGCGCTGTGGGCGGCGGGGCCGCACCCCGATGTGCTGACCTACCTCGGCTTCGCGAACCGCAAGCTCAAGCGATACGCCGCGGCCGAGGCCTATTATCGCGAGGCGCTGGCGATCGCACCGGCGCATCGCGGCGCGCTCGAATATTATGGCGAGCTGAAACTCGAACGCGGCGACGTCGCGGGGGCGAAAGCGCATCTCGCGAAGCTCGAGACGATCTGCGGTTTCGGTTGTCACGAGGCCGACGAATTGCGCCGCTGGATCGTGGAGGGGCGGTCATCCGCCAGCTGATCGCGGTCGCCGCGCTGCTCCTTTGCGCGGCGGCCACGCGCGCCGGCCCGCCGCCGGCATTCGAATCGTTGCGCTGGACTGCGCCGGGCGCCGGACAGGCGCTGCTGTCGGGACAGCCGGCGGCATGCCTTGCCTCCGATGACCCGCTGGTGCGCAGCGGCCGGGTGCTGTTCGGGGCACCCGCGCTGCTCGGCGGACAGGCGGCGAAGGCGGGGCTGGGCTGCGCGAGCTGCCACATCAACGGGCGCGGCAATTCGCATTTCCTGCTGGCGGGGGTATCGGACGGCGCGGGGACCGCCGACGTCACGAACAGCTTCTTCAGCGCCGCGCGCGGCAACGGCCGCTTCGATCCCGTTGCGATTCCCGACCTTGCGATGCCCGGAAAAGTGCCGCGCGATCCGCAGGCCGGGGCGCTCGAACCCTTCATCCGGGGCCTGATTGTCGACGAGTTCGGCGGTGCGGAGCCATCGCCCGCAACGCTCGCCGCGCTCGCCGCCTATGTCCGGTCGATCCGGCCCTGTGCGCCCGAACGCGTGCAGGCGCGCGGCTTGGCGGACCAGCTCGCGGCGCTCGACGATGGCGTGACGGCCGCGGCGCTGATGGCCGGGCGCGGCGATGCCGCCGGCGTGCGGCTGGCGATCGCCGCGATGCGGCATCAACTGGGGCTGATCGCCGAACGTTATGCCGGCGCGGGGTTCGCGCGCGAGCGTGCGGCGCTGCTCGCCGCCTCGCGCGACCTGCAGGCGATCGGGGAGGGCCGCGATATTCCATCGGCGCTGGGTCACTGGCAGGCCGGTTTCGACCGCGATCTCGCCGTCCGGCTGCGCCGCGGCGAGGCGCGCTCGCTCTACGATCGCGAGCGGCTGGTGCGCGCGCTGCGCTAGGCGTGGCCGGCGCAGGCAATTTTGTTGCGATGCAGCAGCCATTCTGTTAGGGGCGCGGCGTTTCGCGGCGCCTTTGCGCTGCCCTCTCCATAAGGCTTATCCGAGCATGTCTCTGCGCAATATCGCCATCATCGCGCACGTCGATCATGGCAAGACCACCCTCGTCGACCAGCTGTTCCGCCAGTCGGGCACCTTCCGCGACAACCAGCGTGTCGAGGAGCGCGCGATGGATTCGAACGACCTCGAAAAGGAACGCGGGATCACCATCCTGGCGAAGTGCACCTCGGTCGAATGGGGTGAAGGCGAGAATACGACGCGCATCAACATCGTCGACACGCCGGGCCACGCCGACTTCGGCGGCGAGGTCGAGCGCATCCTGTCGATGGTCGACGGCGTCATCCTGCTCGTCGACGCCGCCGAAGGCCCGATGCCGCAGACCAAGTTCGTCACCGGCAAGGCGCTCGCGCTCGGCCTGAAACCGATCGTCGTCGTCAACAAGATCGACCGCAGCGACGCCCGCGCCGCCGAAGTGCTCGACGAGGTGTTCGAACTGTTCCTGACGCTCGAAGCCAATGACGAGCAGCTCGACTTCCCGATCCTCTATGCCTCGGGCCGCGGCGGCTATGCCTCGGAAAGCCCCGACGCGCGCGAGGGCGACCTGACGCCGCTGTTCGAGACGATCGTCCGCCACGTTCCCGAGCCGGGCCTGCCCGAAGACGCACCCTTCACCTTCCTCGCGACCCTGCTCGACCGCGACAATTTCATCGGCCGCATCCTGACCGGCCGCGTCCAGTCGGGCACGGTCAAGGTCAACCAGCCGATCCACGCGCTCGACATGGACGGCAAGGTGATCGAGGCCGGCCGCGCGTCGAAGCTGCTGGCGTTCCGCGGGCTCGACCGCGTGCCCGTCGAGGAAGCCAAGGCGGGCGACATCGTCGCGATCGCGGGGCTTACCAATGCGACCGTCGCGAACACGATCGCCGACACGAGCGTCAGCGAGCCGATCGCCGCGCAGCCGATCGACCCGCCGACGCTGTCGATGCGCTTTGCCGTGAACGACAGCCCGATGGCGGGCCGCGAGGGCAGCAAGGTCACGAGCCGCATGATCCGCGACCGCCTGCTGCGCGAAGCCGAAACCAATGTCGCGATCCGCATCACCGAAAGCGCCGACAAGGACAGCTTCGACGTCGCGGGCCGCGGCGAGCTCCAGCTCGGCGTGCTCATCGAGACGATGCGCCGCGAAGGCTTCGAACTCGGCATCAGCCGCCCGAAGGTGCTCTATGGCACCGACGAGAGCGGCGCGCGCACCGAACCCTATGAAACCGTCGTCATCGACGTCGACGACGAGCACAGCGGCACGGTGGTCGAGAAGATGCAGATCCGCAAGGCCGACCTCACCGACATGCGCCCCTCGGGCGGCGGCAAGACGCGCATCACCTTCAGCGGTCCGTCGCGCGGCCTGATCGGCTATCACGGCGAATTCCTGTCCGACACGCGCGGCACCGGCATCATGAACCGCCTGTTCGAGAAATACGGCCCGTACAAGGGCGTGATCGAGGGCCGCAAGAACGGCGTCCTCATCTCGAACGGCAATGGCGAAGCCGTCGCCTACGCGCTCGGCCCGCTCGAAGAGCGCGGCATCCTGTTCGTCTCGCCCGGCGAGGCGCTCTACGAGGGCATGATCATCGGCGAAAATGCCAAGCCCGAGGATCTCGAGGTCAACCCGATGAAGTCGAAGCAGCTCACGAACTTCCGTTCGACGGGCAAGGACGACGCGATCCGCCTGACCCCGCCGAAGCGCATGACGCTCGAACAGGCGATCGCCTATATCGACGACGACGAGATGGTCGAGGTGACCCCGAAGAACATCCGCATCCGCAAGGCGATCCTCGATCCGCACGAGCGCAAGAAGGCGTCGCGGAAGAAGGAAGCGGCGTAACGTCGTCGACGAAAGAGGAATGTGTGTCCCCGCGAAGGCGGGGACCCATCTCCTGCCGGTGCCATTTTGCGCAGTCCGGTGATGGGCCCCCGCCTTCGCGGGGGAACATGATAGGGCTGTTGGGATAGGGGGAGCCCAACGTGTGAGCTGCCTGATCCTGTTCAACAAGCCCTACGGCGTCCTGTCGCAATTCACCGATCGCGGAACGCCCGAGGCGCGCGCGACGCTGTCCGACTATATCGACGTTCCGGGCGTCTATCCCGCCGGGCGGCTCGACCGCGACAGCGAAGGCCTGCTCATCCTGACCGACGACGGCGCGCTGCAGGCGCGGATATCGTCGCCGAAGCACAAGATGCCCAAAACCTACCTCGCGCAGGTCGAGGGCGAGCCCGACGAGGCTGCGCTGGCTGCGCTGCGCCGCGGCGTCATGCTCAACGACGGCCCGACGCGCCCCGCGACCGTGTGCCTAATCGACCCGCCAAAGCTGTGGGACCGCGACCCGCCGGTGCGATACCGCAAGAGCGTGCCCGACTCATGGCTCGAACTGACGATCACCGAAGGCCGCAACCGCCAGGTCCGCCGCATGACCGCCGCGGTCGGCTATCCGACGCTGCGGCTGGTGCGGTGGAGGATCGGGGGGTGGGAGATTGGGGATTTGGCGCCCGGAACGTGGCGCGAGATCGCCTGATCGCGACCGAAGGCGCCGGGCGGACGGCTGCGCGCCGCCCGCCCGACATCAACGCGTTGCCCGCCTTGCCGCTCAGCGGCCGGCGAAGCTCGCCTTGATTTCGCGGCCGATGGTTGCCGCATTTTCGTCGATCACGAAATGGCCCGCGTCGAGCCAGACGAGGCGCGCGCCGGGCAAGTCGCGCTTGTAGGCCTCGGCCCCCGGCGCGATGAAGATCGGGTCGTTTTTGCCCCAAAGGATCAGCGTCTTCGGCTGATACTGGCGGAACAGTGCGTGCCATTTGTTATAGGACGCGACATTGGACCGATAATCCTCGAACAGGTCGAGCTGGATGGCATCATTGCCCGGCCGGTCGAGCAGCGCCTGGTCGATCACCCAATTGTCGGGATTGATCGCCTCCGGGTTCTTCGCGCCATAGCTATACTGGAACTTGGTGGTGTCGAGCGTGAGGAGCGTGCGCGCCGCGGCTTCCGATGCGGCGTCACGCTGTTGACCGATGGGGAGCAGCGCCTGCTTCACGGGGTCGCCGACGCCATCGAGATAGGCATTGGCGTTCTGGATCACGAACCCCTTCACCTGCGTCGGCCGCTGCGCGAAGAGGCGAAAGCCCACCGGCCCGCCATAATCCTGCATATAAAGAACATAGGATTGAAGCCCGAGCTGATCGATCAGACCGGCGACATGCGCGGTGAGATTGTCGAAATTATAATCGAACTCTGCGGCGGACGGGGCGTCGGACTGGCCGAAGCCCACATAGTCGGGGGCGATGACGTGAAATTTGTCGGCCAGCTGCGGGATCAGGTCGCGATACATCTGGCTGCTGCTGGGAAAGCCGTGAAGCAGCAGGATCGTCGGCGCGGCCGGGTCACCCGCTTCGCGGTAGAATATCTTGCGGCCGTTGACCGTCGCAAAATGATAGCTGGTGGGATGCGCGGACGCGGCTGTCGCGGCCGGAGCGGCGGGGGCCGCCTGGGCGGCCAGCGGAGCTGCGGCAGAAAGCGCGACCGCGGCCGCGCGGATCAGTTTGGAAGATTGGGTCATGAGAATATCCTGTTGATGGAATGAAGGGAGGGCACAGACCGGATACCGGGACGCCGAGCCGGTTACCCGAAGGTCAGGCCGAGGTTCGGGCGCGCACCACGGGGAAGTCGATTTCGGTACCGAAGGCTTCGTTGACGTAGTTGGTGAAGCTGTTGAGCGCGACGTGCAGGACAATTTCCAGCGCCTGCGCATTGGTGTAACCGGCCTCGCGAAGCGCCAAGACTTCGGCCTCGGTGACATGGCCGCGGTTGTGCGCGAGCGCAGCCGCGAAGCGGACGGCGGCATCGGCGACCGGGTCGTTCGACGCGCCGCTCCGGTTTGCGGTCATTTCGGCATCATCAAGCTTGGCGAGGTTGCGCCCGAGATAGGTGTGCGCCGAGAGGCAATAGCTGCACCCATTGATCTCGGCGACGGCCAGCGCGATGCGCTCGCGCGTCGCGG
This sequence comes from Sphingopyxis sp., assembly GCA_013821905.1. Taxonomy (GTDB): domain Bacteria; phylum Pseudomonadota; class Alphaproteobacteria; order Sphingomonadales; family Sphingomonadaceae; genus Sphingopyxis. The sequence goes on along the minus strand of PNJO01000066.1, from coordinate 656 downwards.
CCGGTAGGCTGCCCTTGCCGAGTGCGCCCATCAGGCCGACATAGCCTTCAAGCGTCTGCGGGCTCGTTGCGACCAACCGGAACAGGTTGGGGACGCTGCCGATCTGGGCCTTCACGGTCTGGAGCATTGCCTGCGATGCGGCAGGGGCCGCTTCGATCGTCGCGGGAGTGGGGATCAGGGACATCGGATTGACCTTTCGTTTGGGACCGGGGTTGGCCTGCCGCCGATGTAGACCCTCCTGATTTCCGATAGTATTGGTCGATTGTGCAAATCATCCTTCCGTAATATGGAATGGATATGGATCGCTTCGAGGCCATGCGGACGCTTGTCGCCGCGATCGACGGGGGCAGCCTGTCGGCCGCCTCGCGCATGCTCGGCATTCCGTTGACGACAGTGAGCCGCCGAGTATCCGACCTGGAAGCGCGGCTCGGCACCCGGTTGGTCGTGCGCACCAGCCGCAAACTGATTCCGACCGAGGAGGGTGCCGCTTTCCTTGTGGCGGCGCGGCGCGTTCTCGAAGATCTGGGCGAGGCGGAGCGCGCCGCCTCGGGCGAATATCGAGCACCCCGCGGCGAATTGCTGGTCACTGCGCCAATCATGTTCGGCAAGCAGCACGTCGCGCCAATCGTCCATGATTTCCTGTCCGCCTATCCGGA
>PNJO01000065.1 GCA_013821905.1 Sphingopyxis sp. | reverse complement strand
CTAGCTACCCTTCCGTGATCCCCGGCGAAAGCCGGGGCCCATGAAGGGAAGACCGTGCTCGCCATCTGGGCCCCGGCTTTCGCCCGGGATCACCAACGGGCGCTACCGGGTCCTTCCGACCGAAACGGCTATTCCCGCAGCCCCCGCAGCGCCGCCCCCGCCGCAAACGGGCCGATCACCGTCAGCAACAGGCTGACCGCCGCCAGCAGCTTCACCGCGCCGCGTCCCGACGGGTCGAGCATCCCGGCGCCGAAGATCAGCATCGGGATTGCCAGCGGCAGGATCAGCAGCCCGCCGATCGCGCTGCCGCCCTTGTGGTTCGCGGTCAGCGCGGCGCTGAGCACCGCGAGCGAGGCGAGCGCGGGGATGGCGATGGCGATCCCCGTCGCGAGCGTTTCGACCCGCGCCGCATCCTGCGCCAGCAGCGCCGACGCGGGGAAGAGCGCGATCAGCAGGGGCAGGCCGAAACCGATGGCGTGGGCGCCGATCTTCACCGCCGCGATCACCTCGTCGGCAAAGCCGCGCACCGCGAGCTGATCGAGCACGCCCGCATCCTTGTCGGGCTTCACCAGCCGGTCGATCGGCAACAGTGCCGCGAGTAACGCCGCGACCCACACCATCCCGCCGCCGGCGCGGCGCAGCAGCGGCGCATCGGGGCCGACCGCGAAGGGAAAGGCGGTCGCGACGAGCAAGAAGAAGAGCACGGGCAACCACAGCGCCCCGCTGCCCCACGCGCGCCGGAGATCGCGCCAGAAAAGGGCGATAAGCGCAGTCATCGCCAAACACTCCCGTCATTGCGAGCGACGGGGGCGCTCATGCGAGCGCTCCCATATCAAGTTCGGCGAGGTCGGTTATATCGAGCGCGAAATGCGACGCCAGCAGCACCGCGCCGCCATTCGCCCGGTGCTTCGCGATTCCCGCGACCAGCCGCGTCTGCGCGGCATCGTCCATCCCGTTCGCCGGTTCGTCGAGCAGCCAGATCGGTGCGCCGCTCGCGATGACGCGCACCATCGCGGCGCGTTTGCGCTGGCCGGTCGACAGCATCGCCACCGGCACTTCGGCGAGCGGGGCCAGCGCCATCTCGTCCATCGCGCGGTCGACCGCATGTCCGTCGACCGTATCGACGCGCGCCCAGAAATCGAGCGCGCGCCGCAAGGGGAGTTCGGCATCGAGCGCCGCTGCCTCGTCGATCAGCGCGACGCGCTCGCGGCGCTCGGCCGTGCCCGCGGCCGGCCGCAGCAGCCCGGCGGCGAGGCGGATCAGGCTCGACTTGCCGACCCCGTTCGGCCCGCGCAGCCACAGCGCATCGCCGCGCGTCAATGTCAGTGAAAGCCCCTCGAACAACAGCCGGTCGCCGCGGATGCACGCCACGCTGTTCAGCCGCAAAAGCTCGGTCACGCCATGTCTTCCAGCGCGTGCATATCGTCGTCGGAGAAGCCGAAATGATGGCCGATCTCGTGGATCAGCACGTGGCGCACCAGCCAGTCGAGTTTCTCGCCGCCCTCGATCCATTCGACGAGAATGGGAATGCGATAGAGCGTCACGCGGTCGGGCATGCCGCCGCTCTGGTCGATGCTCCGCTCGGTCAGCGGGCGCCCCTCATAGAGGCCGGTGAGGTCGTAGGGATGCTCGATGTCGAGCGACGCGAGCGTGTCGTCGTCGGCGAATTCCTCGATGGAAATCACGACGCCTTCGATATGCGGCTTGAACACATCGGGCATCGTCGCGATTGCCGCCTCGGCCATTGCGAACAGCGCATCGGCGTCGGGGGCCATCCCGGTCCAGCCGGGCGGAAGCTGCGATAGGCCAGTCTTGTCGCTCATCGCGCCCTTCCTTATGGCGGGCACGCGACCTTTACCAGCGGGAGAAGACACTTGGTCCAGAAACTCGACGATGCCGAACGCGCCGCGCTGTTCGCGCGTTTTCCCGACTGGGCGCACGATCCGGTACGCGACGGCATCACCCGCCGCTTCCAGTTCGCCGATTTCGCTCAGGCTTTCGGCTTCATGGCGAGCGTCGCGATCGTCGCCGAAAAGATGGACCATCACCCCGAATGGTCGAACGTCTATAACCGCGTCGACATCCTGCTGACGACGCACGACGCCGACGGATTGTCGGAGCGCGACGTCGCGCTGGCCGGGGCGATCGAGGCTTTGCTCTGACGGCGGTTCAATCGGCAAGCCGTTCGACGACAAGGTCGAGAAGCGCGCGCAGCCGTGCGTTCCGGCGCATATCGCGGTGATAGCCAAGCCAGGTGTCCCGCGATGGCGGCGCCTCGCCCAGGTCGATGGGCTCGATCCCGGCCGTTGCGTCGCCAAGCGGGCGCGGCAGGATCGCTATTCCCATGCCCAGCGCGCATAGCCGCGCCTGCACCTCGCGACTGTTGCTGCGCGACAGGATATGCGCCTGCGGAAGCTTGCCGGTGATCCATGCGACATCGGGCATCCCGCCGAACGCCGTATCCATCAGCAGCAGCGACGATCCGGCGCCATCGCCCGTCGGGTGCGGCGTTCCGGTTTTTGCATAGGCGCCATAAGGGATGCGCATCAGCCGTCTCGCCACCACCTCGGGTTCGTCGAAGGGACGAATGCGGAAAACAAGGTCGGCCTCGCGACGGGGAAGGCTGTAGAGGCGCGGGTCGGTCAAAAGCTCCACGACCACGCGGGGCCGGGCAGCAGCGAATTCGACAAGGATCGGGGCGAGCATCGTGACCCCGAACCAGTCGGAACAGGACAGCCGCAGTAGCCCCTCGATTGCCGTTTCCGACCCGGCGAGCTCGCGGCGCAGGCCCAGCGCCTCCTCTTCCATGCGCTCGGCATGGGCCAGCACCGCCTCTCCCTCGCTGGTAAGGATAAAACCTTCGCGGGTGCGCTGGAACAGCATGTGGCCGAGCGCAGTTTCGAGCGCGCGGATGCGGCGGCCCATCGTCGGCTGGGTCTGACCGATTGCCCGCGCCGCCGCCCCCAATGTGCCGGTCCGCGCAACCGCCAAAAATACGCGGAGATCATCCCACTCCATCACCCGTCCCACTTTCTCAGCTCCATGCAATTATGCATGGAGCTGAGAAGGAAATCGAATCTTTAATGCGTTGACGCAGGACATATCTCCACTCCTGCAAAGGAGATGTGCGATGGAAAATATGACGATGAAGGCTGCGCTGCTGGACGCTCCCGGCGGCGCCTTCCGGCTGGTCGATCTGCCTCGCCCGGCACCCGGGGCCGGCGAGGTGCTTGTCAGAATCCGCGCGAGCGGCGTCAATCCACTGGATGCCAAGATCCGCGCGGGCGCCGCCCCGCACGCGCGCCAGCCGCTGCCGGCCATTCTCGGCATGGACATGGCGGGCGTCGTCGAAGCTGTCGGAGAGGGCGTCGACGCCTTCCGCGCCGGCGACGAGGTCTATGGCATGACCGGCGGTGTCGGCGGCCTGCAGGGAAGCCTTGCGGAATATGCCGCCGTCGACGCGACGCTGCTCGCCCGCAAACCGCGGAACCTGTCGATGCGCGACGCGGCCGCGCTGCCGCTGGTTTTCATCACGGCGTGGGAGGGGCTGGTCGACCGCGCGGCGGTCCGCGCCGGGCAGCAGGTGCTGGTTCAGGGCGGCGCGGGCGGCGTCGGACATGTCGCCGTGCAGATCGCGCGGTCGTTCGGCGCAGAGGTATTCGCAACCGGGCGGAGCGGCGACGGCGATTATCTTCGCGGCCTTGGAGCGGTCCCGATCGACTTTGAGGCAAGCGAAGTGGCCGATTATGTCCTGCGTTACACGGGCGGGCGCGGGTTCGATCTCGTCTATGACACAGGCGGTGGCCACGTCCTCGATGCGTCCTTCGCCGCGGTTCGCCGGTTCGGCCACGTCGTGAGTTGCCTTGGCTGGGGAACCCATGCGCTGGCGCCGCTTTCGTTCAAGGCCGCTACCTATTCGGGAGTCTTCTCTCTGCATCCGCTGCTCACCGGCGAAGGCCGTGCGCGTCACGGCGCGATTCTGTCTGAGGCGACGCGGCTGGTCGAGGCGGGGCAGCTCGTCCCGCGCGTCGATCCGCGCGAATTCGGGCTTGCCGATGCCGGTGTGGCGCATGAGGCGCTGACGGCTTCTTCCAAAGGAAAGATCGTCGTCACGGCCAGCTGACGCTCCCGGCTTGCGCTGCGCGGCGGCTCCCCTACAAGCGGCGCAAAGCCGAAAGGGGAGCCCAGCCATGTCCGACAGCCTGTTCCGTCGCAAATCCATCGTCCCCGAACAGCATGGGGGACAGGGACTCGCGCGCACGCTCGGCTGGCCGCACCTGATCGCGCTCGGCGTCGGCGCGATCGTCGGCACCGGCATCCTGACCCTGATCGGCGTCGGCGCGGCAAAGGCCGGCCCCGCGGTGATCCTCTCCTTCGCCGTCGCCGGCCTGATCTGCGTCTTCGCAGCGCTCGCCTATGCCGAGATGGCGACGATGATCCCCGCGTCGGGCAGCGCCTATACCTATAGCTATGTCGTGATCGGCGAGCTGATCGCTTGGGTGGTCGGCTGGAGCCTGATCCTCGAATATTCGCTCGTCGTCAGTGCGGTGGCGGTCGGCTGGTCGGGCTATGTGGCGCCCTTGCTTCATGCGTCGGTGGGCATGCCGATGGCGCTGATGCAGGGCCCCGAACTCGGCGGCATCGTCAATCTGCCGGCGATCGCGATCATCGCCGTCGTCGCCGGGATGCTGCTGTTCGGCACACGCGAAAGCGCGACGGTCAATGCCGTCCTGGTGATCGTGAAGATCGTCGCGCTCGCGGTGTTCGTCGCGGTCGCGCTGCCGGCGTTCGACGCCGCCAACCTCGAGCCCTTCAATCCGTTCGGCTTTGCCAAGCATGTCGGCCCCGACGGCGTCGAGCGCGGCGTCATGGCGGCGGCGGCGATCATCTTCTTCGCCTTTTACGGCTTCGATGCGATCGCGACCGCCGCCGAGGAGGCGAAGAATCCCGACCGCGACCTCAAGATCGGGATCATCGGGTCGATGGTCGCCTGCGTCGCCATCTACGTCATCGTCGCGGTCGCCGCGGTCGGCGCGATCGCCTACAGCCGCTTTGCGAACAGCCCCGAACCGCTCGCACTGATCCTGCGCGAACTCGGTCAGCCCACCGCGGCCTGGTATCTCGGCGTGTCGGCGGCGGTCGCGCTTCCTACCGTCATCCTCGCCTTCTTCTATGGCCAGAGCCGCATCTTCTTCACCATGGCGCGCGACGGCCTGCTCCCCGCGAGCCTCGCCAAGCTGTCGTCGCGCGGCTCGCCGGTGCGCATCACGCTCTTCACCGCCATCGTCGTCGCGATCCTTGCGGGCTTCATCCCGCTCGACGAGCTCGCCGCGCTCGCCAACGCCGGGACGCTTGCCGCCTTCACCGCGGTCGCGATCTGCATGCTGATCATGCGCCGCCGCGCGCCCGACGCGCCGCGCACCTTCCGCGCGCCGCTGCCGTGGGTGGTCGGCATCGGTGCGGTGCTCGGCTGCGCCTATCTCTTCTTCAACCTGCCGGCGCAGACGCAGTTCTGGTTCCTGATCTGGAACATCGTCGGGCTGGGCGTCTATTTCCTTTATGCGCGGCGTCACGCTGTCGTCGCCTGATTGGCGGTAAAGGCGATTGCATCGCGGGCCCGCCCGGTGCAGTTGAAGGGGCAGGGCAAACAGGAATTTACGGGGGAACGGGTCGATGAATATCTGGCGTGGCGCTGCATGTGCGGCCGTCGTCGCGGTGCCGATCCAGGTGCAGGTCGCCTGGGCGGGCGAGCAGCCGCTTTATGCGCCCGTTCCGGCATGGGTTACCGTCGCCAGGCTTCCCGATACCACGAGCGGCAGCGCGACGGGCGGGCCGATTCTCTATGACGTGCAGCAGCGCGTCGATGGCGCGACGGTGTGGAACTATGTCGACACTGCGATCAAGCTCGACACGCCCGAGGCGCTGTCGCAGAACAGCAACCTCACGCTCGCCTGGAGCCCCGACAAGGGCGACCTGATCGTCCACCAGGTCGCGATCATCCGCGGCAGCGAGGAAATCGACGCGCTCGCGGGCGGGCAGAAATTCACCGTGCTGCGCCGCGAACAGTCGCTCGAACAGCGCGAACTCACCGGCATCCTGTCGGCGACGCTCGCGGTCGAGGGGCTGCGGGTCGGCGACGTGCTGCGCCTGCGCATGTCGATCACGGCAAAGGATGGCGCGCTCGGCGGACGCGCGCAACTCGCGCAGCCGATCGTCGCCGAACCCGTCAAGATCGCGTCGGCATCCTATAAATTGTCGTGGCGCGCGGGCGAGGATACGCACTGGAAGGCGCTGAGCGGCAATGTCGACGCCAAACCGAAGCGTGTCGGCGACTTTTTCGAGCTGCCCGTTCCGATGCCGGTCGCCAAGCTCGCCGAAATCCCCGGCGACGCGCCCGGGCGCTTCCAGCGCCTGCCGCTGATCGAGGCCTCGACCTTCGCCAGCTGGGCGGATGTGTCGAAAATCATGGCGCCGCTCTATGCCACCGAAGGCACGATTGCCGCGGACAGCGCGCTCGCGGGCGAGATCGCGACGATCAAGGCGGCGACCGACGATCCGCTGAAGCGCACGGCGATGGCGTTGCAACTGGTCCAGGACAAGGTCCGCTATCTCGCGGTCGGCATGGACGGCGGCAACTATGTGCCGCAGACGCCCGCGAAGACGTGGGAAGTGCGCTACGGCGACTGCAAGGCGAAGACGCTGCTGCTGCTCGCGATGCTCCACGCGATGGATATCGAGGCCGAGGCGGTGCTCGCGCACGCCGACATGGGCGATCTGGTCGTTGCCCGCATTCCGAGCGCGCTGGCGTTCAACCATGTCATCGTCGGCGCAAAGATCGGCGGCGAGACGCTGTGGCTCGACGGAACGGGGCTCGGCACCCGGCTTCCCGACATCAGGGATACGCCCGCGCTCGGCCATGTGCTGCCGATCCGCGCCGCAGGGGCCGATCTGGTCCAGATCGCGCTGAAACCGCCGGCGCGCCCGATCGTCGACCTGATGCTCGAGGCCGACGAGAGCACGAGCCTCGACCTGCCGTCGGTGATCGACCTGACGATGGTCGTGCGCGGCCAGCTCGCCAGCCTGATCACCCTTGCCAATTCGCAGCTCGGCGCGAAGGAACAGCGCGAACTGACCGAGAAATTCCTGCAGCATTATGTCGGCGAGGCGCAGTATGAAACGCTCGCCACGACCACCGATGCCGATGCGGGCAGCATCACGATCAAGGGCAAGGGCGTCTTCACGACGGGCTGGCGCCGCGAGGACCAGCGCATGGAACGCTGGCTGTCGCGCGTTCCGAGCATGATCGCCTTCGAACCCGATCGCGCGCGCGCGTCCTGGGCCGATATCCCGGTCGCGACGCCCACGCCCGATCTCGCGCGTTACCGGCTGCGCATCCGCCTGCCCGACGGCGGCAAGGGCTATGCGATCGAGGGGGATTCGACCGTCGATGCGCAGGTCGCCGGGTTCGACGTCAAGCGGACGGTCACCATGGAAGGCGGCTTCGTCACCATCGACGAATGGCTGGCAACCGCAGGGCGCGAGATTCCCGCAAACCAGGTGTCCGTCGAGCGCGACCGCACGGCAACGCTCGTCGCGCGCTCGCCGCGCATGGTGGCCGCGTCCGACGCGCGGCGGCGCTGGAACCTGAAGGGCGCCGCCTCGACCTCGCAGCTCGATAGCGCCAGCGCGATCTTCGCGAAGGCGGCCGAACAATCGGACGAGGAAGACGTCACGGCGCTGACCAGCAGCGCCTCGTTCCACCAGGGGATCGGCGACTATAAGGGCGCGATCGCGGCGCTGACGAAGCAGATCGCGCTTCTGCCGTCGGTCGAGGCCTATCTCGCCCGCTCGGCGGCGCGCAAGGAACTCGGCGATATCGTGGGTGCGCTCGCCGATGCCGAGGAGGCGCGCAAGCTCGATCCGGCGTCGCAGGGCGCGATCTTCAGCGTCGCGATGCTCGTTGCCGAGCGCGGCGACGTGGCGAAGGCATCGGCGATGCTCGACGAACGCATCGCGCTCGGCGGCAAGACGCGCGACGACTATCGTATGGCAAAGGCGACAGTGGTCGGCGAATTCGGCGATGCGGCGGCGGCGATCGCCGAACTCGATGCGCTGATCGCGGCGAAGCCCGGCGTGCCCAACCTGCTCAATGCGCGCTGCTGGATCAAGGCGTCGCGCAACGTCCAGGTCGACACCGCGCTCAAGGATTGCACCGCGGCGATGGAACTCAGCGACAGCACCGCCGCGATCCTCGACAGCCGCGCGCTGGTCTGGATGCGCCTCGGCCGCCACGAGGATGCGCTGCGCGATCTCGACGCGGCGCTGTTGCAGGTGCCGGGCATGGGGTCGAGCCGCTTCCTGCGCGCGATCGTCAACAAGCGCATGGGGCAGGCGGCCGCTGCCGCTGCCGACCTTGCGATCGCGCGGCAGATGTCGCCCTCGACCGAGCGCGACTATGCGCGCTTCGGTCTCAAGCCCTGACGGCGGTCAGTCGAACAGGTCGCTGAGGAAGCTCTTGGCATAGCTCTTCTTCTTGTAGGGCTTGCCATAATGACGGTCGTCGTGCCCGTGATCGCGATAGTGCGGCTGCGGCGGCGGCGGCGGGGCCGACGCGCGCGGCGCGGGGGCGGGGCCTTCGCTGCGTTCGATGATCTTGTCGAGTTCGCCGCGATCGAGCCAGACGCCGCGGCACTGGGGGCAATAGTCGATCTCGATTCCCTGGCGTTCCGACATCGTCAGATTCACGCGGCAGGACGGGCACAGCAGCCCCTGGGCATCGGACACGGATATTCCTTTCACAGACAGGGGCGACCGAAGGGGCGCCACCCCTGATACGTTTATCCTTCCACCCCGTTCCGGCAAGGGCAAGGCGCTTGTCCGGCTCCGGAATGCGCCTGTGCGGTTGGGGTGGTTAGCGGCCGTTGAGGCGAAAGCGGATGTCCCCTCCCGTTTGCGGGAGGGGCAGCGAGGCTTGGCAGCTTGCTGCCTAGCCGCAGCGGGGTGGGCATGATCGCACCGTCGCTGGCCCGCCCCCGACCCCTCCCGCAAGCGGGAGGGGGAAGACCGCCAACAACAAAAACCCCGCGCCGCCCGGGGGAGCGGCGCGGGGCCAGTTTGTCGCCGGGCTGTGTTCAGCTTTCGGCTTCGAAGGCCAGCAAGTCGCCGGGCTGGCAATCGAGTTCGGTGCAGATCGCCTCGAGCGTCGAAAAGCGCATCGCCTTCGCCTTGCCGGTCTTGAGGATCGACAGGTTGGCGAGCGTGATGCCGATGCGCTCCGACAGGTCGGTCAGCGTCATCCGCTTCGCGTGGAGCAGGTCGTCCAGTTTCACGACGATCGCCATCACACCGTTCCTTCCAGGTCGGCGCGCATCGCGGCGCCCTTTTCGAAGACCGCGGCGAGCACGAAGGCGAGCAGGATCGACAGGATGCCGTTGAGATTGACCCCGCCCATGCCGGCGAACTGGCTCGTCGGGGCAGCGATGCTGCGCGCGACCGCGCCGAGCGGCAGCGCGAGCAACTGCACTGCGACCAGCGCCCAGCCGATGCGGCGGAGCCGGTCGGCGTTGGCGGGGATGAAAGGGTCGCTTGCCGCCGTCGCGACCAGCGCCTGCAGCTTCCGCAGGATATAGACCGCGGCGGCGAGGACGGCGGCAAGGATGCCGAGCAGCGCGAAGAGCTGCGGCCGCATCGTCGCGGGGGCGAGGAACACGCGGCTGTTCTTCGCCTCCACGGCGATCTCGGGCCACATCGCGACCAGCGCCGCGCCCGCGACGATCACGAACAGAAAGGCGGCGACGACCAGCCCCAGCATCAGCCAGAGCAGGCCGCGCGTTACGCCCAATAATGTCGAATGCTCCATAGACATATCGTTCTCCGATCATTTGCTTATCGAGGAACGATATACGTCGCGTATATCATATCGTCAATCAATAATATCGAATAACGATAATGCCTCGTCATCCCGGCGCAGGCCGGGATCTCGCCGCCGCGTGGATATCGGACGGCGGGATTCCGGCCTCCGCCGGAATGATGGCATTATTTGATGGCGGACCTCGATCGTGGCGCGCCTGTCAGCCCGCCTGCCAGTGGAACACCAGCGGCGCCTCCCGGAACGCAAAACGATCGAGATGCCGCGCGACGACGTCTTCCATCGCCGCGACATGCTCGTCGCTGCTCGCGTCGATGCGGACCGCCAGTGCGTCGGCGCCCGCATCGAAGGTGACGATTGCGTCGTCCGCCCAGCTCGCGCCGCGCGCGTCGCGGGGGAAGGTCACGGTGCTATGTTCGGCGGTGAATTCGACGGCGAGATTATGCTGCCAGTGCTTGCACAGCTGTTGCAGATATTTGCTCGCGTGCGCGGTTGGCACGCTGGCGGTCGCGCTGCGCATCACAGGCGCTCGATCTTCTGCGCGGCGTCGTCGATCAGGCCGACGATGTCGTGCAGCACCGCCTCGTCGAGGTCGCGGTCGCCCAGCCGGTTCATCAGCACCGCCTTCAGATTGCCCATCGCGCGGCGGACCGACGCGCTGTCGGTGCGCTGGCGCTCCTCGCCGACTTCGGCCAGGCGCGCGATCAGGCCCTCGACGCTGTCCTTGTTCGCGTCGAGCTCGGCGCGGCCGGCGTCGGTGATCGCGAACAGCTTTTTCGCGCCGTCGCTGTCGGCGGCCTCGATCAGCCCCATGTCGCCCAGCAGGGTGAGGGTGGGGTAGATCACGCCCGGGCTCGGCGCATAGGCGCCGCGGGTCAGTTCCTCGATCCGGCGGATCAGGTCGTATCCGTGGCGCGGCTCGTCGGCGATCAGCTTCAGCAGGACGAGCCGCAGCTCGCCGCTGTCGAACATCCGCCGGCGCCGCCCACGGCCCTCGTCGTCATCGCGGAAACGTCCGCCGAAACCGCGGCCGCCAAAGCCATGCCCGAAACCACGTCCACCGTGGCGCATGGCCTCGCGGCTGAATTCACGCATCGCGCGGTGCATGGCATGGCGCTCGCCGCACCCGTGCCGGTTCATTCCATGTCGCATCTCAAACTCCTTCATGCGATTCGATGCGTCTAAGATATATCTTGAAACAGACTTTGCAAGCCCGCTGCGCGGCACTTTCGCCAACTTCCGCCGATATCCTTGACTTCCCGCCGATTCCGGCTAAGAGCGCCCCCGTGTTGCCGCAGGTTCGCTTGCGGCAATTCCGTCCGAGACAGTTGGTGAAGGGGATTTGCCCTTCTTAATTTCCAGCCGAGACGGGGAACAGTCTTTTATCGGTCGCCCGCCTGGCATCCAGGTGACGCGGCTTGACCGACCCCATCGGACATCGTTGCGTGAAGGACAGGCGGGATACGTCCCGCACGGCTTTTGCGTGTGTTAGCGGCCCGGCCGCGCGTTTCGGCGTGCATCCGGGCATGAGTGGAGAAACAGGCATGGATCGTGCTGAAAAGGCCGAAGCCGTATCCTCGCTGAATGCTACGCTGTCGAATGCAGCCGCGGTTGTGATTGTTCGCAACCTCGGCCTCACCGTCGCCCAGTCGACGGTGCTTCGCCAGCAGATGCGCGACGCGGGGGCGAGCTATAAGGTCGCGAAGAACCGCCTGGCCAAGATCGCGCTCGATGGCACCTCCTACACCGGCATCAGCGACCTGCTGACCGGCCCCACGGCAATCGCCGCCTCGACCGATCCGGTCGCGGCTGCGAAGATCGCGGTGGAATTTGCCAAGACCAACGACAAGCTTGAAATCGTTGGTGGTGGCATGGGGGATGTGGTCCTCGACGTGGAAGGCGTGAAGGCGCTCGCATCGCTGCCGTCGCTTGACGAACTGCGTGCGAAGCTTGTCGGCCTGCTCCAGGCTCCGGCCACCAAGGTTGCCCAGATTGCGGCAGCCCCGGCTGGTCAGCTGGCGCGGGTCTTTGGTGCTTATGGCGCCAAGGAAGCGGCATAAACTTTTACCTACCGTAACAATTCACCGGGCTATCCCGGTTCTGATGGAGAAATAAAATGGCTGATCTCGCAAAGATCGTTGAAGACCTGTCGGCGCTGACCGTTCTGGAAGCTGCTGAACTTTCGAAGCTGCTCGAAGAAAAGTGGGGCGTTTCGGCCGCTGCTGCCGTTGCGGTTGCCGCTCCGGCCGCCGGTGGCGCCGGTGCCGCTGCTGCTGAAGAGCAGACCGAATTCGACGTCATCCTGACCGGCGACGGCGGCAACAAGATCAACGTGATCAAGGAAGTCCGCGCGATCACCGGCCTGGGCCTGGGCGAAGCCAAGGCGCTCGTCGAAAGCGCGCCGAAGGCCGTCAAGGAAGGCGTGAACAAGGCCGAAGCCGAAGAGCTGAAGGCCAAGCTTCTCGCCGCCGGCGCGACCGTCGAACTGAAGTAATTCGGTTCCGCGGGTTCCGGCCGGCTCGACCGGCCGGGCTCGAGCGAAAAGAAAAGGGCGGTGCCGTGAGGCGCCGCCCTTTTTCTTTTGGCCGCCCGTCGCCGGTCAGTTGCGGGCAAAGCCGGGACGGAACGAACCCTGACGCGCCGGGCCGCGCTCGGGGCGGCGGATTTCCTGTTCGGCGGGCGCCGGACCGATGTCGCGCTGGGCGATCTCCCACGCGCTGACCGGCTTGCGCGCCAAATCCGCCTGCGGTGCGAGCGCCTCTTCATAGGCCGCGCGTTCCTGACGATCGAGGAAGCGGGCGCGCTGAAGGCGCTTCTTCAACGTTTCGAAGGGATTGTCGGGCGTTGGCCCCGCCATCGCAAGCGCTTCGTGGCGACCCATGCTGCCGTGCGGCGCGGCGGCAAAGCTCGGCGTGTCGTGAGCGACGGGGGCGGGACGGACGACCTCCTCGCGCGGGGGGGCGTGATAGGGCACGGCCTCGGCCGCAGCCATTTGTTCGAAGCTCATGCCTTCGACCGCGTCCGCGCTTGCACCGCGGCGGCGGCGCGCAAAGGCGAGGCCGGCGCCGCCGAAGACGAGCAGCGCCGCGGCGCTGCCGGCAATCTCCCAAGGGAAAGCATCGCCATCGACCGCCGCCGTTGCGACCGGCGTCGGCGCAGCCTCGGCGGCCGGTTCAATCGGTGCTTCGATGGGCGCGGCTGCGGGCGGCGTTACGGGCAATGCCTCGCTGGCAAGCGGCGCGGCGGGTCCCAGCGGCGCGGCGGCAGGCGCCTCGGCCGGTGCGGCGGTGCGGACACGCGGCGCCGGTCGTTCGGCGCGCGCCGGGGGGCGAGCCGCTTGATTCCCGGTGGCGCGCGGCGCGGGCGTTTCAAGAGCGGCCGGCTCGGGCGCGATATCGAGCGGCACACGGATCACGGGCTGCGGCGTCGTGGCGGGCTGCGGCGCGGCGATCGGGGCGACCGGTGCCGGCTCGGCGGCCGGCGGCGGAGCGGCGGGTGGCACCGCGACGGGCGGCGTCATCGCGACGCTCGGCGCTTCCTGTGCGAAAGCGGCGGGGGTGGTGACGGCCAGGAACGCGGCAATCGCGCTCGTGGCGGGGCGGGAGAGAGTGCGTCGTTTCATCATAGTGAAGAGCGAACGAACCGCGCGCCGGAAATGCTGCCGCGGGCGCCGGTTTTTCACGACGAACCGTGGCCGCGGGACGGCTGGGCGAGGAATATGGGGCGCGCGCCGCGTGCTGCGAGCCGCTTTGCGATCAGGCGAGCGGGGCGGGCTGGCGCGTCACAAAGGCCGTCGCGGCTGCCGCCGAAATGGCGGCGCCGATCAGCGACATGTCGTTTTCAAGCCGCTCGTCGAGCGCGATATCGGACAGCGCGGCGAGTTCGGCCATCAGCGGCATCGACAGCGACAGGCGCAGCGTGCCCGCCATCCGGCCGTCGGCCATCAGGTGTGTCTTGACCGGTTGGCCCAGCCGCACCTCGCGCCCCAGCCACTGGCGCGACTGGCGTGCGATATGGCCGTGCATCAGTTTGGCGGCGTCGAAATCGCACTGCGACCAGCGCGCCGACAGGTCGAGCGTACGCAGCGTTTCGCTGGCGAGGCAGGACGTGCCGCCGGCGCCGGGCACTTCGGCGATATCGAGTTGTTTCACCAGATGCATGACATGATGGCTGAAGCGCGCGGTGATTTGGGTCGCGTGGTCGGCGGGCAACGCGGCGAAACGCTCCATCTCGATCAGCGCCGCCTGCAGCCGCAGCAGCAGGCCGAAATTGCCCGACGACGCCAGGGCGTCGGCACCGGGCCATTCGGGGGGCCATTCGGCGCGCGTCGCGATGCGGCGAAAACCCTGGGGCAGGCTGTGCGCGCGTGCCCGAAGCGCGGCCGGAACGAGCGCGAAGCCGCTGAACGGTGGGCCGCCGGCGAATTTGGAACCGGTCATCAGGAGGACGCAGCCAAGTTCGAGATAGCGGCGGA
>PNJO01000064.1 GCA_013821905.1 Sphingopyxis sp. | reverse complement strand
GATCGCGCGCTGGTTGATCGCCCGGATCGGCGAGTCCGCCGTGGCGATCATCCTGGCGGTCTCGGGGATCGCCGACGTCGACGCGGCGATCATCACCATCGGCGGCCTTCCACCCGGCGTGCTCGACGAACGCACGGCCGGACTGGTCGTCGCCGCGCCGGTGATGGCCAATACGCTCTTCAAGGCCGCGATACCGCCAGCGCTAACGCGGTCGCGCCGCGGATGGATCGCGGCGCTGCCGCTGCTTGCCAGCGTGATCGCGGGCCTTGCGATGGTGCCTTTCGTGCTTCGGTAGGGGGAAGCCGGACCGATCATGGTCGGTCAACCCTATACGCCGGGGAGCTCTTCGCGATGGGGCAGGACGAGGGTGAGCAGCGCGGCCAGCGTCGGCGCGCCGAGTTTCCGCATCGCGCGGGCGCGATGGATTTCCACCGTGCGGTGGCTGATGCCGAGCTTCTGACCGATCTGCTTGTTCGTAAAGCCGCACACCAGTCCGGCCACGACCTCGCGCTCGCGCACGGTCAGCAACGCGATCGAGCGGCTCGGTGTTGCCGGGTCGCTCATGGATATGGAGCCTCTGCGATCATGCCTTCCTTGTAGCGGCCGGCGATCCGGGGTCGTTACGTATTGGTCCCTATATGTCAGGCGCCGAGGCCCGCCGCGAAGGCAAGGCGCAGGGCGTCGGACAGGCTCCGAACATCGAGCTTCGCCATCAGATTGGCGCGGTGAACCTCGACCGTTCGCGGGGAGATGCCGAGATCATAGGCGATCGTCTTGTTCGGCAGTCCCTGTGCAAGCCCCTCCAGCACTTCGCGCTCGCGCGGCGTCAGGACGCCCAGCACGACATTCGCTTCGGCCGCGCGCGCCGCCGCGCCGTCGGCGGCCGTCAGCCGGTCGAACGCCGCCTCGATGGCGGCGATGAGGACAGCCTTCTCAAACGGCTTTTCGAGGAAGTCGACCGCTCCCCCCTTCATCGCCCGCACCGCGATCGACACGTCGGCATGGCCCGTCAGGACGATGACCGGCATGGTGACGCCGCGTTCGCGCAGTGCCTCCTGCACCTCGAGCCCATCCATCTCGGGCATCCGCACGTCGAGCAGGACGCATCCTTCGGGGACGTGCCGGATTTCCCTGAGGAAGGCGACGCCAGTCGCCCAGGTCTGCACCGCATAGCCCGACGTCTTCAGCATGAAACTCGCCGAGCGCCGGATCGCATCCTCGTCATCGACGATATGAACCAGCTTCCTATCCGTCATCTTTTTCCCCCGCCTTCGCGCTCACAAGAGTGAAATGAAATTCGGTTCCGCCCGCTTTCCCGAGCTCCATCCAGATCCGGCCGCCGTTGGCCTCGACGATCGTGCGGCAGATCGACAGGCCAAGGCCCATGCCCTCGGCCTTCGTGCTGACGAACGCGGTGAATAATTGCGCCGCGACCTCGGGCGAAACGCCCGGCCCGGTATCGGCTACGATTACCCGCACGAAACCCGGCTGGTCGGGCCGGCTCGACACGGCCAGCCGGCGCTCGGGGGCGGCCGCCATCGCCTCGACCGCGTTTCGAATGAGGTTGATCAGCACCTGCTGGATCTGGACCTTGTCGACGAGGACGGGCGAGGCGTAGGGATCGAGATCGAACCGCGGCTCGATCCCTTTCTCGCGCGCGCCCATCAGCCCCAGCACCGCGGCTTCGTTGATCAGCGCGGGCAGTTTTTCGATCGTTTTCTCGACCTCGCCGCGCGCGACGAAATCGCGCAGGCGGCGTACGATATGACCCGCCCTCAGGGCCTCTTTTGCGGTGTCGTCGAGCGCCTCGCGGATCATCGGCATGTCATCGGGATCGGGCGCGGCGAGCATGTCGCGGATGGCCTCGACGTAGTTGGTAACCGCCGTGATAGGCTGGTTAAGCTCGTGCGCGAGGGTCGAAGCCATGGTGCCCATCGCGCTCACGCGCGAGACATGGATAAGCTCGGACTGCAGCGACTCGAGCCGCGCCTCGGTCTTTTGCCGTTCGGTAAGGTCGCGTATGAAGCCGGTGAACAAAGGATGCGTATCGCCCGCCGCCTCGCCGATCGACAATTCCATCGGGAAGGTGGAGCCATCCTTGCGCTGCGCGAAAACGACGCGCCCGATACCGATGATCCGTTTCTCGCCGGTCGCGAGATAGCGCGCGATATAGCCATCGTGGCGATCGCGGTCGGGGGAGGGCATGAGCGCGCTCACATTGGCCCCGAGTAACTCGGCTTCGCTGTAGCCGAACAGTCGCTCGGCCGCGGCGCTGAATGACAGGATCTTGCCCTGGTCGTCGATCACGATCATCGCGTCGGGGACCGTCGACAGGATCGAGCGCAAGTGGCTTTCCTGCGCCCGCAGCGCGTCCTGCGCCGCGCGGCGCCCTGTGATGTCGGACACGACGATGGCATAGCCGCGAAGCCCGGTTTCGCCCTGAAGGGCTGTCACCGAAATGTCGGCCAGAAATTCCGAGCCGTTCTTGCGAACGCGCCAATCCTCGGTCGCCAATTTGCCGCACCGTGCCGCCTCGCGAAGGTCTTGGGCGGGCTTGCCGGCCGCAATCGCATCGGCGGGATAGAAGATCGTGTCTTCCCGCCCTATCGCTTCCTCCTCACTCCAACCCATCAGCCGCTCGGCGCCCTCGTTCCAGATCGCAACCTTGCCGGACGCATCGAGCAGGTAGATCGCGTGACCGTGCGCGCCGTCGATCAGCAGAGCGAGTTCCTCGGCGATCACCGTCGCTTTTTCGGCCTCGATCGCGGCCGACCGTTCATTCTGATCCATCCGGACCCGCGACCGGTGGAGGCCGCGCGTGAGCAGAATGATCCCGCCGGCGACGACCAAAAAGAATGCGCTTTCCAGAAAATTGGCTGAGCCGAATCCTTGACGGCTCGAAAAATAGACCCCGAAACCAAGCGCGGGGAGGGTCGCGAAGGAGGCGGCCACCGGATCCGTCACGACAGCGGCGGCGAGCACCGCTAGGGCGAACAAAAGATAGGGTGCCTGCGTACCGAGCAAGGGATCGAAGGCGAACCGGACGAGGGCAGCAAGGCAAACGATCGCGACGGCGACGGCCACGCGAAGAGCAAAAGGCCGGCGCGGAACCGGCGGAGATATATTTTTCTCCAACGGCCGGTGCATGTTTCCTCTGCGAGAGCTGCCCAATAGTTGTTGCTGCCTATACCATGAACCGTGATGCGACGGCGATTCTTTTCGCCGCCTTTACCATGGTCGGCAGCCCGGACTTGAAAGCCTTCCGTTGCTTTTCGCCGCTTATCGGATCGCCTTTCCGCGGCAATGCGGAAGTTACGTATATCGGCTGCCGCCGCGAGCGCCCATCCTGTGCCTCCCACATGATCGAGGAGGTCGAAATGGATATTCCGGACGTCGACAAGTCACTCGCGAAGATCGGCGTTCCGCGCCGGATGCGCAAGAAAATCCGGCGCGCATCGCATTCGCCCAAGCTGAAGATCGCGGCGGCTCTCGTGCCGTTTCTGACTGCCGGACTTGTTGCCGCGCGAACGATCGCGCGCCGTGGTCGCTAACGATGGCACCCGATCTCGAAGATCCGGTCGAACGCCGACGCGAACGGGCGGCGGCCATCGGCTTCTGGGTCGTTTTCCTTGTCTTTGCGGTGCTGGGAACCATCTGGTTCACGCATTTCCGCCAGTGAGCACCGACCGAAAGCGCCACCGTTGCAGCTTTTGATCGAAATCAATGCCGGCGATTTTACCGTCGTCAATCTGACAGGGTCCCATTGTGGAGAGTGCGAAGGATGACCGGAACAGGAAAGCGATCCCGCGCCCCGGGGCGGGCCGAGGCGCCTCATGTCGACGTGCTGATCGCGGGTGCCGGGATCTCCGGCATCGGTTCGGCTTATCATCTCCAGCAGCAATGCCCGGGCAAGACCTATGCGATCCTCGAGGCGAAGCCGACGTTCGGCGGTACGTGGGAAACGCACAAATATCCCGGCGTCCGCTCGGACTCGGATCTCTACACTTTCGGCTACCGCTTCAAGCCCTGGGTCGGCGCGCCGATCGCGAGCGGTGCGGCGATTCTCAAATATATGGGCGAGGTGATCGACGAGAACGAAATCGGCGTCCATATCCATTACGGACACCGCATCACCGCGTGCCGCTGGTCGAGCGCCGACAATCGCTGGACGGTCGAGGCCGTGCGCGCGCCGGACGGCGCGGTCGTCGTCTTCACGGCGGGCTTCCTCTGGATGTGCCAGGGCTATTATGATCATGAGAAGCCCTACATCCCCGACTGGCCGGGGGTTTCCGACTATCGCGGCCGCTTCGTCCACGCTCAGCTCTGGGATCCGGCGATCGACTATGCGGGCAAGCGCATCCTCGTGATCGGGTCGGGCGCGACCGCCGCCACCATCGTTCCGGCCTTCGCCGAAAAGGCGGCGCATGTGACGATGCTGCAGCGCTCGCCGACCTATTTCTATTGCAGCGAGAACCGGAACGAACTCGCCGACCGGCTCCGCGAGATCGGCATCGACGAGCCGACGGTGCACCGCGTCGTGCGCGCGCAGATCATGCACGACCAGGACCTGATGACGCGGCGCTGCGCAAGCGAGCCCGACGCCGTGTTCGAGGAGCTGAAGGCGCTGATCCGCGCCTATTCGGGCGATCCGGATTTCCCGTTCGAGCCGCACTTCACCCCGAAATATCGTCCCTGGCAGCAGCGGCTCGCCTTCTGCCCCGACGGCGACATTTTCAAGGCGGCGACGGCAGGCAAATTGACCGTCGTCACCGACACGATCGACCGCTTCACCGAAAAGGGTGTCCTCACGGCTGGCGGCGAGGAAATCGAGGCCGACATCGTCGTCGCCGCGACGGGCTTCAACCTGTCGGTCATGGGCGGCATTCCATTCGAGGTCGACGGCGCACCGGTCGACTGGTCGAAGACCGTCACCTATCGCGGCATGATGATGACTGGCGTGCCGAATCTCGCTTGGGTGATGGGCTATTTCCGGGCGAGCTGGACGTTGCGCGTCGACATGATGGGCGACTTCGTCTGCAATCTGCTCAATCATATGGACGACATCGGTGCAAAGAAGGTCGAGGTCGCTCTGCGGCCCGAGGATGCCGACATGGCGATCCTTCCCTGGATCGAGGAGGATAATTTCAATCCGGGCTATCTGATGCGCGAGCTCGACGCGATGCCGCGGCGCGGCGACAAGCCCGAGTGGCGCCACAACCAGGATTATTGGGCCGAGAAGGACGCGTTCCCGCGCATCGACCTCAGGGGTGCCGAGTTCGTCTATGACGGCGACCCTGCCCGCGATGCAGTCCCCTCCGGGACGGCCGTCGCGGCATGAAGGGGACGTCGCGGTTCCGCGCGTATGCGGGGCGGTGACCCTCGCGCATCAGCTCATCCTGGCCACGCTTGTCGTCGGGGTGACGGTCATCGTGCACCTTGCCGGGCTCGCGCTCCTGCTCGCTGTCCTCCGCCGTTACCGCCGCGCTTCGCGGCGCTATCTGGTCGTCCTGCTGAACGGCGGAGCTATCCTCGTCGCCGCCTTCGGCCTTTTCGGACTCCACTCGACCGAAATCTGGATCTGGGCAGGGCTGTATGAGGTGCTCGGCGCTTTTGCCGATTTCGAGCATGCGCTTTATTTCTCGACCTCGACCTATGTCACGATCGGTTACGGCGATCTCGTGCTTCCACCCGGCCTGCGCATCCTCGGTGCGATCGAAGGGGCCAGCGGCATCATCCTGATCGGCTGGTCGACGGCCTTCTTCTTCTCGATCGTTGATCGCATGAAGCTTCTCGAACGGACTTTCGAGGCCGATCAGGGAACCTGAGCGGGGGTACGCCCGGCTGGCCATGCGACGCGGAGGGCGGCGCCGGGTGCCGCGGTCATGCCGCGCGGGTCGTCCGTAACTTTCCGGTCACGCTCGCCAGCATTGTCGCAACGGCGAGAAGGTCGAGGGTAAGCGTTTGCGCCGCCGGAATTATCGACGCGAAGGGCCAGCCGAAACCGATCGCCATGGCTACGGCCATGCCGACCGCACCCGAAACATATAGCCAGCCGCGCCCGGGGTGTTGGCGGACGAGCGCCAATGCAAGGCGCGCCGCCGCGCCAGCGCCTAGAGCCGCTGCGATTGCGAGGCTCGTGGCCTGGCCACCAAGCAGCGGATCGACGAACAGAATGATCGCTTCGACGAGGCACGCCGTCGCCCCCGCGAGCCAGAGCCGGCGATCGAAGGGCGCGGAGCACGCTGCGGCCATTCTCGCCTGAACTGCCGCCGCGAAGAGCATCGCGGCTATCAGGATGTAGATGCCCGCTATCGTCTCGACGAACGTGTCCGACAGGAAAAAGAGAAGGAGGAGGCCCGCGGAAACGCCGATCTCAAGGACAGAGACCTCTTTCCAGAAACCGCCCCGCACCGGACGGACGGACGCATGGGAACCCGGCATATCGCCTCACCTGCAATGAAATCGACACTCATGGTTTAGACCGGGCAGCGCGCTGCTTCATTGCGGGATTCTACTGATAGCCATGCGGGGCCGGATCCCATCATCATCGCGTTGCTTCTCCCGTGTCCAAGGCAGGCCCGTGTCCATCCGAAACCTCCAATATCTTCTGAAACCGCGAAGCCTTCTTCTGGTGGGGGCGTCCGAAAGACCGGGGTCGCTGGGCGCGTTCGTTCTTGGCAATCTTCTTCGAGAAGGCTTCGAAGGCAGCATCGGTATCGTCAATCCTCACCGGGTCGATATTTCCGGAACAGGGTGGTTCGCCTCGATCGGCGAGGTTATCGACGCTCCTGAACTTGCCATCATCATGACGCCCGCGTCCACGGTGCCGGGGATCATATCCGAGCTCGGCGCTCTCGGCACGCGGTGCGCGGTCGTGCTCAGTGCGGGCATCACATCGGATTCCGGCCTGCGGCAGGCGATGCTCGACGCGGCGAGACCGCACCTCCTTCGCATCGTCGGGCCGAACTGCCTCGGGATCATGGCGCCGCATGCCCGTCTCAATGCCACATTCGCGCGGGCGCGGGCCCGGCCGGGCCGCCTCGCGCTGATTTCGCAGAGCGGGGCGCTGGTGACGGCCTTTCTGGACTGGGCCGACGCGCGGGCGATCGGTTTCTCCGCTATCGTCTCGGTCGGCGACATGGCCGATGTCGATGTCGGCGACCTCATCGACCTGTTTGCCGTCGACCCACAGACCGACGCCATATTGCTCTATCTTGAGGGCATCAGCGATGCCGCGAAGTTCATGTCCGCGGCTCGCGCCGCCGCGCTGAACAAACCGGTCATAGCCATCAAGGCGGGGCGTTCCCCCGCCGCTGCCGCGGCCGCATTGTCGCACAGCGGCACGCTGGCCGGAACCTGGGACGTCTATCGCGCCGCCTTCGATCGCGCAGGAATCGTCACGGTCGACACGCTTTCGCAGCTGTTCGATGCCGCGGAAATATTGTCCTTCTATCGCCGCTGCCCGCGCGGCCGTCTTGCCATCGTCACCAACGGGGGCGGCGCCGGCATTCTCGCTGTCGACGCGATCGAGGACACGCCTGCCGAACTTGCGAGGCTGTCGACCGGGACGCTCGCGACGCTCGGTTCCCGGCTTTCGCCGGGTTGGTCGCGCGCGAATCCCGTCGATATCGTCGGCGATGCCGGGCCATCACGATATGCGGACGCCATCGGACCCGTGCTTGGGGACGAAGGCGTCGACGCCCTGCTGGTGATGAATTGCCCGACGGCCATGGCCTCGGCCGAGGCCTTTGCCGAGGCGGTGGCGGGGGCCGTCGGCGCGGCGCGGCGAGCGGGGGTCACCAAGCCGGTCATCGCCTGCTGGCTGGGAGACGGCAATCGTGTAGCGGCGCGGCGGATTCTGGGGGAGGCCGGGATTCCGTCGTTCGCAACGCCGCAGGAAGCCGTCGAGGGCTTCGGCTTTTTGCTCGAAGCGGATCGCGCGCGCTCGGCGCTGCGCGACGCGCCGGTGCGCCGCCGCGACGTGCGTCGGGACGTTGGCAAGGCGAGGGCGATCGTCGCCGGTGCGCGAAGGGCTAACAGAACGCTTCTCGGCGAAATCGAAGCGAAGGAATTATTGACGGCCTATGGCGTTCCGGTCGTGCGCACGCGGTTCGCGGCGTCGCCGGACGTCATGCCCGATGCCGTCGACGGACTTCCTCCCCCTTATGCCGTGAAGCTGGTCTCGCCCGATATCAGCCACAAGTCCGACGTCGGCGGCGTCGTCCTCGGCCTCGCGAGCCGCAAGGCCGCGGCTGGGGCCGCCTGTGCGATGGAGGCCCGCGTTCGCGCCCGGCACCCCGAGGCGCGCATCGAGGGCTTCGCGGTCGAAACGATGATCGACAGGCCTCATTCGCATGAACTGATCGCCGGCATCGCAACCGATCCCGTCTTCGGGCGCCTGCTCGTGTTCGGCGCCGGCGGGACGTCGGTCGAGATCGTAGCCGACAAGGCGTTGGCGCTACCGCCCCTCGACGATGCCGGCGCCCACACGATGATCGCGGCCACCCGCATTTCGAAACTGCTTGCCGGTTACCGCGCCGAACCTGCCGCGAACGTGGATGCGATCGCGGCGACGATCGATGCGCTTTCGGCCATGGCAGAGGATCTACCCGATATTGCCGAACTCGACATCAACCCGCTCCTCGCCGATCCGACCGGCGTCATCGCGCTCGACGCGCGGGTTCGGCTCGAAGAGCAGCCCCGGGCCGAGGCGCCGCTCGCCATCCGGCCGCCGCCGATGGCATGGGCCGGCCACCTGGAGACCAGCAGCGGCTTCGCCTTTCAGGTGCGTCCCGTGCGCTCCGACGACGAGCCGCTCCTCGCCGATTTCTTCGCGCGTGTGTCGCCGGAGGATCTTCGCTTTCGCTTCCTCAGCGGTATCGAGCGCGTCGATCATGATCGGCTGGCGGCAATGGTTCGGGTGGATTACCGGCGAACGATCAGCTTCCTCGCGCTCGATCACGAGGGCAGCTCGGTCCTGGCGGCCGCGATGCTCGCCGCCGATCCGGACCGGACGCGCGCCGAGGTCGCGCTTGCCACGCGCGCCGATATGAAAGGCCGCGGGGTCAGCTGGAGCCTGTTCGAGCATGTCCTTCGCTATGCCAGAGCCGAACGCATAGCGGTCGTCGAAGCGCTCGAGTTCGCCGATCACGAGGCGGCGCTGCGGATGGAGCGCGAGATGGGCTTCACTTGCCACGCCGATCCCGCCGATCCGACGCTGCGGATCGTCCGTTGCGCCCTCGATCCGGCCTTTTTGGAGGATTCATCATGACGCAGAGGCGTATCCTGATCATCGATGGCCACCCCGACCCGGACCGCGGCCGCTTCGTCCATGCGCTCGCCGACCGTTATGTCGATGGCGCGGCAGTCGGCGGGCACGAGATGCGCCGGATCGATATTGCGGCGATGAACCCCAGCCCACTGACGTCGCGCACCGACTGGGAAGAGAGAGAACCGTCGGCGGCCATCCGGTCTGCGCAGGAGGCGATCGGGTGGGCGGAGCATATCGTCATTCTCTATCCCCTCTGGCTCGGCGACATGCCGGCGTTGCTGAAAGCCTTTTTCGAGCAGGTCCTCCGGCCCGGATTTGCCTTCCGCTACCGCGAGGGCGGATTGCCGGAGAAGAAGCTGAAAGGACGCACCGCGCATATCGTCGTGACGATGGGAATGCCGGCGCTTTTTTACCGGATTTTCTACGGCGCCCACAGCCTCAAGAGCCTCGAGCGCAATATATTGAAGTTCGTTGGCATCACGCCGGTCCGCCGCAGCATTGTCGGCAACGTCGAGGGGGACGGCGATATCCGCGATTATTGGCTGGATGCGATCGCTTCTTGCGGCCGGAAGGGACGCTAAGGTCTGGCGCCGGCGCGCCATACTTACGGATCATTGCGTATATGGTCGGGCGCGGGCTTCCGCTAAACCAAATCCGTCGCCGGGGTTTCGGCCCGGGTGACAAAAGGGCCGGGAGCGATGGGAACGTCGCTCCCGGTGCCGCTTGCGCGGCACGTTATTTCCCGCCTCTTTCGCTTGCGGCGGCGCTGTCGCCGTACGTGTGGCCCGATCAGCAGACACTTCGAGAGGGGCGATGATCAAGCAAAGCATCTTTCCGATCCGGTCCGGTCTAAAATGGATCGCCGTTGCTCTTTCCGTCGCGCTTTTTCTGATTTCTCCGGCCGCCGCCCAGAATCTCACGAGCCATTGCGGCGACTGGATCCTCTTGGCCGACGATACGATGGCGCTCGCGCTCACCACCGATGGCGACGAAACCGCGTTCGGTCTCGTCTGCGGGCAGGATTGTCGCATTTACATCGAAAACCGCACGTCATGCATCGAGGGACGCGAATATCCGGTGACGATCGGGGCCGGCTCCGGAACCCTTGGTGCGACACTGGCCTGCAAACGGGTCGATGGCGGGCTGCTCCTCACGATGCCAATGGAAGAGCGCTTCCTCACGCTGATCGCGAAACAGGACAGCGTGCGTTTCGAAATCCCGCGCGAGGGCGGAGAAGCGCAAGTCCTCCGGTTTCCGCTCGGCGGAAGCGAACAGGCCATGGGTATGGCGCTCGCGGCGCGCGCCTATATCAAGCCCGGCGATACTCCCGGGCTGGCCGCGATTGCCGGCTCTCCAGAGAACATCCCGCCGGACGAATAGGCGCTCGGGCCGATCCGGCTACGAAATGGCTGAAGGCTCAGTCGTGGCTTCCGCATCCGGCCCGCCCTTATTGGTCTCGCGCAGTCCGGCGCGAAAGCTTTCAAGGCGCGCCCGATAGCCTTCGGCGTCGCCGAACTCGAGAAACTCGTAATAGCGTTGATGCGGGTCGCTGATACGAACCGCGTGCTTGATCGGACACCAATATTGCTCGGTTCGGCTCGAAATCTCGCGGACATAGCCAATGACACCGTTTCCGTAGCCGCAATAGGCGCAGTTGAGCGCTTCGATCCAGTTGAGATAGGCGAGCCTTCCGCGATCTAGCGCGATAAAATCCGAGCGCCTGACCCGCGGAATGGCATAGGCTCTGAAACAGACCGCCTGGTAAATGCTTGCCCATATGTCGAGCAGCACCAACGGCACGATCATCGAATAGATGATCGGCGCGGTCAGGATGGTCGCGACCCGAGCACGTTTCATAAAGCTCGCCAAGCCGACGCGGAACTGGCGCTGCTGGGCGACGATGCCGTCTTCGAACCGGACCATCCGCTCGGTGATCGACCAGCCGAGCGCGCGGCGGCGTTTCTCGATTTCGCGGTCGAGTTCGGCCTGGAGGTGCACGATCTCGCGTGCGAGATCCTTCATTCGCGCGGTCATTGCAGTGCCGCATCGCGCCGAAGCGACATCATGGCGTGATGATGACCTTGAGCGCCCCGGTGTCGGCGGCGCGGGCAAAAACATCATAGGCGTCCATGGCGTCGCAGAGCGCGAAGCGGTGCGTGATGAGCGGCGCCGGGTCGAGCGTCTTGGCCGCTACGGTCTTCAGCAGCATCGAGGTGCTCGCCGTGTCGACCAGACGGGTGGTGATCGTCACATTGTGCGACCAGAGCCGTTCGAGATGGAGATCGGCCTTCACGCCGTGGACGCCGATGTTGGCGATGACCCCGCCCGCGGCGACAAGGTTTTGGCACAGCTCGAACGTCGCGGGAATGCCGACCGCCTCGACCGCCGTATCGACGCCCCGACCGTTCGTCAGCGCCGCGATCGCAGTGGCGGCATCAACCGCGCCGCCGTTGACGAGATGGGTCGCGCCGAACCGCCGTGCCGTGGCGAGCCGCTTGTCATCGATGTCGATCATGAAGATCGCCGCCGGTGAGTAGAATTGCGCGGTGAGCAGGCAGGCGAGCCCGATCGGACCCGCGCCCACGATCGCCACGGTACCGCCCGGCGCGATCTTTCCGTTGAGAACGCCGCATTCGAAGCCCGTCGGCAGGATGTCGCTCAACATCACGAGAGCCTCCTCGTCGGTGCCGGCGGGGACGGGATAAAGGCTTGTGTCCGCGTGCGGGATGCGGACATATTCGGCTTGCGTGCCGTCGATTGTGTTGCCGAGCATCCAGCCGCCGGAAATGCAGTGCGAATACATGCTTCGTCGGCAATTTTCGCAACGGCCGCATGAGGTGATGCAAGAGATCAGCACATGGTCACCGACCTTGAACGAAGTGACCGCCGAGCCCGTATACTCGATCACGCCCACACCCTCATGACCGAGTATCCGGCCTGGCGTGCAACTCGGCACGTCACCCTTCAATATATGCAGGTCGGTTCCACAGATCGTCGTATGCGTGATACGGACCAGTGCGTCTCCCGGATCGATGATGGCGGGCTTGGCGACCTCGTCGAGCGATTTCGTGTTCGGACCGTGATAGACAAGCGCTTTCATAGGACCTCCCGTGCCGGACCGCGTCTGAGGCTTCATATTATTTCGAGAGCTTGCGCGGCATGCGTAGTTTCCCTGAAGGGACCCCCCGGGGGGCTTCCAGTATGGGGTGATGAGAGAAGAGCGCGTCGGTCGACGAGACGGGCCGCGAAAGGGGAAACCCTGCTTCCATGCGCGAGATTTAAAGTGATCGATTCCAACAAGACAGGGCTGTAATATCGCTTGAACGGGAGAAATATGCCGTTTTCGCCGCGGGGCGAGAAGTAGGTTCGCGTAATCATAATCCGCGTGTCGGGGGTTCGAGTCCCTCCTCTCTGCCGACTCATTTAAACCGTTGAAATAATTTGATTATTTATCGGGTTGGCGGCCACCATATCTGTCGGCCGTTCTGCCTAAGTCCTTGAAATCCTGAGCGTGGTTCCGCCATTTGCCTGTGAATCGCGGTTCAATCATCCGCGCTTGGGGGTATCATTGACCGCATCCAGATGACCAGTTCCGCCCGCTTTCCGCGGTTCGACGGCGATCAGTCCTGCATGAAAGCGGACGTCCGAAATGGTTGGGTCCGGGGCATTCTTGCTTTTCTCAAGCGACGAGGTGAACCGCGGTTAATATTAGTTTCAGAAGCGATAGGAGCGGCCGAAGGAAGGCTGCGGGAGATCACGGGCTGGATTGATTTGCTCCAAGCAAGATGTCTCTGATAACATGCGGCACCCGCGAAGTGCCCTGTTACCATGAGAGCGCCTCGATAGACGAGCGCCCCGCCTCCTTAAGATTGCGCCCATGCGGTCGCCCATCCCGCCGCGACATGGATTCGGCGAACGCGGGTGCTCGCCGTGTCGCGCACGTAGAAGATCGAAAAGGCGGGCCGTATGAATGAGAATTGGCCGCCCGCCGCAAAGCAGCCCTTGTCCCCGGATGCTCAAGAGACGGGGTAGGAGACGACATTCCAAGCACAAAATGGTTTCAGATGTTGTTGCAGTGAATCATTAACTGTGCCTGATCTTGCGAACCGTTGGGGGGCGGCACAATTGGCAGACAAGAAATCCGGCTTCGGCCGACAAAATGGCGCTCCTCTGACGGTTCGATCAGGCCTGCACAAGCGTGCGATGAGAGTCCGCTTTTCCCGTCTGCGGCTCATGAGCGGCCAGTCCGCAACTCGGCCGTAGCAGCCGATTGCTTTGCCATCCGCGATTCTTCCCGAGCGGAAAAATCCAAAGGTTTAAATGATATAGGCAAAGAGGCGACGATCATACGTCCGCACTAGTCCCGCAAAAGGTGGACCAAAAAATGGGATGTTTACCTAAATATCTGAATTCACGCCATAATTTGGCGATGATGGTGCGGTCGAGAAGACTCGAACTTCCACGGCCTTTCGGCCACAACGACCTCAACGTTGCGCGTCTACCAGTTCCGCCACGACCGCACATCATGATGGTCCGGACGGGCCGGCACCAGGTAGGAGCGGGCGCCTAGCAAAGCTTTTCGGGCGATGCAAGCGGGCTTCGCCGCATTTATTTTTTGCAGCCGCGGAGAGGACGCTGCGCCATATCGGCGCATGTCACCAAATCGACTCAAAAGAGTCACTCAACTGTCATCGCTCTGGCGTCAGACCGTCATCGAATCACCCTAGTGGCGGCGTCACCGGGGGCGAGGCGGCATTCCTCCTTCGTTTGCCGGGTTGTTTTTATCCGCGCCGCGCGGCGCACACCGGGAACGGAGACTTTCATGGCGGCTTTCGCACGCATTCGTTTGGTCATGCTCAGCGGCGTGGCCTGTTCCATTCTTGCGGCCTGCGGTGCCGACGGCGTCGCGTCGCCGGGCGAAGGCGTGATCGTGATCCCGACGCCGACCCCCACGCCGACCCCGACCCCCACGCCGACCCCGACCCCGCCGGCGACCGTCACCCCCGCCGCCAACTGCCCGACCATCGCGGGCGCCGACCAGCTGACCAACCTCGGCACCATCTCGGGCCCCGGCGGCGAATGGCGCAACTGCGGCTTCCCGACCCGCTTCAACTCGACCACCGCGATCCCGAAGGTCGCGGGCGTCATCTACTCGCTCCCCGGCCGCGTCGATGTCGGCACCGACCAGGGCGCGACCAGCACCAACAATGTCGTCACGCTGACGATCGATCCGGGCGTCACCGTTTTCGGTGCGACGGGCGTGTCCTTCCTCGCCGTTAACCGCGGCAACCGCATCGACGCGGTCGGCACCCCGACCCAGCCGATCATTTTCACGGGCCGTGGCAACGTCGTCGGCTCGGCGAACGACCAGACCTCGCAGCTCTGGGGCGGTATCGTCCTGCTTGGCCGCGCGCCGATCACCGACTGCCTTGCGCCGGGCGCGACGCCGGGCACCGCGGCCTGCGAACGCGACACCGAGGGCACGTCGAACGCGCTCTACGGCGGCGCGCAGCCGGCCGATAACTCGGGCCGCCTGTCCTATGTCCAGATCCGCTATTCGGGCTTTATTCTGTCGGCGGCGAGCGAGCTTCAGGGCCTGACCCCGTCGGGCACCGGATCGGGCACCCAGATCGACCACGTCCAGATCCACAACAGCTCGGACGATGGCATCGAAGTGTTCGGTGGCCGCGTGAACATGAAGCATATCGTCGTCACCGGCGCCGAAGACGACGG
>PNJO01000063.1 GCA_013821905.1 Sphingopyxis sp. | reverse complement strand
TCCCGGCGAAGGCCGGGATGACGATTACATTAATCGCGGCAGTAACCCTCGCCGTCCTTGACGATCAGGCATTCCTTCTTGCCCGCAAGATATTTGAGGCCGGTCTCGTCGCCGCTGCCGCGACGGAGCGACAGTTGCTGATTGCCGCGCCTGAACTTGATGCCATGCTCGCTGTCCTCGCCGTCATAGGTCCCCTTGGTGTCGAGGTCCGACTGCATGTCCAGCTTGTACTTGCCGGGCTCGGCGGGCGTGATCGTGGCATACATGCCCTCGACCCCCGTCCATTTGCCCGCCCAACTTGCAAAACGATGCGGCGCCGTGGCGGGGTCGGCCGCGTCGGCACCCTCCGCCGGTGCGGTTTCGACCGGCACCTCTTCCGTGGTGGTCGCGGTTTCGGATGGCGCGGGCGCCTCGGCCTTTTCGCATCCGGTCAGCAGGACCAGCGCCGCCGCGCCGGCCAGGATCACGCTCTTGTGCATCATGCTTCTCCTTCCCCGTCCAAACGCCCGGGCGCGGATAAGTTTCCGCCGCCTATTCGGTAATGATCTCCGCGAACTTCAGCGGATCGACATTGCCGCCCGACAAGGTGACGAGCGTCGCATCGGTCGCTGCGACCTTGCCCGCCAGCACGGCGGCGAGCGCCGCCGCGCCGCCGGGCTCGACCACGAGATGCAATTTCTCGAATGCCAGGCGCATCGCGTCGCGCACCTCGCTGCGCGTCACCACGACGCCGCGCACTCCGCGCGCCTGCAGCACCGCGAAATTGATCGGCCAGGTCTGCGGCGTCTGGAGCGCATCGCATTCGGTCGGATAGGCGAGATCCTCGACCGACAGGATTTCGCCGGCTGCAAGGCTGCGCGTCACATCGTCCCAGCCCTCGGGTTCGACCGCAACGATCTCAGCATCGGGCAGCGCGAGCGCGAGCCCGGCGGTCAGGCCGCCGCCACCGCAACAGGCGACGACCCTGTCCGGCCCGTCGATCCCGCGCGCTTTCATCTGCGCGGCGGCTTCGATCCCGACGGTCCCCTGCCCCTCGATGATCCACGGATCGCCATAGGCGTGGACGAGCGTGCCGCCGCGTTCGGCGATCAGCTTCGCCGCCACGGCATCGCGCGACTCCGTCACGCGATCGTAAAGCACCACGTCGGCGCCCAGTCGCCGCGTCGCCGCAAGCTTCATCGCGGGCGCATTGCCCGGCATCACGATCGTCGCCCTGATCCCCAGCCGTTTCGCCGCCCACGCGACCCCCTGCGCATGATTGCCGCTCGACACGCCGACGACACCCTCGTTCGCCTGCTCGGGCGTCATATCGGTCAGCCGGTGCCACGCCCCGCGGATCTTGAACGCCCCCACGGGTTGCAGGCATTCGGCCTTGCACCAGATCGTCCGGCCATCGATCTCCAGCGGCAGCAAGGGCGTTGGCGGCAACAAGGCAGCGACTTTGATCGCCGCGCGTTCGACACCGGCCAGGGTCGGTGCGCGCGCGGGATCGATCAGGGCATCGGGGCTTTGTTCTGTCATGGCTTCGTCCTATAGGGCGCGGCATACAACACAAGCCGCATAGCTAGGCGCAGGAGATTTTTCGCATGAGCAAGGTTCTGGTGATCGGCGCAGGCGGCGTCGGTTCGGTCGCGGTGCACAAGATGGCGATGAACCCCGACATCTTCCCCGACATCACGCTCGCGAGCCGCCGCAAGTTCAAGTGCGACGCGATCGCCGAGTCGGTGAAGGCGCGCACCGGCGTCACGATCAAGACCGCCGAGGTCGACGCCGACCATATCGACGCGACCGCGGCGCTGATCCGCTCGATCGGCGCGACGCATGTCGTGAACCTCGCGCTCCCCTATCAGGACCTCACCATCATGGAGGCGTGTCTGTCGACCGGCGCGCATTATCTCGACACGGCCAATTACGAGCCGCGCGACGAGGCGAAGTTCGAATATCACTGGCAGTGGGCCTATCAGGACCGCTTCAAGGACGCCGGCCTGATGGCGCTGCTCGGCTCGGGCTTCGACCCGGGCGTGACGAGCGTCTTCACGACCTGGCTCCGCAAACATCATTTCGACCGCATCGACACGCTCGATATTCTCGACTGCAACGGCGGCGATCACGGCCAGCATTTCGCGACCAACTTCAACCCCGAAATCAACATCCGCGAAGTGACCGCGGTCGCGCGTCACTGGGAGAATGGCGACTGGGTCGAAACCCCGCCGATGTCGGTGAAGCAGGCGTTCGACTTCGAGGCGGTCGGCCCCAAGAACATGTACCTCATGTATCATGAGGAAATCGAAAGCCTGAAGACGCACCTTCCCGAAATCAAGCGCATCCGCTTCTGGATGACCTTTGGCGACGCCTATATCCAGCACCTGACCGTCCTCCAGAATGTCGGCATGACGCGGATCGATCCGGTGATCTACGAGGGCAAGGAGATCATCCCGCTGCAGTTCCTCAAGGCCGTGCTCCCCGAACCGTCGAGCCTCGGCGAGACGACGAAGGGCAAGACCAACATCGGCGTCATTGCAACGGGCCTTGCCAAGGACGGCACCGAAAAGACGCTCTACCTGTACAATATCTGCGACCATGAGGACGCCTTCGCCGAAACCGGCAACCAGGCGGTCAGCTACACCACCGGCGTGCCCGCGATGATCGGCGCCGCGATGATGGTCACCGGCACCTGGTCGGGCGACGGCGTGTTCAACATGGAACAGATGGACCCCGACCCCTTCATGGACATGCTGAACAAGCACGGCCTGCCGTGGCAGGTAAAGGAATTGGATGCACCGCTCGATTTCTGATCGGGTTTCCACTTCTCCATTCGTCATCCCGGCCTTCGCCGGGATGACGACATCGGAAGGCAGGCGCGTTAAGTACCCGGCATGAGAATCGCCCTCCTGCCAGCCGCGCTGCTCGCTGCCCTCACCACCCCCGCCGCCGCGCAGACCGACGACGCCTACGCCCCCGCCCGCGCGATCGTTGCCGACATCGGCAGGATCGTCACCCCCAACGGCGTGCAAGAAACCTTCGAGGTCACGCTCGGCGGCGCGCGGCAGGTCGTCAATGTGCGAGGGTCGGACCGCGACAATCCGATCCTGATCTTTGTCCACGGCGGCCCCGGCGCGGTCGAGATGCCCTTCGCATGGGCGTTCCAGCGGCCGTGGGAGGATGTCTTCACCGTTGTCCAGTACGACCAGCGCGGCGCCGGGCGCAGCTATCCGCTGAACGATCCCGCGACGCTTGCACCGACGATGACGCCCGAACGCTATCGCGACGACGCCATCGAGCTGATCGAACTGCTGAAGACGCGCTACGGCAAGCGCAAGGTCGTGCTGATGGGGCATAGCTGGGGCTCGATCGTCGGCCTGTCGGTGGCGGTGAAGCGCCCCGACCTCCTCTACGCCTATGTCGGCGTCGGCCAAGGGATCGATTTCCGCGAGGGCGAAAAGGCCGGGATGGCATGGGCGCGCGCCAAGGCAGCGGCAGCCGGCAACAAGGAAGCCATCGCCGCGATCGACGCGCTCGCCCCCTATCCGGCGGGCGATTTCACGATCGAAAAGGCCGACGGCTGGCGTAAATATGCCATCCCCTATGGCTCACTGATCTACAATAAGCCCGACCTCAAATATTATTTCCAGACCCCGCGCCTCTCCCCCGAATATAGCCCGGCCGACATCCAGGCGTGGGGCAAGGGCAGCGCCTTCTCGGTCACCACACTCTGGCCGCGCCTCGCCGACGTCAGTTTCAAGCCGGTCCGCAAGCTGGATGTTCCGCTGGTCTTCCTGCTCGGACGGCATGATTATACTGTGCCTTCGCCGGTGGCGGCCGACTGGTTCGCACAGGTCAAGGCCCCCTCGAAGAGGCTTATCTGGCTCGAACATTCGGCGCATATGCCGATGGTCGAGGAGCCGGGGCATTTCTTCGCCGCGCTGCTTCGCGACGTGCTGCCGTTGACCAAGGACAAGAAATGACCGCCTATCTCGCGCCGATCGGCCTGCTGTTCATCTCGAACATCTTTATGACCTTCGCCTGGTACGGCCAGCTCGGCGAGATGTCGCGGCCGGTCTGGCTGGCCGTGCTGATCGCGTGGGGCATCGCCTTTTTCGAATATTGCCTCGTCATTCCGGCGAACCGCATCGGCTACGGCATTTACAGCGCGGCCGAACTCAAGACGCTGCAGGAAGTGATCACGCTGATCATCTTCGCCGGGTTCGCGGTCTTCTGGCTCGGCGAAAAGCTGACGCTGAACCATCTCGTCGGTTTCGGACTGATCGCGACGGGGGCCTTCTTCATCTTCAAGGGACCGATTGCCGTCTGACGGACGCCCCGCTAGCCTGCTCC
Organism: Sphingopyxis sp.; assembly: GCA_013821905.1. Lineage (GTDB taxonomy): Bacteria > Pseudomonadota > Alphaproteobacteria > Sphingomonadales > Sphingomonadaceae > Sphingopyxis. The sequence goes on along the minus strand of PNJO01000063.1, from coordinate 10,755 downwards.
CGACGGGAGGACGGCGATGAACGACAAGGGCGGGATTTCGCGGCGCGCATTCGGCGCCGGGGCGGCAGGGCTGGCGGCGCTCGGCGTCGCGGGAGCATCGGAAAGGCCAGCAAGGCCGAAGATCATCCCGGCGGGCAAGCCCTTCATCCTCACCACCTGGGATTTCGGCCCCGGCGCCAATGCCGTCGGCTGGCCGATGCTCGCCGCGGACGCGTCGGCGCTCGACGTGGTCGAGAAGGCGATCAACCATGTCGAGCTGCTCGGCGACTATTGGGTCGGCGCGGGCGGCGTCCCCAACGAGGTCGGCGAGACGACGCTCGACGCGATGATCATGTGGGGGCCGACGCACGATGCCGGCGCGGTCGGCTGCCTGAAGCGCGTCAAGCGCGCCATCTCGGTCGCGCGCAAGGTGATGGAGGAGACGCAGCACAGCCTGATCGTCGGCGACGACGCGACGCGTTTCGCCGCGCGCATGGGCTTTGCCGAAACATCGCTGACCAGCGTCGTATCGCAGCAGGCGTGGGACAAATGGGCAGCAAAGGGCGAGAGGACCAATGCCTTCGATCCCGAACCGATCGGCAAGAAGGGTGAGCCCGTAAGCCACGATACGGTCGGCAGCATCGCACTCGACGCCGCAGGCAATCTTTGCGTCGGCTGTTCGACCAACGGGCGCGAGTTCAAGATCCCCGGCCGCGTCGGCGATTCGCCGATCATCGGCGCTGGTGCCTATTGCGACCAGGCGGTCGGCGCCGCGGTCGCGACAGGGAACGGCGACGTGATGATGCGTTTCCTGCCGACCTATCATGTCGTCGAACTGATGCGCAGCGGCATGGAGCCCCAGGCAGCCGCCGAGGCGACGATCCGGCGGATCGAGGATGCGGGCTACCGAATCGACGGCGGCATCGCCGTCATCCGCCGCGACGGCGCACACGGCGGCGCCAAGACCGGCTGGAAAGACACGCCCTTCAGCTATTCGGTGCAGACCGCGGCGGGGAACGTCAAAATTCCGGTGTCTTGAAACCATCGCATCGCGGCCTCACCTTGCGGCGCACGGAACCGATCCGCTTTCATCCGCCCGCAAAACAATCTAGAGGCGCGCCATGGAAACCAGAGCCGGCGATCCCGGGGCCTTTGCCCATTTCGACCTGACCCGCGTCCCCTCGCCCGCTTTCGTGGTCGATGCGGCGAAGGTGCGCGCCAATCTGTCGGTGCTGCGCCATATCGGCGACGCGTCGGGCGCGCGCGTGCTCGCAGCGCTCAAGGCCTTTTCGATGTGGCCGCTCGGGCCGACGGTGACGCAGTATCTCGACGGCGTCTGCGCCTCGGGTCTCTATGAGGCGAAGCTTGGCCGCGAGGAATATGGCGGTCCGAACGGCGACAAGGAAGTCGCGACCTATTGCGCCGGCTACAAGGAAGCCGACCTGCCGGAGATCGCGCGCCTTTCCGACCATCTCATCTTCAACTCGCCCGGCCAGATCGCGCGTTTCCGGCCGCTGCTCGACGAGCTGCGCGCGAAGGGCGAGAGCTTCGACATCGGCCTGCGCATCAACCCGATGCACAGCGAGGGCGAGGTTGCGAAATATGATCCGGCCGCGCCGTGCAGCCGCCTTGGCTTTCCCGTCACCCAGTTGCTGCCCGAGCATATCGAGGGCGTCGACGGCATCCATATGCACAGCCTGTGCGAACAGGATTTCCCGCCGCTCCAGCGGACCTGGGCCGCGATCGAGGGAATATTGCGCCCCTTCTTCGGCCAGCTCAGATGGATCAATTTCGGCGGCGGCCACCATGTGACGCGCGCCGATTACCAGATCGACGACCTGATCGCCTTTCTGAAGCAGGTGCGCGCGGCAACGAACTGCGACGTGATGATCGAACCCGGCGAGGCGATCGCGCTCGACGCGGGCATCCTCGTCGGCGAGGTCCTCGACCTGTTCGACAATGGCATGCCCATCGGCATAATCGACATTTCGGCCACCTGCCACATGCCCGACGTGATCGAGGCGCCCTATCGTCCCGCGATGCTCGGCGAAGGGACCGAGGGGATGACGACGCGGCTCGGCGGCCCCTCCTGCCTCGCCGGCGACGTGATCGGCGACTACCGCCTGCCCGGCGGCGCGCGCGTCGGCCAGCGTTTCGCTTTCCTCGATCAGGCCCATTATTCGATGGTCAAGACCAATACCTTCAACGGCGTGCCGCTGCCGTCGATCTGGCTGTGGGACAGCGAAACCGACGAACTCAAACTGATCCGCGAATTCGGTTACGAGGATTTCAAGACGCGGCTCGGCTGATCAGAAATGTGAGCCGTTGAAGATCAGCGCGACCGTACGACCGCGCTCGTCGATCGCGGCCAGCGCATTCCAGACGTCCTCACACTCGAACCCGCACGATATCTCGCGATTTTCGTGCCGCGCGGTGATCCGGTAACGTCCTTCCTCGGCCTGACGGCAATTGTTCGCGGCCCGCGCCTTTGCAAAGGCCGCGTTTCGTACCGTGTCCTTGCCCTTCGCCGGAATGGCCCGCACCGCGGCGCGTGCGCCGTCGACGGTCGCGCAGCGGTAAACCGTGCCTATCGTCGCCGGATCATAGCTCAGCATCCCGCCGGGCACGAATTCGGAAAGCCAGCGTTCGAAATCGTTACGCGGATGCCTGTTGTTGCCGGTTTCATCGACGATCCCGACAAGCTGCACCCCGCTCGCGTTGGTCCCACGATAGATCAGATGTGTTTCGCTCTCTCCGGCGAGCCTCAAGGTCCGCCGCGCCACGACCTCCCGGATCGTGATCGTCGACTTTGCATCGGGGCTGTCCTGCCTGCATCCGGTCGCCGTCAGTCCCTTGAAGAACAGGCCGGTGTCGACCCCGTGATTCCGTGGCGCAGGCTGAACGCCATAATAGGCACGCAGCATCTCGATCGCTGCCGCCTCATCCGGACATATGACGGTCGAATAGTCGCTCGGAATATCGGTCCTCAACGGCAAAGGCTCATTGGCCCCCTGCATCGCTGCCAGCATCGTCACAAACGCCGCAAAAACCATCTGCGTTACCTGTTTTCGTTTCGATGACAGTGTCTTAGCGTTGCAGCGACGGCAAGGTCAACCGATAGCGGTCGCGGTTTCAGCCAGCGCCTGGTGAATGTCGCTGACCACGACCGAGCCTTCGCCGACCGACGACGCGACGCGCTTGACCGATCCCTTGCGCACGTCTCCGACGGCATAGATGCGCGGCCAGCTCGTCTCGAACCGACTCGGCATCCGGTCGAGCGACCAGCCCGCCTTGACGAGTTCGAGCGGCGCGATGTCGGCGCCGGTCTTCACGAAGCCACGCTCGTCGCACACCATTTCCTTGGGCAGCCATGTCGTGTTGGGGCTCGCGCCGAGGAACAGAAACAGGAAGCCGCAGTCGCAATGATCCTCGGCGCCGGTCTCGCGGCAGCGATACGTCAGGCCGGCCAGCCGGTCCTCGCCGTGCAGCGCAACGACGTCGGTCGACGGAATGATCTCGATATTCGGATGCTCCTCCAGTCGCTTGACCAGATATTCGGACATCGTCTCGCGCAGGCTGGCGCGGCGGAAAATCAAATAAACCTTCTTCGCCACGCCCGCGAGATAGATGGCGCCCTGCCCCGCCGAATTGCCCGACCCGACGATCGTCACCTCGGCATTGCCGCAGAGTTGCGCCTCCATCGGCGTCGCACCATAATAGATGCCGCGCCCTTCATAGGCTTCGATCCCTTCGATCGGCAGGCTCTGATATTTCGCCCCGCTCGCGATTACCACGGCGCGGCTGCGCAGCTTGCGTCCGTCGGCAAGGTGCAGACAATAGGCGTCGCCGTCGCGGCCGATCGACGCCGCACGGACCGGCGATACCAGCCGCGCGCCGAATTTCTGCGCCTGCACCGTCGCGCGGCGCGCAAGCTCGTTGCCCGAAATGCCGGTCGGGAAGCCGAGGTAATTCTCGATCTTCGACGAGGTCCCTGCCTGCCCGCCCGGTGCGAGCGAATCGAGCGCGATCACCGTCAGCCCTTCCGACGCCGCATAGACCGCGGCCGCGAGCCCGCCCGGCCCGCTGCCGACGACCAGCACGTCGGCGGTCGCCCCGTCGGGCAGCAGGTCCAGCCCGAGCCCGACCGCCAGCTGCTCGGGCGTCGGCTGCACCAGAACTTCCGCGGCGCCGAGGATCGCGACGGGCAGTTGCTCCTCCGTCAGCCCGCGTTCGGCCATCAGATGCGCGGCAACGGGGCCGTCGGCGGGGTCGAACCAGCGATGCGCGACGCCATGCTTCATCAGCAGGTCGCGCATCGCATAGACGCTGCGGTCCATCGCCGCGCCGATGATGATCGTCACCGCAAAACCGCGGTGCTTGCTGAACTCGCGCCGCGCCGACAGGATGCGGACGAAGATGTCCGAATAATGGCTGTTGCCCGCGATCAGCCGCTGGAAATCGGCGTGGGCGATGCGGAGTATCTCACCGTCGGCGCCCATCTCCACCCGCGACAGGTGGCGCTGGCCGGTCAGCACCGACAGGTCGCCGGCAAACTGGCCGCGCTCCATCCAGCCGACGCGCTTGCGGCCCTCGTCGGTCGAGGCGAAAATGTCGGTCTGGCCCGACAGAGTGATGATGCAGTCGGGCGCCATCGCACCCTCCTCGACCAACAGCTCGCCCGCCCTGTGCGACTCGACAGTGCCGAAGCCGCGCAGCTCGTCCAGTTCCGCGTCGGAAAATGTGTGATTGACCTCGGCGCGGGAAACCATGACGGGAGAGTCCTTTCGGCTATGCTTGTCGATTATCCCTAGCGCGGCCGCTGCCCATTGTCTCGCATTTGCGCGGCTTGGCGCACATCGGCCCCGGTTCGCCCCCACTGTTACCGGTGCGTTACAAAATTGCGCGATAGGGACTTTACAGGGGGGACCCCCCTGCATATATCGCCCCCCGCTGCCCCAGGGGGACTTCCAATAACCGCAAGGCAGCTCTTGTCGTTTAACATTATTTTTGGGGGTCCCTTGAGTTGCACCAGCATCATAGCGCCCACGGGCTGATTCAGGCACTTTCGCCGGTCGAACCTGTTACGCTTGTCCGCCCGCACGCCGCGCGGCGCGCAGCGCGTTTCTTCATCGAGCGATTTCCCGGCACGACCATGTATGCGGTCAAGGCGAATCCGTCGCCCGACCTGCTGCGCGTGCTCTGGGATTCGGGTGTCACCCATTATGACGTCGCCTCGATCGCCGAGGTGCGCCTGGTCGCCCGCACGCTCCCCGAAGCGACGCTCTGCTTCATGCACCCGGTGAAGGCCGAGGAAGCGATTTCCGAAGCCTATTGGAAGCATGGCGTGCGCACCTTCTCGCTCGACACGATGGACGAGCTGCAGAAGATCGTCCGCGCGACCGAAGGCGCGCAGGATCTGAACCTGCTCGTCCGCCTGCGTGTTTCGTCGGATCATTCGAAGCTCAGCCTCGCCGCCAAGTTCGGCGCCGAAGCCGACGAAGTCGTCGAACTGCTGATGGCGACGCGCCAGGCCGCCGACGCGCTCGGCATCTGCTTCCACGTTGGCAGCCAGGCGATGACCCCCCACGCCTATGCGCAGGCGATGGAACGCGTCCGCGCGGCGATCGTCGCCGCGTCGGTCACGGTCGACATCGTCGATGTCGGCGGCGGCTTTCCGTCCTCCTACCCCGGCATGGAGCCCCCGCCGCTCGACGCCTATTTCGAGACGATCCACCGCAGCTTCGAAAGCCTGCCGATCAGCTATTCGGCCGAGCTCTGGTGCGAGCCGGGCCGCGCGCTGTCGGCCGAATACAGCTCGCTGATCGTTCGCGTCGAAAAGCGCCGCGGCGAAGAGCTGTACATCAACGACGGCGCCTATGGCGCGCTGTTCGACGCCGCGCATGTCGGCTGGCGCTTCCCCGTCACGCTGCTGCGCGACGGCGACAATGACGATGCAGACATGGTCGCGTTCAGCTTTTATGGCCCGACCTGCGACGATCTCGACCATATGGCAGGCCCCTTTTTCCTGCCCGCCGACATCAAGGCCGGCGACTTCATCGAGATCGGGATGCTCGGCGCCTATGGTTGTGCGATGCGCACCAAGTTCAACGGCTTCGGCGCCGACGAAACCCATGTCGTCAGCGACGAGCCGATGGCGAGCCTCTATACGGGCGAAGTCGAACAGGAACGCCGCAGCGCGACGGTGACCAAGCTGTTCTGATCCGAAACGGGACAAGTCCAAAAGGGGCCGGTACAGCGATGCGCCGGCCCTTTTTCTTGCATTTCGCGCGCGGCGGCGGAATCTGCTCCGGGTTTCGCGAGCGGGGGCTTCGATGCAGGACGATCTTGTCGACCGGATCTATGAATGTTCGGTGGTGCCGGAGGCATGGCCGGCGGTTCTCGACGATGTCGCCGGACTTGCGGGCTCGACGGGCGGCCTGCTCTTTTCCGCGCGCAAGGCGCTCAACTGGACCGCATCCGACAGCGTCGCCGATATTTTCGCCGCCTATGTCAACGACGGCTGGTTCGGCAAGTGCAGCCGCCGCCTCTGCCTGATGAGCCGCGACGAGCCGGGCTTCTTCGTCGAGCATGATTTCTGGAACGATGACGAAATCAGCGCCGACCCCGTCTATCGCGACTTCTTTCGACCCCGCGGTCTCGGCTGGTCCGCCGGCACCGGCCTCCAGGTGCCGACCGGCGACAATATCGTCTTCAGCGTCGAACGCGCCTATTCGGACGGCCCGGTCGACCGCGACAGCGTCGCGCGACTGAACGCGATCCGCCCGCATCTCGCGCGCAGCGCGCTCGTCAGCGCGCGGCTGCAGCTCAAACGGGCCGAAGGCGCGACCGAGGCGCTGGCGGCGCTGCAACTCCCCGCCCTGCTGCTCCGCGCATCGGGGGAGGTCGCCGAAGCCAGCCCGCTCGCCGAAGCGCTGGACGGCCATCTTGTCTGGGGCGCACACGGCCGGCTTCGCCTCGCGGACAAGCAGGCCGACAAGGCGCTCGCGCAAGCGCTCGCCCTGCTCGACGACGATGCCGGGGGCGGCGTGCGCTCTTTTCCGGTGCGCGACGATGCCGGTCAGCCGCAGCTTGTCGCTCATATCATCCCCATCCGGCGCGGCGCGCATGATGTGTTCGGCGACAACTACGCCCTGATGCTCCTTGTCCCCGTCGCGTCGGATCGCGCGCCCTCGGCCGCGCTGATGAAATCGCTGTTCGATCTGACGCTGTCGGAGGCGCGCGTCGCGCGCGGGATTGCGAGCGGAGAAACGCCCGAAGCGATCGCGGCCGACGGCGATGTTGCGATCAGCACCGTGCGCACCCAGCTTCGCCGCGTCCTCGAAAAGACCGGCTGCGCGCGACAGGCCGATCTCGCTGCGCTTCTCGTACGCATCGGATCGACGACGCCCGCCTGACGACGCCGCGCGGAACCTTTCGGCATCCTTCACATGGAGGATGCGGAACCGGGCGGAATCGCGTTTGATCGCGGGGCTGGCGGCAACATCTGCGACCCACATGCCATCAGCCGACGGCGTCTCCGTCCTGCCGCTCTGGCCGCGGTACGGAGACGCCGTTCTGCCCGGACACCGAACGGCGCAAGCCCCTTCCGTTTCAGATCGAAATCGTTCTATCCTTGCCGCCAACCAGATGAGGGGGATGCGGCCTTGCTTTCCGGCATAAGAATTATCGATCTGACCACGGTCATCTTCGGCCCCTATGCGACGCAAATGCTCGCCGACCTCGGTGCCGAGGTCATCAAGGTCGAAACCCCCGGCACCGGCGACGTCTCCCGCTACCTCGGCAACGGCGTTCCCGACCCGACGATGGGCTCGATCCACCTGACCGTGAACCGCGGCAAGCGTTCGATCGCGCTCGACCTCAAACAGCCCGACGACGCCGCGGTGCTGCGCGACCTGATCGCCACCGCCGACGTCTTTTTCCACAATGTCCGCGGCAAGGCGATCGCGCGGCTCGGCTTCGACTATGACGGGTGCCGGGCGATCAGGCCCGATATCATCTATGTCCACGGCACCGGCTTCGGGCAGGACGGCCCCTATGCGGACCTGCAGGCCTATGACGACGTCATCCAGGCCGCGACGGGCACCACCAGCCTGCTCCCGCGCGTCGACGGCGACCTGCGCCCGCGTTACCTGCCCTCGCTGATCGCCGACAAGATCGCCGGCCAGTTCGGGGCGCAGGCGATCCTTGCCGCGCTCGTCCACAAATTGCGCACCGGCGAGGGGCAGGAGGTCGAGGTGCCGATGTTCGAATGTTTTGCCTCGTTCATGCTGACCGAACATCTGCGCGACGCGACGCTCGACCCGCCGATCGGTCCCGCGGGCTATCCGCGCCAGCTCGACCCGACGCGCCAGCCCTTTCCGACCAGCGACGGCTATATCGCCATTGTCCCCTATACCCCCGAATCGACCGCGCGGCTGATGGCCTTGCTCGGCAGCGCCGACCTGCTCGACACCCCCGAATATGAGGATGCGAAGGCGAAGGCCAAGCATATGCAGCTGATCTACAGCGAAATCGCACGCAAGACACCGGCTCGAACAACCGCGGAATGGCTCGAACTGTTCGCCGCGAACGATATTCCGGCGATGGCTGCCCGCGACCTCCAGGATATTCTGGAGGACCCGCATTTCGTCGCCACCGGCTATTTCCGCCACCGCATCCATCCCGATGTCGGCGGCTTCCACGAGATGCAGCCGCCGGTGCGCTACAGCGCCGCGCCGCCGCGCGACCTGGGCTTTGCGCCGCGCGTCGACGGCGACGGCGCCGCGATCCGCCGCGAACTCGGGCGCTGAACTTCGCCGGTTGCAAAGTGGGCGCTGCGCCCTAGCATCGCCGCAAGGACCAAGGGGAACGAAGGGGGAAGAGGATGGATACGAACGCAATATTGGGACCTGTCGCGACGCTCGCGCTCTGGTCGATGGTCATGTGGGTGTGGATGTATGCGACGCGCATCCCGGCGATGAGTCGCGCAAAGATCGATGCGGCAAAGATGGTTGGCGGCACCGGCAAGAGCCTCGACGACGTGCTGCCCGCCGAAGTCCAGTGGAAGGCGCATAATTACAACCATCTGATGGAACAGCCGACGGTCTTCTATGCCGTCGCGCTGGCGCTTGCCGTCGGCGGCATGGGCGGCGGGCTCAACGCGCAGCTCGCCTGGGCCTATGTCGGCCTGCGCATCCTCCACAGCATCGTCCAGGCGACGGTGAACCGCGTGATGTGGCGCTTCGGCATTTTCGCCCTCGCCAGCCTCGCGCTGATCGCGCTGTGCCTCCACGCCTTCATCGGCTTTGTGCTGCACTGATGATTATCGGCTGAAACGCGCGGCCAGTTCCACATGGGTCGACCAGCGGAACTGGCCGACGGGCTGCACCCAGTCGAGCTTGTAACCGCCGGCGACGAGCATCTTCGCGTCGCGCGCGAAGCTTGCGGGGTTGCAGCTGACATAGGCGATCACCGGCGCCGCTGATGCCGCCAGTTGCTTCACCTGCTCCTCGGCCCCCGCGCGCGGCGGGTCGAGGATGATCGCACCGAAGCGGTCGAGCTCGGCGGGAACGAGCGGGCGGCGGAAAAGGTCGCGATGCTCGGTCGCGACCAGCGCCCGCGCGCGGTTCGCCGCACCCGTCAGCGCCGCAATCGCATCGCGCGCGCCCTCCGCCGCATAGACTTTTCGCCCCACCTGCACCGACAGCGCAAAGGTGCCGACGCCCGCGAACAGGTCGGCCACCGCACCCGCATCGCCGATCGCGCGGCGCACCGCGTCGACCAGCGCCGCCTGCCCCGTCGCCGTCGCCTGCAAGAAGGCGAAGGGCGGCACCTCGACCGATATGTCGCCGAAGCGCACCGTCGGCGGCTCGGGCTGCCAGACCGTCTCGAGCCCGTCGCCCTGGTCGATCGCCAGACGCGCGAGGCGGTGCGCGCCGGCGAAGTCCTGCAGCGCCATCGCGGCATCGAGCCCGTCGGCCTTCACGCCCTCCAGAATGACCTCGACGCCCTGGTCGACCAGCTGCAGCTTGACCTTCACCGGGCGCCGCTGCTGCGCGATCTCCGCCAGCAGGCCGCGCAGCGGCGCGATCAGCGCGAGCAGTTCGGGCATCAGCAGCGGGCATTGCCGCATATCGACGACCTGATTGCTCTGCGCGGCGTTGAAGCCGACCGCGACCTGCCTGCCCGCGCGCAGCGCGGTGAGCGCGGCGCGGCGGCGGCTCTCGGGCGGCGACAGCAGCGCGGGCAGCACATCGCCGGCTGCGACATCCTGTCCCTCCAGCGCTCCCGCCACACGGTCGCGCACGAAATCGGCCAGCGCGCCCTCGGCGACATGCTGCAGCTGGCAGCCGCCGCATTTTCCGAAATGGCGACACAGCGGCTCGGCGCGGTTCGGCCCCGGGATGAGGATCCCGTCGTCGCGCACCCGGTCCCCGGGCACCGCGCCCGCCACATGGCGGCCGTCGCCGGTTACACCGTCGCCGCGCGCGGCGATGCGCTCGATCAGCGCGGCTTCACTCATTTCAATTCCTGACCAAATCGTCGGCGACAAGGCCGGGGCCTATACGCGCGGCCTGCGCGATATGCCAGCCCACCGCGGCGACCGCCGCGTCGAAGGCATCGCCGCCGCGCGCCAGCATCGCGCCGCACGCGCCCGCCAGCACGTCGCCGCTGCCCGCCGTTGCCAGCCAGGGACTTCCCGGCCACGCCGCTGCGATACGCCCGTCGGGGGCCGCGATGATCGTGTCGGCGCCCTTGTAGATCACGACCGCCTGC
>PNJO01000062.1 GCA_013821905.1 Sphingopyxis sp. | reverse complement strand
ACCTATTCGGTGCCCGAGATCATCGAGCACAAGAGCTATCGCCCGCAGGTCGAGCCCGACGCCGATGCGATCGCCGCCGCGATCGACATGATCGCCGCGGCCGAGCGGCCGATCTTCTACACCGGCGGCGGCGTCATCAACGCCGGTCCGGACGCCAGCGCGGCGCTGCGCCAGCTCGTCAGCCTCACCGGCGCGCCGATCACCTCGACGCTGATGGGCCTCGGCGCCTTTCCCGCCGACGATCCGAAGTGGCTCGGGATGCTCGGGATGCACGGCACGTTCGAATCGAACATGGCGATGAACCGCGCCGACCTGATCGTCGCGGTCGGCGCGCGCTTCGACGACCGCGTGACCGGCCGCCTCGACGCCTTCGCGCCCGAGGCGAAGAAGATCCACATCGACATCGACCGCAGCTCGATCAACAAGATCGTCCCCGTCGACCTCGCGGTGGTCGGCGATGCGGGCCGCGCGCTCGATGCGCTGATCGCGGCGTGGCAGGACAAGGGCCACAAGGCCCGCGACCTTGGCGAATGGTGGCGCCGTATCGACGGCTGGCGCGCGACGCGCTGCCTCGACTTCCCCGAAAAGAAGGACGCCGCTGCGGAGATCATGCCGCAGCGCGCGGTGAAAGCGCTGTTCGACGCGACGCGCGGCCGCGATCCGATCATCACGACCGAGGTCGGCCAGCACCAGATGTGGGCGGCGCAACATTTCGGCTTCTCGGCCCCCAACCGCTGGCTCACCAGCGGCGGTCTCGGGACAATGGGCTATGGCTTCCCCGCCGCGGTCGGCGCGCAGATCGCGCACCCGAACCGTCTCGTCGTCTGCATCGCGGGCGAAGCCTCGCTCCAGATGAACATTCAGGAAATGGGCACGGTCAGCCAGTATCGCCTGCCGGTGAAGATCTTCATCCTCAACAACGAGTGGATGGGGATGGTTCGCCAGTGGCAGGAACTGACCTATGAAAGCCGTTATTCGAACAGCTATTCGGACAGCCTGCCCGATTTCGTGAAGCTCGCCGCCGCCTATGGCTGGACGGGCCTCCGCATCGACACGCTCGGCGAGCTCGAGGACGGCATCCGGACGATGATCGAGACCCCGGGTCCGGTGATCGTCGACTGCCGCGTCGCCAAGCTCGCCAACTGCTTCCCGATGATCCCGTCGGGCGCCGCGCACACCGACATGATCCTCCAGCCGAACGACATCGTCGGAACGATGGACGACGAAGCCAAGGCACTGGTTTAAACCCATGAAAATCACTACCGAAGCGGGCGAGCGCCACGTGCTCGCCGTCACCGTCGATAACGAGGCGGGCATCCTCGCCAAGATCACCGGGCTGTTCTCGGCGCGCGGCTATAATATCGAGAGCCTGACCGTCGCCGACATCAGCGCCGACCATGCGCTGTCGCGGATCACCATCGTCACCTCGGGTCCGCCCGCGGTGATCGACCAGATCATCGCGCAGCTCGACCGGCTCGTGCCCGTCCATTCGGTGACCGACCTCACCGACCAGGGCGCGCATGTCGAACGCGAGATCGCGCTCGTGAAGGTCGCGGGCACCGGCGACAAGCGGATCGAGGCGCTGCGCATGGCCGACGTCTTCCGCGCCAAGGTCGTCGACACCACGCTGACCAGCTTCATCTTCGAAATCACCGGGACGAGCGACAAGGTCGACCGCTTCATCGCGCTGATGCGCGAATGCGGGCTGGTCGAGGTCGGCCGCACCGGCGTCGTCGCCATCGGCCGCGGGTCGGAGGCGCTTTAGTTTCACTTTCGTGTTCCCCCGCGAAGGCGGGGGTCCAGTCAACGTCAAATGGGTCCCCGCCTTCGCGGGGACACACTATGGGGAAGAAGAACATGCAGGTTTATTACGATCGCGACGCCGACCAGGATCTGATCAAGGGCAAGAAGGTCGCCGTCGTCGGCTACGGCAGCCAGGGCCACGCCCACGCGCAGAACATGCGCGACAGCGGCGTGCGGGAAGTCGCGATCGCGCTCCGCCCCGGCTCGGCGACCGCGAAGAAGGCCGAAGCCGCAGGCTTCAAGGTCATGTCGAACAAGGAAGCCGCCGAATGGGCCGACGTCATCATGATCGCCGCCCCCGACGAGCATCAGGCAAAGATCTACGCCGACGACATCGGCCCGAACATGAAGCCCGGCGCCGCGCTCGCCTTCGCGCACGGCCTCAACATCCACTTCGGCCTGATCGAGGCGCGCCCCGACATCGACGTCTTCATGGTCGCGCCCAAGGGCCCCGGCCACACGGTGCGCAGCGAATATCAGAAGGGCGGCGGCGTCCCCTGCCTGATCGCGGTCGCGCAGGAAGCGCAGGGCGCATCGGCCTCGGGCAACGGCTATGCCAAGGCGCTCGCCCTCAGCTACGCCTCGGCGGTCGGCGGCGGGCGCAGCGGCATCATCGAGACGACCTTCAAGGAAGAGTGCGAAACCGACCTCTTCGGCGAACAGGCGGTGCTCTGCGGCGGCATCACCCATCTGATCCAGGCGGGTTTCGAAACGCTGGTCGAGGCGGGCTACGCCCCCGAAATGGCCTATTTCGAATGCCTCCACGAAACCAAGCTGATCGTCGATCTGCTCTATGAAGGCGGCATCGCGAACATGCGCTATTCGATCTCGAACACCGCCGAATATGGCGACATCAAGACCGGCCCGCGCATCATCACCGAGGAAACGAAGAAGGAAATGAAGCGCGTCCTCGCCGACATCCAGTCGGGCCGCTTCGTCAAGGATTTCGTCCTCGACAACCAGGCCGGCCAGCCCGAACTGAAGGCGAGCCGCAAGGCCGCCGCCGCGCACCCGATCGAACGCACCGGCGCCGAACTGCGCGCGATGATGCCGTGGATCGCGAAGAACAAGCTGGTCGACAAGGCGGTCAACTGACGGCCCCGACAGGCCGTCATCCCGGCGAAGGCCGGGATCTCGCCGCCTCGTTCAATCGCGAGGGTGAGATCCCGGCCTTCGCCGGGATGACGAACCGGGGAGCCGATACCTGCCACGGTCTTCCGCGTTCGCGGGGAAACGGCTAGGGACCAAACCATGCCCGCCGACCTTGCCTTCGCCTGCCAATGCGGGACCGTCACCGGAGCGATGCTGAGCGTCGGCCCCGATCAGGGCGACCATGTCGTCTGCCACTGCACCGACTGCCAGAACCTCACCCATTATCTCGGCCACGCCGACATTCTCGATGCCCAGGGCGGCACCCCGCTTTACCAGACGCGCTGCGCCCGCGTGCGGATCGACACCGGCAAGGACCGGCTCGCCTGCCTCCACCTCACCGACGCGCCGACGCTGCGCTGGTATGCTTCATGCTGCCGCACCCCGCTGTTCAACACATTCCGCAACGGCAAGCTCCCCTTCATCACCATCCAGCTTGCCGCCTGCGACGCCGCGACGCGCGACGAGCTTGTCGGACCCTCGCGCGGCCATCTCTTTATCAAGGATGCCATCGGCGACGCGGCCGATCTCCCGGTCCTGCCGACCGCAACGCTGATGCGGCGCTTTTTCGTGCGCGCGATCAGGGACATCGTCTCGGGCGACCGACGGCGCTCGCCCCTGTTCGACGCCCGGACCCTCGAACCGATCGCCACCCCGTACCGGCTGACCGGCGAAGAACGGCAGGCTTTGCAGGGCGGCGGGCCCGGCCAATAAGCCGCGTCATCGCGAAAGACAGAATGACGAAACTCTTCCAAACCCACCGTGCCGACCTCGCGTCGCTCGCCGCCGAAGACCGCCGCCGCACCCTCGCGCCGCGCACCGGCGTCGATTTCGCGTCGAACGACTATCTCGCGCTCGCCGGCTCCTACGCTCTCAACGAAGCCCTCGCCCGGGGACTCCAGCGCGGCCTCCCCGCCGGATCGGGCGGCTCGCGCCTCTTGCGCGGCAATCACGAGGAGCATGAAGCGCTCGAAGCCCATGCCGCGCGCCATTATGGCAGCGAGGCTGCGCTCTTCTTCCCGACCGGCTTCGCCGCCAACGCCGCGCTCTTCGCCACGCTGCCGCAGCGGCCCGACCTGATCGTCCATGACGAACTGATCCATGCGAGCGCGCACGACGGCATGAAGCTCGGCCGCGCCGACCGCATCGCGGTGCGGCACAACGACCCGCAGGCCTTCGACGACGCCATCGCCGACTGGCGCCGCGCGGGCGGCACCGGGACGCCGTGGATCGCGGTCGAAAGCCTCTACAGCATGGACGGCGACCGCGCCCCGCTCGCCGATCTCGCCGCCATCGCCGACCGCCACGACGCCGTGCTGATCGTCGACGAGGCGCACGCCACCGGCGTTTACGGCCCCGCCGGACAGGGCCTTGCGCACGCCCTCGCGCCGCGCGACAACCTCATCACCCTCCACACCTGCGGCAAGGCGCTCGGCTGCGAAGGCGCGCTGCTCTGCGGCCCGGCGGTCGTTCGCGACTTCATCGTCAACCGCGGCCGCCCCTTCATCTTCTCGACCGCCCCCTCGCCGCTCATCGCCTCGCTCGTCCGCCAGGCGCTCGAGATCGTCGCGAACGAGCCCGAGCGCGCGGCGCGCCTCCACGACCTCGTCCGCCACGCCGAAAAGCGCCTCGCCGCCCTCGGCCTCCCCGCCAGCGGCAGCCAGATCCTTCCCGTCCTGATCGGCGACAACGCCCGCACGATGCGCATTGCCGGCGCGCTCCAGGCCGACGGTTTCGATATCCGCGGCATCCGTCCCCCGACCGTTCCGCAGGGCACCGCGCGCCTTCGCATCGCGATCACCCTCAATGTCGGCACCCGCGAAATCGACGCGATGACGGAGAGCCTTTCGGCCGCTATGGCCGCGGCATGACCCGCTTCGTCATCACCGGCACCGACACCGGCATCGGCAAGACCGTCTTTTCCGCCGCGCTCGCGGGCGCGACCGGCGCGCACTACTGGAAGCCGATCCAGTCGGGCCTCGACGAAGAAACCGACAGCGAAACCGTCGCGCGCCTCGCCGGCGTGTCCGTGCTTCCCGAGGCCTGGCGCCTCGCCACCCCCGCCTCGCCGCACCGCGCCGCCGAAATTGACGGTGTCAACATCGACGCCGACGCACTGACGCCTCCCGAAGGTCCGCTGATCGTCGAAGGCGCGGGCGGCGCGCTCGTCCCGTTGACGCGCACCACGCTCTATGCCGACCTCTTCGCGCGCTGGCAGATCCCGGTGATCGTCTGCGCCCGCACCGGCCTCGGCACGATCAACCACAGCCTGCTCACGATCGAGGCCTTGCGCGCCCGCAAGGTCCCGATCCACGGCCTCGCCTTCCTCGGCGACGCGGCGGCGGACAGCGAAGCGATCATCTGCCAGATCAGCGGCATCCGCCGCCTCGGCCGCCTGCCGATCATCGACACGCTGAACAGCGAAACCCTCGCCGCCGCCTTTGCCGCCCATTTCGATCTGGAGGACTTCCGCTAGGGTCAGGACCCTAGCCTCCGTGTTCCCCGGCGAAAGCCGGGGTCCAGTTCGACGCTTCCAGGGACCCCGGCTTTCGCCGGGGAACACAAACGGACGACAACAAATGACCCGGCAAGATCCCTCCCCCATCTGGCACCCCTTCACCCAGCACGGCCTCGGCGATCCGATTCCGCTGATCGCCCGCGGCGAAGGCGCGCGCCTCTATGACGCGCAAGGCAATCACTGGATCGACGCGATATCGAGCTGGTGGGTCACCACCCACGGCCACGCGCACCCGCGCATCATGGCCGCGATCCACGACCAGGCCGAAAAGCTCGACCAGCTCATCTTCGCCGGCTGGACGCACGAACCCGCCGAAAGCCTCGCCGCCGAGCTGATCCGCATCACCCCGGACCCGCTCACCCGCGTCTTCTTCTCGGACTCGGGCTCGACCAGCGTCGAGGTCGCGCTCAAGATGGCGCTCGGCTACTGGTTCAACATCGGCGAGCCGCGCCACCGCATCCTCGTCCTCGACCACAGCTATCATGGCGACACGATCGGCACGATGTCGGTCGGCGAGCGCGGCGTCTATAACCGCGCGTGGCAACCCCTGCTGTTCGACGTCGACACCATCCCCTTCCCGCACGAGGGGCTGGAACAGGCCACGCTCGACGCGCTCGAGGCCGCCTGCGCTCAAAAGCCCGCGGCCTTCATCGTCGAACCGCTCATCCTCGGCGCGGGCGGGATGCTGATCTACCCCGCCTGGGTGCTCGCCGAGATGCGCGCCATCTGCGCGCGCCACGGCGTCCTCTTTATCGCCGACGAGGTGATGACCGGCTGGGGCCGCACCGGCACGCGCTTCGCCTGCGACCAGGCCGGCGTCATCCCCGACATCGTCTGCCTGTCGAAGGGTCTCACCGGCGGCAGCCTGCCGCTCGCGGTGACGCTCTGCATCGAACCGGTCTTCGCAGCGCATTATTCGACCGACCGCGCCAAAACCTTCTATCATTCGTCGAGCTACACCGCGAACCCGATCGCCTGCGCCGCTGCCGCCGCGAACCTCGCCATCTGGCGCGACGAGCCCGTCCAGCAACGCATCGACACGCTCGCCGACGCGCAGGCCGCGCATCTGTCGCTGCTCGGCCACGCCCCGCGCGCCGCGAACCCGCGCCGCCTCGGCACCATCGCCGCCTTCGACATCGTCGCGCCCGACGCGGGCTATCTTTCGAACCTCGCCCCGCGCCTGATCGCCTTCTATCGCGACCACGGCATCCTCCTCCGCCCGCTCGGCAACACGCTCTACGTCATGCCGCCCTATTGCATCACCGCCGGCGAACTGGCGCAGGTCTGGGATGCGATCGGCGCGTCGTTGGACATCGCCTAGGGCAACCGCTGCTTCCGGCCGGAATAAGACGTCGCCCCAGCGAAAGCTGGGGCCGCTGGCGGTTTACGAGGCGGCGCAGGAAAAGGCCGATAGCGGCCCCAGCTTTCGCTGGGGCGACGTTTTTCTCCAACGGCCACTCCCCACCTCAAAACCGCCCTATCCCCCGAACTTGGCATCCGCCGGAATCACCGCCCAATTCTTCTCCGCCGCCGCGATAAATCCCGCGCGATCCTGATCCCACTTCGCCTTCACCTCCTGGTTGAAGTTCAGGTAAAGCTTGCCGTTCACCACCGCATAGGCCAGCGGATCGCCCGGCGCGAGATAGCCCCGCGACATCGCCCAGGCACAATGTCCGCCATATTGCGGCGCGAACGCCTCGGGATTGGCCTGGAAGCGCGCCGCATTGGCAGCATTGGCGAAGTGATAGACGGCGCCGTCATGCTCGACCGCGAAATCGGCGTTGCCCTTCACCGGCACCCCGTCGCCGTCGAAATAGCTGACCGTATCATAGCCGCTGACCGCGACATGGCCGCCCTCGACCCCGACATAGACGGGCGCGGCATAGGCCTGCGGCGTGAACACGACGACCGTCAGCGGCGCGAGAATTGCCGCAAGCACGGCAAAAAGCGCTTGGTTTTTCATAATCGATCTCCATCTGGAGAGAGCGACCCGATGCCGGCCTCCCCGCGCTGCCAATTCGCACCGGAAGCGCAAGAGGTTACGGCCTGCGGTTCGGCTTAGGTTCATCTGCGCTGCCGCATCCCCGCGGCAGGCGCACGGGGTCCGGGAATATGATCGTCATGATGAAAAAGGCCGGCCTCCTCCTCCCCCTGCTCGCGGCGCTCGCGCTGGCCGCGCCCGCGGCGGCGCAGGACGAGGATCTCGGCATGACCTCGGCCCCGCCGCAGAAGACCTCGGTCCTCTATACCTATGGCGACGAGCCCTGCCCCGAAGCGGTCGGCGACGAGATCGTCGTCTGCGCGCAGCAGCCCGAGAGCGAACGCTACCGCGTGCCCAAGGAATTGCGCGAGGAACTGAAGGAAGACGAAGCCGTCGGCGGCGGCAGCTGGGCCTCGGCGGTCGAAGGCTATGACAATATCGCGCGCCAGACGCGCCCCGACAGCTGCTCGGCCGTCGGCTCCTATGGCTATACCGGCTGCACCGCGCTCGCGCTGCGCCAATGGTTCGAGGCGCGCCGCGCGCCCTGACGCCGGAAACGGCTCGCCGCAAATACCCCTTCCGGGGCATGAGCCCTTCCCATCCCCCTGATATCGGGCCGACTCATGGGCTTGCCTCGGTACGCCGGGCATGGACGGCGCGAAGTCGCACCCGTGGCTTCCGCACCGGCCGAAGGGGGATATCGGCGGCTCGCGACCCGCCGCCGGTATCTTCCCCCGCGGTCCGGCCCGATGCCCCGAAGCATGGTCAATTCTGCCTGAATCGTCATTCCTGCCCGAATCGTCATCCCGGCGAAGGCCGGGATCTCGCCGGTGCGCCCGAACGAGACGATGGGATCCCTGCCTTCGCCGGGATGACAGGACACAAGGGCGGTGCTTCCCTCCCACCCGATCAGGCTCCAGCGTCTGTGGGGTTCAGTCTTTGCTCCGCATTGCCTTTGCTTGTGCCCCTGCGAAGGCAGGGGCCCATCGCCCGCCCTCGCGAATTCCAGCCGCGGCTTGCGGAAAAAGACAGCTTGGGTGATGCGCCCGGCCTTCGCAGGGGGACGGGAGGTTGTCGATATCCCGAATTCCCGCAGACCTCAGCGCAGCAGCCGGTTCACCAGCGCAGTCAGCTCGGCTTCGCGGCCGACCTCGCTCTTGCGCAGGATCGACTTGATCTGCGTGCCCAGCGTCTGCGGGCTCGTACCGCGGTCGGCGGCGATCGCCTCGCGCGCGCGTCCGTTCGCAAGGTTCAGCGCGATCTCGGCCTCGGCGGCGGTCAGGCCGAGCGCGGCGCGCAGCGGCGCCGTCCGCATCGCGGGAATGTCCGCCGCCCGCCGCGCGACGGCGAGCACGCGCGGTTCGAATCCGAAGTCCCATTCGCGCTGCGGCAGGCGGAACAGCTCGCACAGCATGCCCGCCGCGCCTTCGTGCGGCGATGCGATCCACAGCTGCTGCATCGTTTCACCATTCAGCACGGCGGCGATCCCCGCCTGCAGCGCCGCATCGGCGTCGCGCCGGCCCGCGCCCAATTGTCCGCGCCGCAGCCGCAGCAGGGCGCCCGCGCCGTGACCGACCATCGCCTCGGCCGCCGCCGACAAGGCCGCGACCGCGCCGCGCCGGTCGATCAGAAAGGCCGCGATGCCGATCGCGTCGAACGCGCCGACGGTCAGTTCCGCGCCGCGCCGCGCCAGCGCCTGCTGCATCCGCACCGCCGCGAGCGCATAGGTCGCGCCGGCTCCGAACATCGCGCGGTCGCGCGCCCCGGTCCGGCCGTCGCGCACGGTGCGCAGCGCCGCCATCCCGACGAGCAGCCCGTCGCCCTCGACCAGCACGGTCTGGCATCCGTTGACCCCGCCCCAGCGGCGGACATGCTCTTCATATGCGTCGGTGCCGCTGTGCGCGCGCGCGGCGTCATAATGCTCCTCGCTCCGTATCTCGAGCGGCCGCCCGCTCGCCGCCACGCGCCAGTTGACCTCGGGGCGCCACGCCTCGATCTCCATGAATTCGCGCTGATAGGCGCCGTCGACGTCGGGCATGACGTTGAACAGCGCCGCCTCGTCGCCGATCCCGATCAGTTGCGCGTGCGACGAACCCGTGCGCCGCGCGAGCAAGCGCAGCGCCGCGGCCCAGCCGTCCTCGTCGAACGGCGCCGCCAGAAAGGCATTCTCTACCTCGCCCGCTTCCCGGGCGAATGTCGCATCCATGCTATCGGCCCCCCAGCCCTCGCATCTGTGTTGCCTTGCAGCATGAAATGCGTCGTTGCACAAGCGCCTTTGCGACGGCGCGCGGCACGCAACCCGATGCGAAACGCTGCGTTTCCCAAGGGCTTGTTGACGCCGCCACGCCCGCTCGCCTAGCTTTCGCCGCTTTCCGCAACAGGAGATTGTCCATGCGCCGCATCGCTCCCCTCGCCGCCCTCGCCATTGCCATCGTTGCGGTGCCGACCGTCATCGCCCAGTCGCCCGGCGTCGCCGGCGCCAGGGACAAGACGCGCGTCGCCGCGGGCACCTACGCCGCCGACCCCGGCCACACGCTCGTCGTCTGGGAAGTCGATCATTTCGGCTTCAGCCGCTATTCGGGCCTCTTCGGCGACGTCACCGGCACGCTCGTGATCGACCCCGCCAATCCCGCCGCGTCGAAGGTCGATGTGACGATCCCCGTCGTCAAGGTCACCACCGCCAGCGCCGGCCTCACCGGCCACCTGCTCCGCGCGGGCAAGGACGGCGGCAAGCCCGACTTCTTCGGCCCGGCGCCCGCCGACGCCAAGTTCGTCTCGACCAGCGTCGTCCTCGACGACGACGGCGACGAGGCGAAGGTCACCGGCAACCTCACGCTCAATGGCGTGACCAAGGCCGTGACGCTCGACGTCGATTTCCACGGCGCCGGCACCAATCCCTATAACAAGAAAGCGACCGTCGGTTTCGAGGCCGAGGGCAAGATCCGCCGCAGCGACTTCGGCATCGCCTTCGGCATCCCCGCGGTCAGCGACGAGGTCGAACTCGAAATCCACGCGGCGTTCGAAAAGCAGTAAGTCCTTATCTCCTCCCCTCCCGCTTGCGGGAGGGGCAGCAAGACTTGCGAGCTTGCTCGCCAGTCGCAGCGGGGTGGGCCGGTTCATCCTCCATCCATCGCGCCCGCCCTATTCTCCCTTCACTTCAAGGGAGGATCCCCATGCGCCGTCTCCTGTTTCTCACCCTTGCCCTCGCCTCCACCCCGGTGTGGGCACAGGCCAACCCCCAGATCGACTATCCCGCCTTCCAGACGCTCACCGCCCGCGTCGCGCCCGAGCGCGCGCAACGCCTGCTGAAATTCGACGCCTTCAAGGCCGAGGCCGCGAAGCCCGGCACCCTCCTCCTCGATGCGCGCTCGAAGGATGCCTTCGCGCGCGGGCATATCGCGGGCGCGGTCAACCTGCCGCTCACCGATTTCACCGCGGAAAGCCTCGCCGCGGTGATCGGCGACGATCCGAACCGCCCCATCCTCATCTATTGCAACAATAATTTCTCGAACCACCGGAGCCCCGTCCCGCTCAAGGCCGCGCCGCTCGCGCTCAATATCCAGACCTTCATCAACCTCGCCGGCTATGGCTATCCCAATGTCTGGGAGCTCGCCGACGTCGTCGATTTCAACGATCCCGCGGTCGGCTGGGCCCGAAACTGACCCCATAAATCTGTCACACGCCTCCTGTATCCAGCATCCGGGGGCCGCGCTTGCGCCCCTTTGCCAAGGAGCGCTGCGATGAGCGAACTGGTCCGCGAAATTGTCGAAGTGAACGCCGCGATCGACGACGGCGACGAGGAAAACCCGATCCTGATCGTCGAGGTCGAGGGCCTCGCCCCCACCGGCGGCTGGGTCAATGTCCGGCTCGAACCGCACATCGCGATCGACGCGCCCGACGACGGCTTTCAGGATTTCGACCTCGTCGGCGACCGGCCGCAGGGGAGCGCGACCGACGCGCTGACCCCGGTCGAGGCCGGCTGGGAAGGCCCGCTCGAGGATTGGTGCATCGGCGTCCGCGTCCACGCGATCGACAATATGATCGAGGAAGAGGTTTTCGAACCCTGGCCCGAAGACGATAAGCACGACGAGGACGACGAATCCGAAGCCGCCTGACAATTCCCCTGACCTGCGCCGGGCGGCAAACCCGCTTCGCCGCCCGGCGACATTTTCTGACTTCGCCCTTGCCAAGCGCGATATTTTGCATCATTGCGCAGGCCATGCGCGGTAACGCCCTTCTTCTTCTGCGACTTACACGCCCTTGGGCGTGACACGGGCTGCGCGCTAGTCGCGGCCACCCGCCCAAGGGTCCCGATCGACACAGACGCAACCGACAGAAGAAGAGTTTCCCATGACCATGCTCCGCGATCCGTCCGCGAAATATTCCGCCTTTCCGCAGGTTCCGCTCGCCAACCGCGAATGGCCCGGCCGCACCATCACCCGCGCCCCGATCTGGCTCTCGACCGACCTGCGCGACGGCAACCAGTCGCTGATCGACCCGATGGATGCCGAGAAAAAGACCCGCTTCTTCGACCTCTTGGTCAAGGCGGGCTTCAAGGAGATCGAGGTCGGCTTCCCCGCCAGCGGCGCGACCGACTTCGACTATATCCAGAACCTCGTCCGCTCGGGCCGCATCCCCGACGACGTCACGCCGCAGGTGCTGACGCAAAGCCGCGCCGACCTGATCCGCACCAGCTTCGACAGCCTCGCGGGCGCGAAGACCGCGATCGTCCATGTCTATAACGCGCTCGCGCCTGCGTGGCGCAAGATCGTGTTCGGCATGGACAAGGCCGACATCAAGGCGATCGCGATCGACGGCGCGAAGCAACTCCGCGACAATGCCGCGCGCCTGCCCGGCACCGACTGGCGCTTCCAGTACAGCCCCGAATGCTTCTCGACCACCGAGCTCGATTTCAGCATCGAAACCTGCGCCGCGGTGATGGAGATCCTCGCCCCCACGCCCGACAATCCGATCATCCTCAACCTGCCCGCGACGGTCGAGGCGGCGACGCCGAACATCTACGCCGACCAGATCGAATATTTCGGCAAGAACCTGCCGAACCGCGACGCCGCGATCCTGAGCCTGCACACGCACAACGACCGCGGCACCGGCGTCGCGGCGGCCGAGCTCGGCCTGCTCGCGGGCGCCGACCGCGTCGAGGGCTGCCTGTTCGGCAATGGCGAGCGCACCGGCAACACCTGCCTCGTCACCGTCGCGCTCAACATGTACACGCAGGGCGTCGACCCCGCGCTCGACTTCTCGAACATCGACGAGGTCATCCAGACGGTCGAATATTGCAACAATCTGCCCGTCCACCCGCGCCACCCCTATGGCGGCGAGCTCGTCTACACCGCCTTTTCGGGTAGCCATCAGGACGCGATCAAGAAAGGCTTCGCCGCGCGCGAACGCCGGAATGACGAGCGCTGGGAAGTCCCCTATCTGCCCATCGACCCCGCCGACTTGGGGCGCAGCTACGAAGCGGTGATCCGCGTCAACAGCCAGTCGGGCAAGGGCGGCGTCGCCTGGGTGCTCGAACAGGACAAGGGCCTGAAGCTGCCCAAGAAGATGCAGGCGAGCTTCAGCCATGTCGTCCAGGCGCTCGCCGACGAGACGAGCCGCGAACTCGGCGCCGAGGACATCTGGCACGCCTTCGAGCGCCAATATCTGGCGACCGAAGCCAAGCGCTTCCAACTCGTCGACTGGTCGGAACATCATTCCTCCCCGGAACGGGGAGGGGGACCACGAAATGGTGGAGGGGCACCCACGGCCCATCGCATCTTCGCGGGAGTCCTCCGCATCGACGGCCAGGAACGCAGCGTCAGCGGCCGCGGCAACGGCCTGATGTCGAGCGTCATCGCCGCGCTCAGCGAAAGCGGCGGCCCCGTGATGGACATCGTCGATTACAGCGAGCACGCGATCGGCCAGGGCAGCAATGTGCAGGCCGCCGCCTATGTCGAATGCCGCACCGCCGACGGGAAAAGCCTGTTCGGCTGCGGGCTCGACACTGACGTGGCGACGGCGAGTGTGCGGGCTATTCTAAGCGCGGCGAATGGGGCTTAGCTACCCGATAAGTGCGACTCTCGACTAAGCTATGCGGGAAAATTTCGCCGGAACTGTTCTCGAGCTCGGCGAAAATCAGCTTTCGAAGCCCAATGCGAACGCAAGAAGCTATCATGCACACCAACCGCTTCTAGGTCTTCCTTGAGCCACATTTCAGCTGTGTGAGGAAAGTACAGCGAGTGCTCCTCTCCAGCTGCAAGTTTTTTAGGCAGCCCTCCCGCAAATGGGCCGGTCGCCTTTTCTGGTTGCCATAGCTTGTCGATCGGGTTGAGCATTCCGAGAGCCACGCGCCATTGAAAAAGCGACCTTTTCGGACGCGCAACGGCGCAATCGATGACAACTTCGCCCGGACCGAAATTAGTGAATTTAAGGACGAATAAACGAAGAGGTGGACTACTGCCGTCAAGCTTCATCAGCATAAAGCTGACCTTCACCTTCGGTTTAGGATAAATGAACTTCGACCAGACATTCCAAACGAACCCTGCCAACGCGATCAGCAACGAAAAGATGCTGATTATCAAGGCCCAGTCAGATGTGGTCATGACAACCTTCGAATTACCTAGGTTCGCTTAGGAGTCTGACGCCCAAAGCTCGGCGTTGACGGCGGGAGGGCTGATTTGCCAAGTGCTGCAAATAGAATTTCCGGAAATCATGTAATCTTCTATCAATCAGATCGTCCAATTGAACAAAATCGTCAGAGTTCACGCTAGATTTGAATGAACCGCGCCATCCACCGATTGCATTATCCACAGAGGCCAATGTCTGCACATAGCAGCGATCCCGACTATTCAGCTTCCGATCAGCAACCGCTTTTTTTATCGAGCGCTTCCCTTCATTAATCAGGCCGCCAATCCCGGCCAGAAACTTCTCCGCTGACGCTTTCGAAGGCGGGTACCGGCCGGGTATCAGTTGATATCCAAGAAATTCATGGCCAGTATCAATCGGCCCGGAAAAAGCTTTTTTGGGCGAGGTCGCCGGGTCATAGATGTCCATATTAAGTTTTGCGAGAAGGACCTTTGCGGCCTTCATCGCCGCCTCAACAGAACGACGGCTTTTTCCAACAATAATGAAATCGTCTATATAGCGAATGCACGTAATGCCCCGATCGTTCATTCGCTCATCGAACTCGTGCAAAACGATATTCCCCGCAAGCGCGGACAACGGGCATCCTTGCGCGACGCCATCTTCTCCTGTTGGAAATAAAGCTCGGTCTTCCGAACTAAGCTGACTTTCATTAATAAGCTCGACCGTCAGCGCATCTTTTACCAGCTCGACAAAGTCCCGTTCCACACCAGCTTTAATTAGGAACGTCACAACATCGCGAGGTCGAATTTTCTGGAAAAAACCCGAGATATCCGAACCTGCTGCATATTTGTCGCCAGCCTCCACCCGCTCCGCAAATATCTGGATCGCGTGATCGACGCCCCTTCCTCGAATACCTCCGATTGAAGTTTTGGTCGCCAAAACAGCTTGGACGTCCGGAACCTCCTTAGCGTCTTGCAGTACGTCCAATATTGCGCGCTGCACAATGCGATCTTCAAGCGGTGCAACTACTATGGGCCGCTTGCCAGTCTTCCCTTTTCCCTTTGGCGGAGTAGCGCCGAAAGCTGGCGAGAACTCATAACCATCTCGAAGCCGGTCCTGAAGCTGGCGGAGCTTTCGAGGCAAGTTTTCGCCAAACCTTAAAGCCGCTTGCTTCGTTTGTTCTGTTTGGGAAGTTTCCGCATTGCGGCGGATTTCATGCCATGCTGAAACCAGCACCTTCATCGAACGCACACGCCTGCATAGAGATGCTGGCACCTTCGTCGATCTAGCTGTGGGGCCTGCCGTCAAAGTTCCCCCCGGCTAACCAAGCGCCCACGGCAATAGCCGCTGACGCATCGACCTGCACCGCGAGGCTAATCGCCACACGATGGTCCCCGACTCTCGTACCCGCACCCGATCCGGGCCAAGTGAGAATAAGGG
>PNJO01000061.1 GCA_013821905.1 Sphingopyxis sp. | reverse complement strand
TGCCCTCGGGCCCCGCGAGCCGTGCCGCCTTGTCGCGCGCCGCGATATAGGCGGGGCTGTCGAGTCCGCCCTTGCTCTCGGCCAGCTCGAATATGCCCTGATCGAACCATTTGAGTTCCTCGGGCGTCGCCTTGTTGAAGGCGATCACGTCGGCGAGCGTTTTCGGGCCGTCGGTGTTCGGCAGCGAGGCGAGATAGGTGTCGAGATCGGCCTTGAGTTCGGTCAGCAATATTTCGAACTCGGCATCGCCGAGCCCGTCCAGCCCCTTCCGGCTGTCGGCGATTTCGACGACCGTCGCACCCAGATCGGTCATCTGCTTCAGCGAATCGGCCAGCAGCGCCGCGATACCGGCATTGTCGCCGACGCGGTCGCGCAGCACGCCGATGCGCTTGCCCTTCAGTGCATCGGGCGACAGCGCGGCGACATAGTCGGTCTTGCGTGCGTCGGCTTCGGCCGTCGCGGGGTCGGCGGGGTCGCTGCCCGCGATCACAGTCATCACCGCGGCGGCGTCGCGCACGGTCAGCGTCATCGGGCCGGCCGTGTCCTGGCTGTGGCTGATCGGGACGATATGCGTGCGGCTGACCAGCCCGACGCTCGGTTTGAAGCCGACGATGCCGTTGACCCCGGCTGGGCAGGTGATCGACCCGTCGGTTTCGGTCCCGATGGCGAGCGGGGCGAGGCTGGCGGCGACCGCCGCGCCGCTGCCCGAGGACGAACCGCACGGATTGCGATCGAGCGCGTGGGGATTCTTCGTCAGCCCGCCGACCGCGCTCCACCCGCTCGTCGAATGTTCCGAGCGGATATTCGCCCATTCGCTGAGGTTGGTCTTGCCGAGGATGATCGCGCCCGCCTCGCGCAGCCGCGCGACAAGCGGCGCATCGCGGTTCGTGACATTGTCCTTGAGCGCAAGCGAACCTGCCGTGGTCGGCAGCCCGGCGACCTCGACATTGTCCTTGATCAGGATCGGGATGCCGTGAAGCGGCCCGCGCGCCTTGCCCGCCATGCGCTCGTCGTACAGCCGCTTGCCTTCCTCGCCGAGTTCGGTCTGCGACCGCGCCGCGATGACGGCGCTGAGCTGTGGCCCCTGGTCGTCGATCCGCCCGATGCGGTCGAGATAGACGAGCGGGATCAGCCCCTCATAGGTCTGGCCGCTCTCCATCTCGGCGCGCAGCGTCGCGGCGTCCTTGCCCTCCGCCTCGGGAAGCGGCGGCGGCATCGCGGCGGCAGGAGCGATGGCGAGAAAGGCGGCGGCGCCGAGCAGCGAAATTTTTTGCATGGGCTGCAGGCTGGCAGCCGTAGCGGCAATTGCAAGCACCGATTTCGGGCGCGCCGCGGTGGCATTGACACCGCGATTCCAATCTGGCCCGATGGGAATCGGGAGACAATGATGACCGAAAAAGCCGCCGTGTCGCAGGGCGCCGTTCCGCTATCCCCCGACGAAGTGTCCGCGCAGACGCGGCGGATGCTGTGGGTGTTGCTGGTCGTCTATATCTTCAATTTTCTCGACCGGCAGATCGTCAATATCCTTGCCGAGCCGATCAAGACGGCGCTGCACCTGACCGACACCCAGTTGGGATTGCTCGCGGGTCCGGCCTTCGCCGTCTTCTACGCGCTGCTCGGCATTCCGATCGCGCGCCATGCCGACAAGGAAGGAACCAACCGCATCCGGTTGATCTCGCTGGCGCTTGCCATATGGTCGGCGATGACGGCTGTATGCGGACTGGCGCAGAATTTCGCGCAACTGCTCCTCGCGCGTATCGGCGTCGGCATCGGCGAGGCCGGCTGCACACCCGCGGCGCATTCGTTGATCAGCGACAGCGTAGCGCCCGAGAAGCGATCGTCGGCGATCGCCTTTTATGGCATGGGCGTGCCGATCGGATCGCTGCTCGGGTTGATCATCGGCGGGATCGTCAACGATCTCTACGGCTGGCGCATTGCCCTGATGCTCGTCGGATTGCCGGGGCTCGTGCTGGCACTGGTCGTGCTGCTCGCGCTGCGCGAGCCACGCCACCTGAAACCGGCGGCCGCGGCGGAGAGCGCAAAGCCGGCCGAACTCACGACCGGCGAAGCGATGCGCGAGATCTTCGCTTCGCGCGCGTTCGTCTATATTCTGATCGCGGCGTCGGTGACCGCCTTTCTCGGCTATGGCAAGGCGCTGTGGACGATCAGCTTCTTCATCCGCAGCCACGGGCTTTCGACGACCGAGGCGGGGCTGTCGATGGCGATCGTGCTCGGGGTCGCCGGCGTGTTCGGAACCTGGCTCGGCGGCAAGGTCGCCGACAAGCTGGGGGCGCGGGACAAGAGGCATATCCTCACCCTTCCTGCCTATGGCATGGCGATCGCCGCGCCGGTGCTGTTCCTCGGCTATTATATGGAAAACTGGATCGTCGCGGTGGCGTTGCTGATCGTCCCGACGGTCCTCAACTCGGCCTATTATGGTCCCGCTTATGGCTGCGTGCAGGGGCTGGTGCGGCCGCAGGCGCGCGCCGTCGCGGCATCGATCATGCTGTTCGGGCAGAATCTGATCGGGCTCGGCTTCGGGCCGTTCCTGTTCGGGGTCCTGTCGGACGTGCTGGCGCCGGCCTATGGTCAGGAAAGCGTGCGCTACGTCCTCTATGGCGCGGCGTGGCTCGGTCTCATCCCCGCCTTCTTCTTCTGGCGCGCGAGCCTGCGGCTCGACCGCGAGCTCAAGTCCGCGGCATAGACCTCAGGCGGCGCGCCAGCCGAAGCCGGCGTCGAGTGCGACGATCCGGCCGGGCGTCCCGATCGGTTCCGATGTCCCGTCGGTCAGGAAGGCGAGCATCACCGCATCCCCCACATCGACATGGGCGAGGGTGCGCGCGCCTTCGGGGGTGCGCGCAACGACGACACCGGCCTTCGGCCCGCCATCGCGGCCATAGAAGACGGTATAGCTTTCGATCGTCGCCGGCCCGGCATAGTTTTCGGCGAGTTCGGGCACCGGACCGCGTTTCGCTTCGGCCTCGGCCTGATAGTCGAAATCCTGCGGGAAGCGTGCGGCCGCGATCGGCTGGCTGCCAAGCACGATGCAATGATTGTCGGTCGCGAAGCCGCCGTTGGCGAAGAGGAAACCGGTGCGGCCCTCCTGGCGCAGCTTCTGGACCATCGAAACCACCGCATGGCTCATGTAATTGGCGATCGGCCCGCCGCCGAAGGTCAGGCCGCCGAACACGCTTGCGGGCCGGTCGACCGGCCAGCCGAGCGTCCGCCGCGCCATCTTGGGCACGCAGGGGAAGCAGCTGTAGAGCTCGACGCAGTCGAAATCATCGACCGTCATGCCGTTGAGGTCGAGCGTGCGGTTGATGCTCGTTTCCATGCTGACGCTGCCGTCATAGCGATCACGGTGAAGGATGCTGGCGGGCTCCTTGGCGGCGGCGCCCATGCCGACGTAGATCAGCCGGTCCTCGGCGATGCCGCGGCGGCGCGCCTCGGCGAGGCTCGCGACCAGAAAGCCCGCGCCCTGGTTCACCGACGAATTGGCGACCATCAGCTTCGAATAAGGGAAGGCGATCGGGCGATTGCGCTCGTCGATGCGCAATATGTCTGCGGGCGTCGCGGGCTTGCGGATCCACGCACCGTCGTTGGCGGCGGCGACTTCGGAAAAGCGCGACCAGATTTCGGCGCTTTCCTCCTGCGCCTCTGAAAGGCTCTGGCCCCATGCCGCGCGCGTCGCATTTTCGTAGAGTGGATAGACATCGACCGGCGCGGCAAGGCCGTGCTTTTGCGCATAGTCGGGCTCGCGCCGCGTTGCGACCTTGCGGATCGCATTATAGCTCTTGTCCTCGCCGCTCGCGGCCTTGGCGGCGCGCCCGGCGGCGGTGCGCAGCGCCTCGGCGCCGACGATGGCGGCCAGCTTGACCTCGCCCGCGCCGATGCGGTTGGCGGCTTCGTTAAGCAGGCGCACCGGCGTGTCGCCGTGCGGGGCAGCCGATTGATAGTTGATCGCGGGGCGCGCGCCGATCGCGGCGGCGAGCGGTTCGGGGAGCTTGCCGAGGCTGTAGAAGCTGATCTGGTCGACGATCGCGAGACTGTCGATTTCGGTCAGCGAGACGCCGGCATCCTGTGCCGCAACGTTCAGCGCCGCGACCATCAGCCCGAGCGAGTCCAGTCCTTGATCGGGATCGTCGGGCCGGTCGTTGACCTGCCCGACGCCGATGATGACGGGAATGCGCTCGGGATCGCTCATGCCCATCTCAGCGCGCCTTCCACTCGGGCTTGCGCTTCTGGGCAAAGGCGAGAGGGCCTTCGCGCGCATCCTCGCTGCGCATCAACACCGAACGTTCGCGCGTATTATGCTCCCAATAGGGAGCGTCGGCGGCGATGCGGCCGTCCTGGATGCCAAGCGCGACGCGCTTCGACGCCTGCACCGACAGCGGCGCATTGCCCGCGATCTTCTCGGCGAGCGCCAGAGCGGTGGGCATCAGGTCGGCGAGCGGGACGACATGGTTGACCAAACCGAATTCGGCGGCGCGCGCGGCGGCAATCGGATCGCCGGTCAGCATATATTCCATCGCGAGCTTCCTCGGCAGTTGCTGCGCGAGGCGAAAGGCGCCGCCCGCTGCGGCGAACAGCCCGACCTTGACTTCGGGCAAGCCGAATTGCGCATGATCGGCGGCGACGATGATATCGCTCATCAGCGCGATCTCGCAGCCGCCGCCAAAGGCGAAGCCGTTCACCGCGGCGATGACCGGCTTCGAGACCGGGTGCGAGACCATGCCCGCAAAACCCCATTCCTGCTGTGCCGGATCGTCGGGATAGAGGCTCTCGCCGCGCGACAGCGCGACAAGGTCGGCGCCGGCGCAGAAGCTCTTGTCGCCGGCGCCGGTGATCACGACGGCACGGATTTCGGGGTCGTTCTCGGCCTCTTCGAGCGCCGTGCCGATGCCGACATGGACCGCGGCGTTGACCGCGTTGCGCGCCTCGGGCCGGTTGATCGTGACGATCAGGACATGGCCACGGCGTTCGGTGAGGATGGTCGTATCGGTCATCGCGAATCTCTCCCTTTCGGGCGAGTATCGCGGGAGGTTAACGTTTACGTCAACTGGAAACGGCGGGAGTTGATGTGCCAACTATCGTCATTCCGGCGAAGGCCGGAATCTCTCCATCGCGTTCTGACGCGCCGACGAGACCCCGGCATTCCCCGGGGTGACGGAACTGGCGGTGGCGCGATGGCCTCAGATCGACTGCCCGGTCTTCGCCCAGTCGGCCAGAAAGCCTTCGATGCCCTTTTCGGTCAGGACGTGCTTGAACAGCCCCTTGATCACCGACGGCGGTGCGGTCATCACGTCGGCGCCGATCTTCGCGGCCTCCAGCACATGGATGCCGTGGCGCACGCTCGCGACGAGAATTTCGGTCTCATAGGCGTAGTTGTCGTAGATCAACCGAATGTCGGCGATCAACTGCATGCCGTCGAAGCCATTGTCGTCGTGACGGCCCACAAAAGGCGAGACGAAGGTCGCGCCGGCCTTCGCCGCGAGCAGCGCCTGCGCCGCCGAGAAGCAGAGCGTAACATTGACCATCGTGCCGTCGCCGGTCAGCGCCTTGCAGGTCTTGAGGCCGTCGATCGTCAGCGGCACCTTGATGCAGACATTGTCGGCAATCTTGCGGAGGGTTTCGGCCTCCTTCATCATCGTCGCATGGTCGAGCGCGACGACCTCGGCCGACACGGGGCCATCGACGAGGGCGCAGATTTCCTTCGTCACTTCCTTGAAATCGCGGCCCGACTTGGCGATCAGCGACGGGTTGGTGGTGACGCCGTCGAGCAGGCCGGTCGCGGCGAGTTCCTGGATGTCGGCGATTTCGGCGGTGTCGGCGAAGAATTTCATGGCGCGGTGCTTCCTTGCGGGCAGGGTGATTCGGTGGTTGCCGATCCCCTAAAGCTCTTTGCTCGTCATTGCGACCCCGGCCTCCGCCGGGGTCGCAATGACGATGCTCATAATCTGCTAGCGTTCCATCTTTGTTCCGATTATGCGAACCGCATGGCCAAAGCGAAGCGTCAATATGTCTGCCAGAATTGCGGCTCCGCCACCTATCGCTGGCAGGGGCAGTGCGCCGATTGCGGCGAGTGGAACACGCTGGTCGAGGAAGCGGCCGAGACCGTCTTTTCGGCGAAGCACGACCTGAGCAGAGGCGGCCGCACGCTGGCGCTCGAAACGCTCGACGTGCACAGCCCGATGCCCGAACGGATGCTGTGCGGCATCGCCGAATTCGACCGCGCGCTCGGCGGCGGCTTTGTAGCGGGATCGGCGACGCTGATCGGCGGCGACCCGGGGATCGGCAAATCGACCTTGCTGTTGCAGGCGGCGGGGCGGCTCGCCAAGGCGGGCAGGACGGTCGTCTATATCAGCGGCGAGGAGGCGGCGGGGCAGGTGCGGCTCCGCGCGCAGCGGCTGGGGCTGGGCGATGCGCCGGTCGCGCTCGCGAGTGCGACCTCGGTGCGCGACATATTGGCGACGCTTGACGGGCAGGCGGCGGATTTCGTCGTGATCGATTCGATCCAGACGATGCACAGCGACCTGATCGACAGCGCGCCGGGCACGGTCAGCCAGGTCCGGGCGAGCGCGCAGGAACTGATCCGCTACGCCAAGGACAGCGGCGCCGCGCTGGTGCTTGTCGGCCATGTCACCAAGGACGGGACGATCGCAGGGCCGCGCGTGCTTGAACATATGGTCGACACGGTGCTGGCGTTCGAAGGCGAACGCAGCCACCAATATCGCATCCTCCGTGCGGTCAAGAACCGCTTCGGCGGCACCGACGAGATCGGCGTGTTCGCGATGGGCGAGGAGGGGCTGGGCGAGGTCGCCAATCCGTCGAGCCTGTTCCTGACCGATCGCAGCCGCGACGTGCCGGGGTCGGTGGTGTTCCCCGCGCTCGAAGGCACACGCCCGGTATTGGTCGAGGTGCAGGCGCTCACCGTCCGCCTCGCGAGCGGGGCGACCCCGCGCCGGGCCGTGGTCGGCTGGGACAGCGGGCGGCTCGCGATGGTGCTGGCGGTGCTGGAGGCGCGGTGTGGGCTGCAGATGGGCGGCGCCGAAGTCTATCTCAACATCGCGGGTGGGTACCGGCTCACCGATCCGGCGGCCGATCTGGCGGTCGCGGCGGCACTGGTCTCGGCATTCAGCGAGCGACCCGTGCCGTCCGACGCAATCGTATTCGGCGAACTGTCGCTCTCGGGCGAAGTGCGCCCCGTTTCGCACGATGCGCTGCGGCTTCGCGAGGCCGCGAAGCTCGGTTTCTCGACGGGCTGGGGACCGAAGGGCATGAAGGGCGTGAACGGCATCGGCGTCACCGGCTTCGGCCGATTGGGCGAACTCGTTGACCTGATGCTCGGTCGCGACTAGCGACCGGCAAATGGGCAGTTTGACCGCTATGGATATCCTCGTGCTGACGCTGATCGGCGGCAGCGCGATACTCGGCTTTTCGCGCGGACTGGTGCAGGAGGTGACGAGCCTGCTCGCCTGGGTCCTCGCGATCGCGGCGGTGCGCTTCTTTCACGGATACGCCACCGACTTTCTGTCCGGGTGGATCGAGGCCCCCGGTGGCGCGGCGATGCTCGCCTTCGTGATCCTGTTCGGCGGCGTGTTCGCGATTGCCAAATGGGGCTCGCGCGCGATGGGGCATCGCAGCCGCGCGTCGCTCGTCGGCGGCTTCGACCGGGGACTCGGCGCCGGCTTCGGCGCGATCAAGGGGCTGATGATCGCGGCGACCGGCTTCATGCTGGTGACGCTGCTATACGATATCGGCTATGGTAATACCCAGCGCCCCGCGTGGATGACCGAGAGTCGCACCTATCCGGCGCTGAACGCGACGAGCGCGGCGCTGAGCAAGGTGATTTCCAAACGGCGTGCCGAAGCGCGCGCGGCCGCGACCGAAGGTGACGAGCCATGAGCGCGCCGCTCTATAATCGCGACATATTGGCGCTGGCGGTCGCAACCGCCGACTATCTGCCGAACCCCGGCGCGCGGCTGCGCGCGAGCCGGCGCGCACCGCTGTGCGGCAGCGCGATCATCCTTGATCTCGATACCGACGCTGACGGTCGTGTGACGGGGGTCGGCCTGCATGTCGAGGCCTGCGCGCTCGGTCAGGCGTCGGCGGCGCTACTTGCACGCCACGCGCCGGGACGCGATCTCGACGATATCCGCGCCGCGCGCGATGCCATCGCCGGCTGGTTTGCGGGCACGGGCGGCGAGCCCGACTGGCCGGACTTCCATCTGCTGGCGCCCGCGCGCGACTATCCGGCGCGCCACGGCGCGATCCTGCTGCCCTTCGATGCCGCGATCGCGGCGCTCGAGGAACAGGCCGCGGCGGCATGAACCTGCTCGCGCTCGCCGCGGCGACACCCGAAGCCGCCGAGAAACTCGCCGAAACCGCAACAGACACCGCGCTCGTCGAAGGCGCGATCCTGCTCGGGGTCGCGACGCTGTTCGTGCTGATTTTCCGCCGGCTCGGTCTCGGCGCGGTGCTCGGCTATCTGATCGCGGGCGCGATCGTCGGGCCGCACGGGCTCGGCCTCGTCGGCGGCGGCGAATCGAAGCTCGCCTTCGCCGAACTCGGCATCGCCTTCCTGCTCTTCCTTGTCGGGCTCGAACTGTCGCCGCGGCGGCTGTGGGACATGCGCCGCGCGATTTTCGGGCTCGGTCTGGTGCAGGTCGTGTTGACGGGACTTGTCCTGACCATTCTTATCCACCTGATCCTCGGCTTCAGCCCCGCGGCGGCGCTCGCGCTCGGGCTGCCGCTCGCGCTTTCGTCGACCGCGCAGGTGCTGCCGGGGCTCAAGAGTTCGGGCCGCATCAATTCGCCCTTCGGCGAAAAAGCCTTTTCGATCCTCCTGTTTCAGGATCTTGCGATCGTCCCGATGATCACGATCGTCGCCGCGCTGTCGCGCGCGCCCGTCGATCCTTCGGCACCATCGGGATGGCAGATGGCCTTTTTCACCTTGTGGGCGATCATCGTGCTGGTCCTTGCGGGGCGCTTCGTCGTCAACCCGCTGCTCCGCCTCGTCGGCCGCTATGGCGAACGCGAACTGTTCGTCGTCGTCGGCCTGCTCACCGTCCTCGCCAGCGCCGCGCTGATGCACAGCCTGCACCTGTCGACCGCGCTCGGCGCGTTCATCGCGGGCGTGATGCTCGCCGACTCGCCCTATCGGCATGAGATCGAATCCGACGTCGAACCCTTCCGCCTGATCCTGCTCGGCCTCTTCTTCCTCGCCGTCGGCATGGTTCTCGACGTCGGCGCGGTGATGGAACGGCCGCTTCAGGTGGTTGCGCTCGCCCTCGGCCTCGTCGCGGTAAAGGTGGTTGTCCTGACGCTGATCGTCAAAGTGTTCGGCAAGAGCTGGCAGGCCGCGCTCGGGCTCGGCTTGCTGCTGAGTCAGGGCGGCGAGTTCGGCTTTCTGCTCTTCGCGCAGGCCGCCGACGCGCTGCTCATCCGTCCCGAAGCGGCGAGCCTGTTCAGCGCCGTCGTCACATTGTCGATGGTGACGACGCCGTTCCTGATGCTGTTCGCGCGCAACCTCGAACTCGCGCCGGAGGCGAACAAGGCCGAGCTGGTCGATCCGGCGAACGCCCCGCGCGGTTCGGCGATCGTGGTGGGTTTTGGCCGCTTCGGACAGATTGTGACGCAGATGCTGCACGGCGTCGCCTGCTCGGTGACGCTGATCGACAAGAAGCCGAGCCAGATCGAACTGTCGAGCCGCTTCGACACCAAAGTCTATTTCGGCGACGGACTGCGCGTCGACCTTCTGCGCCGCGCGGGCGCCGACGAAGCACGGCTGATCATCTTTTGCATGGACGATGCGTCGGTCGATGCCGCGGCGATGAAGCCGATCGTCGAAGCCTTTCCGCACGCGACCGTCCTGATGCGCGTGTTTGACCGCCGGCAGTTGCTCGCGATCGACGGGGCGGGCGTCGACGGGGTGATCCGCGAAGTGTTCGAAAGCTCGATCGCGATGGGCCTCACCGCGCTGCGCCATCTCGACGTCGATCCACGCGAGATGGAGGATGTCGAGGCGACGCTGCGCCATCTCGACCAGACGCGATTGCAGGCGCAGCTCGACGAGGGCGATATTTCGGCGGGCATGGACCATCGGTTCAAACCCGGCGGCGGGCGCGAGGCCGACAGCGTGCTCGAAACCTTCCGCCGCAAGCGGCAGGCGGCGAAAGCCGCGCGCGAAGACGCCAAGGAAGAAGAAAGCGAGCGGTCGCCGACCGGCGTCTGACCGGGCGGACCGAGACGGCGCATCGCTTCAGTCGCGGGCGCCGTCCAGAAACGCGGCGACGGCGTCGAGGCCATAATCTTCGGTGACGAAGCTGCGGCCGATGCCGCGCGTCAGGATCAGCGGCAGCTTGCCGCCGCGCACCTTCTTGTCGTGCGCCATATGCGCGGCGAGTTCGGCGCCGCCGGTGTTGATCCCGGCGCTGGCAAGGCTGTGCGGCAGGTCGACGCTGGCGAGATGGTCGCGCACGCGCACGGCGTCGGCGGCGGGACAAAGACCGTTTGCGGCGGAGAATTGATGTGCGAGCACCATGCCCGCGGCGACCGCTTCGCCGTGGAGCAGCCGGTCCGAATAGCCCGTCTCGGCCTCGAGCGCGTGGCCGAAACTGTGGCCGAGATTGAGCAGCGCGCGGATATCCTGCATTTCGCGCTCGTCGGCGGCGACGATGCGCGCCTTCGCCGAAACGCTG
Organism: Sphingopyxis sp.; assembly: GCA_013821905.1. GTDB lineage: Bacteria > Pseudomonadota > Alphaproteobacteria > Sphingomonadales > Sphingomonadaceae > Sphingopyxis. The sequence continues at coordinate 4,990 of PNJO01000061.1, read as the reverse complement.
TGCGCAATCGCCTTGTGCCGCGCGGCGGCATCGCCCGCGATCAGCGCGGCGCCGTTCGCCTCGCACCATTCGAAGAATTCGGCGTCGTCGATGAGCCCGTATTTGACGACCTCGGCATAGCCAGCGCCGAGCTCGCGCCGCGACAGCGTGTCGAGCGTCTGCGGGTCGATGACGACCATCGCCGGCTGATGAAAGGCACCGATCAGATTCTTGCCGGCGGGCACGTTGATCGCGGTCTTGCCGCCGACGCTGCTGTCGACCTGCGCGAGCAGGGTGGTCGGCACCTGGATGAAGTGGCAACCGCGCTTGACGATGCTGCACGCGAAACCGACGAGGTCGCCGATCACGCCGCCACCCAGCGCGATGACATGGTCGCCACGCTCGACGCCTTCGCCGATCAGCCATTCGGTGAGGCGCGCGAGCCCGGCCCAGCTCTTGCTGCCCTCGCCGGCTTCGAGGACGAAGGAAGAAAAGGAGATGTCCTCCATCGCCAGCGAGATGCCGAGCGGCACCAGATAATGGTCGGCGACATGGGTGTCGGTGACGATCATCGTGCGCGGGCGCTTGAGCAAGGGAGCGACCTGCGCGCCGATATCGCGAACCAGCCCGTCACCGATCAGGATCGGATAGCTGCGGGCGCCAAGGTCGACGGTCAGACGTTGCATGTCGAGAGAGCCTCCAGAATGGCGCGCACCGTATGCTCGTGCGGGCTCGACGCCGAACTGATGCGCAGATGCGCCTCGGCATAGACGGGGTTGCGCACCGCCGCGAGTTCGCGGAGCACTTCGCCGGGATCGCGGCCCTTGAGCAGGGGGCGGTGGCCGCGCCGCGCGACGCGATCGACGAGCGTCGGGATATCGGCATCGAGCCAGATCGACAGGCTGCCCTCCTTGATCAGCGCGCGCGTCTCGTCGTTCATGAAGGCGCCGCCGCCGGTGGCGAGCACGAGCGGCTGGCCGCCGAGCAGCCGCGCGATCACGCGCCGCTCGCCGTCGCGGAAATGCGCCTCGCCGAACTTCGCGAAAATGTCGGAAATCGTCATGCCCGCGGCGCGCTCTATCTCGTCGTCGGCGTCGGCGAAACGCATGTTCAGCCGCTGCGCGAGGCGGCGGCCGATCGTCGACTTGCCCGACCCCATCAGCCCGACGAGCACGATGGGCCGCTCGCGGATCGACGCGGGGATGGCCCCTGGAGAGATCGGGCCCGGGCTTTTCGGGTTTCGCGACATGGTGCGGGCGGCTATACCGCGAGGGACGCGCGGAACAATGGTTTTCGCCGGTGCAAGAAATGCCTGACCGGCCGGATGTGAATGTTTGAGGTGGACGTGACCGACAAGATTGCCGAAAGCGTGGCGCGATGAAGATGAAAAGCCTCACGCTGACCCTGGGCCTGTCGGGCACCGCGCTTGCCGCCGCGCTGGTCCTGCCGGCGATCGCGCAGGAATCGCTGTTGCCGGAAGGGTTCGGCAAACCCGCCGATACCCCGGCGCCGCGTCCCACGCCGACCCCGGCACCGTCGCCTACCCCCGCGCCGGGGCCGTCACCGGTGACGGGTTCGGGCACCGTCGCGCCGCCTGCTGTTACCGCCACCGTCGGAATCCCGGCGCCCGCCGAGGAAGGCGAAACCACCGAAGAGGGCGAGGCCGTCGAACCCGGCACGCTCAAATATGACCTGCCGCCCGGCGCGCGCCGCCTGCTGACGCGGATCGGGCCGCTGACTCCAGAGACCGGCGGGCTCGGACCCGATGCCTTTGGCGTGCGCGGCCAATATGCGGCGGCGATCATGCGCAAGACCAACGGCGCGCTCGCATCGCGCTGGGGCCAGATTTTGCTGCGCCGTTCGCTGAGCTCGGCAATCGACACGCCGGCAACGATCAACGGCGCTGACCTTGCCGCCGAGCGTGCGGCGCTGCTCCTGCGCATGGGTGAATCGAACGCGGCGCGCTCGATCGTCCAGTCGGTCGATTATGACCGGGCGAGCCAGCGGCTGGTTTCGGTCGCGCAGCAGACCTTTCTCGCGACCGCCGACCCGTCGGGCATGTGTTCCTATGTCCCCGCGGGGCTCGCGCATGGCGACGAACAGGTCTGGCGCCTGGTGTCGGGCATATGCGCCGGCCTGTCGGGCGAAGCCGGTCCGGCAGGCTGGGCGATCGCGCGTGTCCGGTCGAGCGGCCGGATTTCGAATTTCGACATCCTCCTCGCCGAACGCGTGCTCGGCGCCAGCGCGGCGGGGCGGCGCTCGACGACGATCGAATGGGCCAATGTCGACCGGCTGACGAGCTGGCGCTTCGGCATGGCGACCGCAACGGCAATCCCGATTCCGGCCGAGTTGCGCGCTTCGGCACCTGCCTATATGCGCGGCTGGACCGTGCTCGCGCCGATGACCGACATGAGCGACCGCATCGCCGCCGCGCCCGATGCCGCGGCGCGCGGCGTGCTGTCGAGCGAGGCCTATGTCTCGCTGCTCAGCGCCGCGGCGGGTGAGGAGGAGCCGCCCGAAACGCTCGTCGCGCAGACCGATGCGCTGCGCAGCGCTTTCCGCGCCGCGAACGGCAGCGACCGCTACACGGCGATGGCGGGCCTGTGGGGCGCGGAGGGCAGCCCGGCGCAGCGATACGCAAGCCTGATCGCCACCGCGCGTGCCGCCGCCGCGCTGCCGACCAGCGCCGAAGTGAACGAGGATCCGTGGCAGCTGCTGGGGTCGATGTTCGCCGGCGGTTACGACTATAATGCGATGGACTGGGCGCCGAAGATCAGCGTCGGCAGCCATGCCTGGGGCGTGCTCGCCGTGGGGTCGCCGCGGCCGCTGAACGGCACCAGCGCGGGCACGATCGGCAGCTTTTCGGGCAATGACGACAGCGCCGACTATCTGCGGTCGAAATTCCTGCTCGCGGGTCTCGCGGGTCTCGGCCGCATCGACGCGAGCGACGCCGCCTCGGCGGCGGGCGATCTCGACGTCGATCTCGGCAAGCAGACGCGCTGGTCGCGGGCGATCATGGCGGCGGCCGAGCGGCGCGAGCCCGGCATGGTCGCGCTGCTCGCGGCGGCGGGAATGCAGGGCGAATGGGCGAAGGTTCCGCCCTATCATCTCTATCATATCGTTCGCGCGCTGCGCGAGGTCGGGCTCGATGCCGAAGCGCGGATGATCGCCGCCGAAGCGCTGGTGCGTGTCTGAGCGTTTGACGGCCGCGTCGGACCATGTCTGACGGCGCGCTGATCGACCGCTTTCTGGAGATGATGGCGGCCGAGCGCGGTGCCTCGCTCAACACGCTCGCGGCCTATCGGCGCGATCTGGAGCAGGCGGCGGAGTTGGTGCGCGGTCCGCTCGGCGACGCCGATGCGGCGGCATTGCGCAAATTGATGGCCAATTATCAATCGCTTGCTGCCAGCAGCGCGGCGCGCAAATTGTCGGCGCTTCGCCAGTTCTTCGCTTTTCTGCTCGATGAGGGCGAGCGTTCCGACAATCCCGCGCTCGATATCGCGCGCCCCGCGACGCGGCGGCCCTTGCCGCGCATCCTGACGCACGGCGACGTCGAGCGCCTGTTCGAACAGGCGGGCGAGGAGGCCGAGGGCGAAGCGCCCCCTGCGGGCGCGGTGCGGATGCTGCTGTTGCTCGAACTTCTCTATGGCTCGGGGCTGCGCGCCAGCGAACTCGTGTCGCTGCCGCGCCGCGCGGTCGCGGGCGAGCGCGAATATCTGATCGTGCGGGGCAAGGGCGACAAGGAACGGCTGGTGCCGTTGTCCGACCGTGCGCGCGAAGCCTTCGGTCGCTGGCTGCCGCTGCTCGCCGACGGATCGCCCTGGCTGTTTCCGTCGGGCAAGGCGCATATCTCGCGTGTCCGCTTGTTCCAGATGCTGCGCGCGCTGGCGGGGCGGGCGGGGATCGACCCGACCGCGATCAGCCCCCATGTGTTGCGCCACGCCTTTGCGACGCACCTGCTCGAAGGCGGCGCGGATCTGCGCGCGCTGCAGCTGATGCTCGGCCACGCCGATATCGCGACGACCGAAATTTACACCCATGTCGATAGTCGCCGGCTGGTCGAACTGGTCAACCGCCGCCACCCGCTTGCGCGGATGGCGGCCGGTGCCGCGACCGTTGACGTTGCGGCATCATCGTCCTAGCGACTGCGCATGACAGCCTTTCTGGATTTCGAAAAACCGGTCGCGGCGCTGGATCGGCAGATCGCCGAACTGCGTGAAATGGGCGACGATCCCTCGCTCAATATCGACAATGATATCGCCCGGCTGGAGGACAAGTCCTCGAAATTGCTGCGCGATATCTATGCCAAGCTGACCCCTTGGCAAAAGACGCAGGTCGCGCGCCACCCCGACCGTCCGCATTTCAAACATTATGTCGCGGGGCTGTTCGACGACTGGATGCCGCTCGCCGGCGATCGCAATTTCGGCGACGATCAGGCGATCCTCGGCGGGCTCGCGCGCTTTCGCGGTCGCCGCGTGATGGTAATCGGTCATGAAAAGGGCGACGATATCCCGTCGCGCATGAAGCATAATTTCGGGATGGCGAAGCCCGAGGGCTATCGCAAGGCGATCCGCCTGATGCAGCTCGCCGACCGCTTCGGCCTGCCGGTGGTGACGCTCGTCGATACGTCGGGCGCCTTTCCGGGCATCCAGGCCGAGGAACGCGGCCAGGCCGAAGCCATTGCGCGTTCGACCGAGCAATGCCTCGCGCTCGGCGTGCCGATGGTCGCGGCGATCGTCGGCGAGGGCGGTTCGGGCGGCGCGATCGCGCTCGCCGCGGCGAACCGCGTGCTGATGTTCGAACATGCCGTCTATTCGGTGATCTCGCCCGAAGGCTGCGCCTCGATCCTGTGGCGCACGTCGGACAAGGCGGCCGACGCCGCCGCGGCGATGAAAATGTCGGCGCAGGACCTGCTGGGCTTGAAGGTCATCGACCGCATCGTCACCGAACCCGTCGGCGGCGCGCATCGCGCGCCCGAAGTCGCGATTGCGGCGCTGGGCGACGCGATAGC
>PNJO01000060.1 GCA_013821905.1 Sphingopyxis sp. | reverse complement strand
CCACGCTTGTCCTCTCGGCGCTCGCCTTCACCGGCGGCGCGATGCTCTACAGCGGAACCGCCGAGGGCGAACCCACGAAGAAGGTCGTGGCGGGTCCCGTCGACAGCCTCATCCGCCCGCACTCGCCGATCATCGGTCCGAAAAATGCCCCGGTCACGATCGTCGAATTCTTCGACCCGTCGTGTGAGGCCTGCCGCGCCTTCTATCCGACGGTGAAGGGCATCGTCGCCAAATATCCCAAGGATGTGCGTCTCGTGATGCGCTACCTCCCGCTCCACCCCGGCTCGGCCGAGGCGATCCTGATCCTCGAAGCCGCCCGCGTGCAGGGCAAACTCGAGCCGGTGACGGCCGCGCTGCTCGAAGCGCAGCCCGACTGGCACGACGGAAAGATGGACGGTGCTTGGGCCGCCGCCGAGAAGGCCGGCCTCGATGTCGCCAAGGCGCGTGCGATGCCGGCCTCCGATGCGATGGCGTGGATGGAGCAGGACATCGCCGACGCGAGGGCCGTCGGCGTCAAGGGCACCCCGACCTTCTTCGTCAATGGCGAAATGCTCGTCCAGCCCAGCCCCGAACAGGTCGAGGCCCGAGTCCAGGCCGCCGTCGCGGCGAAGGGCAAATAAGGGCCGCACCCGCCCCGCTTCGTCCACGCGGGGCGGGTGCCCACCATCGGCGAGATCCTGTCCTTTCCTCGATCGGCCTGTCGAATGGAGGCGCCGGGTAGCCGACGGATTGGTGGCAGCGGAGCGAATATTCACAGCGCGTTCAAGCATGAAGGGGGATTTTGAGCTCCACGAAAAGGAGAGACTGACATGCGAAAACTGATGACGATCGCGGCTGCGATGCTCGCCTTCGCGGTCCCCGGAACGGCCCTTGCCCAGCACCATGGCGATCGCGGGGGATATAGCAGCGGACATGACGCGCCGCGTGGTCATGACCGCGACTATCGTTCCTCACGCCACGGCGTGCCCAACTATGGCTATGACCGCGACTATCGCGGCTACGATCCCGACTACCGCGGCCATGATCGCCGCTATGAACGGCGGGACCGCTACGAGCGGCGCTATCAGAAGCGGCGGATGCACCACCATCACCGCGGGCGTCATTGGCGCGGCTAGCCGAGACCGCGCGGGCCGGGCGAGAAGCTACCGCTTCGCCCGATAGATGGAAATCGAGCCGGTCGGCGTCGGGATGACCTTTATCTCGTCGACCGCCTCGAAACCCGCGGCTGTCAGGATTTCCGGGACGCAGCCCTTCGCGTTCGGTTCGGTATATTCGAACCCGTCGAGCAGCTGGATCTGTCGAAAAAGCATGCGCATCAGCAATGAACGCTGCTCGCCATAGTCGGCGATGAAGAGGGTTCCGCCGGGCTGCAGGAGCCGGAACATCTGTGCGGCTATCGCCTCCTTCACGTCCATCGGGCACTGGTGGAGGACGAGGCTCGAGACAATCTTGTCGCATTGCTGGAGTGCATCAATGCTGTCCAGCTCGTCGCCCATGGCCTCGAACCATTGAATCTCGGCATCGGCAACCTCAGCCTTGGCGCGTGCGATTTCCAGCACGGCGGGGTCGGGATCGACCGCCAGAACGATGCTCTCCCGCGCCGCCTGCTTGAGGGCGATTGCAAACGTCCCCGTGCCGCACCCGATATCGACGATCCGCTCGCCCGGCCGCGGCTCGGCGAAGCGCAGCAAGTCGCTTCGCCATCTTTTCTCTCTGGTCATGAGGGCTATGGCGGCATCGTAGCGGTCGAGCGATCCGCTCTTGCCAAGTGCCGGGACGAAGTCTCTGTGTGCGTCTGACATGATGCCCCTCTACGAGGCGCCGTCGCGCAGCGGCTTGAACGGAGAGGCTATGATTCGATGAAAAGGTCGCTTGCCCGAATACCGAACATCGCCTTGATCGTGCGGGCGAAATGCGCGCTGTCGCTGAACCCGGCCATATGTGCGGCCTCGGTCGCGCTGCGGCGCATTCCCAATTCGTCAAAAGCGATAATCAACCGTCGCCAGAGCACAAAGCGCTGGAAGGGCATGCCGATCTCGGCGGCAAAGAGATGCCGGAAGCGGCCGAGCGAAAGGCGGCTCTCCTCCGCCACATCCGCGAGACGGACAGAGCCCATGGGAATCAGGCGGTCAATCGAGGCGGCGGCGCGGGTGATGCGCGGATCGAGCGGGGGGCGGGCGCCTCGCGTCAGCCAGTTTTTCCAGAAGGACCGCTGTCCCAGCATCTCGACGTGAATCGGATCGGAGCAGATCAGCCGGTTTTTCAGTTCTACCGGCGGACCGAAGCCCACTGTCGGCTCGACGAACCATAATTCGGCCGCAGGCGCGGGGAGCAGCCGGTGCACGGTATCGGGTTCGATGAGCAAGCAACGCCCCGACTGGCGCGCGCCGTCAGCATCGACCACCGTAAGCGGCTCGGCACAAAACACTGCCTGCGCCGCAAAATGGCGGTGCGCGGCGGCATCGCCGACCGAACCCGACCAGAGAGCATAATAGTCGCCGAGTCTAAGTCGGCCGTTCCAGTTGGACGTGTCGGGCATCGGGTCTCGATAGCAGGCCTAACTCGTGTGCGTAACGGGCGCCGGGTAAACGCTGTGGCTCGGGGGCTCTTTTCGGAAGCCCCAGCACAGCCTGGGAGGAGCGCGCCGACCCCGTGACGATTACCCCCATCGACCGGGCGCTGTCTCGATCCGGCTATGTTGCCGACTGTTGTAACGATAGCCGATCCAGAGGATTGCAAGCGCGAGAAGCTGGAGCAACAACGGTTCCAGCGAAGGAAATATCCCCATCGCCGGGAAGCGAGGAAAATGAGCGAGCGGTGTGATGCCGAGGAGGCCGGCCTCCTGTAGCGCGCCCGCGCCCTTGCCGGCCAGGACAACCGAAAGGATGGCGATCAGTGCGGAGCTGTAAGCGAAAAATTTCCCAATTGGCAGGACCCGGCTGTAACGAAGCATGACCCATGCGATTGCTGCAAGGATCACCACTGCGGTTCCGGCTCCGGCGGCGATCGCGCTGCGGCTTCCTTGCGCGGAGAGGGCTGCGAAAAACAGAATGGTCTCAAAGACTTCCCGATAAACCACTAGGAAAGCGAGCCCGAACAGGAACCAGGCCGAGCGACGCGAAAGCGCCTTGCCCATCGCTTCGCGGATATAGCGTTGCCAGCTCTCCGCATGCGATTTTCCGTGCATCCAGATGCCGACCCAGACGAGAACGACTGCGGCGAAAAGCGAACCGAATCCCTCTGTCAACTCGCGGTTCGCTCCGCTGATCGAGATTGCATAGGTCGCGATGGCCCAGGTTGCGCCGCCGGCCGCCAGGGCCGCGATCCAGCCGCCATGGACATAGGGTAGGACTTCAGGCCGTTCGGCCTTTCGCAAGAAGGCGATCATTGCCACGATGATCAGAAGGGCTTCGAGACCCTCGCGCAGCAAGATGGTCAGCGCCCCGACATAAGTCGATGCGTCGCTGGCTGCATCGGGAGACAGTGCAGCTTCGGCATCGGCGAAAAGGGCTTCGACTGCCTCGGCTTTACCCGCGACCGCTTCGACCGGCACACCTTGCGCGATGGAAACGCGATAATCGGACATCGCGGATTCGATTTGCGCCATAAGGGCGGAATCGCGCGTTGTCAGAATCGGCTCGATCGGTTCGAAGCCGTCGAGATAGGCGGACAGCGCCAGGCGCTCTGCCTCGCTCCGATTTCCCTTGCGGTATGCGGCAAGGCTTTGCGCCAATTTGTCACGCGCAACCGAGAGCGTCGCGGGTGAAGCGGTTGTCAAAGCTTGGGGATCGGAGCGCAAATAGGCGGTGAGCGCATCGGCCTGCTCCGATCCCAGCCCACGACCAAGCGCTTCCGGGCTGAGACTCGTGAAGGCTTGCAGGTCGGGGACCAGTTCGCGCGCCGCAGGGGTCTGGTTCCAGACACGCCGGCCGGCCGCCACGTCGCGAAAGGCAAATCCACCGGCATAGGCTGCTACCGCCCAGCGGTCGTCGGACGGCAAATGGGCAAAACTGGGCATGGACGTGCCTTCGAGCCCTTGTCCTATGACCTGATAGAGCGCGAACAGACTGCGCTTGCGAGCGCGTCCGACGTCGGTGAAATCGATAGGTGCCGGGTCGAGCCCCTTGGCCTGAGGCCCATTGCCGTCGCCGCGCGCGCCGTGACAGCTGGCGCAATTTTCCAGATAGACTTGGGCTCCGCGCCGGGGATCTGGAGCGCTGCGCGGCGCGAGGGGCACAGGGTAGGCGGCGAGCAGGTCCGCCGCGAGTCCGCGCGCCTGGCCAGCCACCTTGCCGGGGTCTGCCTTCGACGCGATCGCCGTTTGGAGTTGTCCCGCTTCGCCAACAAGGCGAGCCCGCGCCGGGGATGCCGGAAGGGCTTCGATGCCCTTGCGAACGGTGGCAGAAAACTCTGTCATCTCGGCATATTCGACCGCGCTCGTCACCGCGCCATTGGCGACGGCGCCACCATAGTCGACAGCAACATAGTCCAGCAGACGCCAGATGGTCTGGACTTCGTCGGCATGAGTGCGGGCCTGTGCCGTCGGCACGACGAGGCCGCCGATTGCAGCAAGCGCGACCAGCAGAGAGAGAAAGCGGCGGGCGGAGGGCATTGGCCCTATTGTCCGGCCATAGTCGACAATTCGCGCAGTTCGGTCCTCGCGCTGCGCAGAATCTCATAGGCCGAATGCAGGAAGAGCGTGGCAATGATGGCGGCGACTGCAAGGTCGGGCCATGCTTGGCCGGTCCATGCGACGAGGCCGGCGGCGATGATCACCGCTACATTGGCGATCGCGTCGTTGCGGCTGAACAGCCACACCGCGCGGACATTGGCGTCGCCTTCGCGGAACCGCGAGAGGACGGCGGCCGAGGTGAGGTTGACGAGGAGGGCGGCGACGCCAATGCCGCCCATCAGCTCGGCTTCGGGCGGAACCGCGGTCAGGGCGCGCCACAGCGCGACGCCGATGACGCCAATGCCCAGGGACAGCAGGAACAGGCCTTGGGCCAAGGCGACACGCGTGCGGGCGAGCGCGGTCCAGCCGATCGCGACGAGGCCGGCCAACGTGATCGTGCCGTCCCCGATAAAGTCGAGCGAGTCGGCTTTCAGCGCCTGGCTGTTTGCGATGAACCCGCCGACAATCTCGATCGCGCCGAAGCCGAGATTGAGAATTACGACGATCCACAAGGCCCGTCGATAGGCGGGATCACGCTCGGCTCTGACGGTGTCGCCCGTGCAGCCGCAATTGCTGTCGTTGCTCATTCCGCTGTTCTACATTCTACAGTAACTGTAGAAGCAAGCTGAAATCGAGGCGAAACTGAGAGGAATGGATATGGCGCGCGACACGCGGCTGCCGATCGGCGGCTTGGCGAAACGCACCGGCACGAAGGTTAACACGATCCGCTTCTACGAGGATATCGGATTGCTGCCTTGCGCCGCGCGCACGGCCTCGGGCCGGCGCACCTACGGGGACGAGGATGTCGGGCGCCTCGCATTCATCCGCAATGCCAGGGGCCTCGGCTTTTCGATCGACGAAATCCGGTCGTTGACTGCGCTCGCCTTGGGACCGGGGCAGGACTGCGCCGAAATCCGTGCGCTTGCGGCGCGCCACCTCCACGACGTCGATGAAAAGCTGGAGCGTATGGGACATCTCCGTGCTGAACTTGCGCGCATCGTCCAGCTCTGCGACGGTGGGCCGGTGTCGGATTGCCGGGTCATCGAAGCAATCGCCGCAGGTGCCTCCTAGCCACGCATCATCGGGACCGTCCGCGTCGTCCGGCTCAGCCGCAACAGCTGCCCTTGCCGCCGTCGACTTGCACAGGCGGGCACGGCACCGTGGCATAGGAGCAGAAGACGCAGCAATCTCCCGGCAGCGGCTTGAGGACTGCGCCGCAACCCTTGCAGTCGTAGAAGTATTGGCACGCATCGGTGAGCATGATTTCGTCGGCGATTTGACCGCAGAGCGGACAAGTCAGCGTCGATTGCAGGACCGGCGAGGGATCAAGCATAGCGATAGCCAAGCCATAAGAGGACGGCGCCGAGGAGCAGGCCGATCAGGGTCGCAAAGCGCAGCGACGCGGGCACGCACGCGCCATCGGCGCCGCAGCGCGCCGCGCGCATTTGCTGGCGGGCCAGCAGCACGCCGCCGGCGACGAGCGAAATCGCGCTGAATGCGACGAACCAGAGCCGGTAGGGCGCGGCCGGGACAGCTATGCCGACGAGCCAGGCGGACCCGAGCCCCGTCGAGGCAAGCAGCATGGGGAGGGCGCAGCAGGCGGCTGCGAGAAAGCCCGATGCGATCCCGCCAAGCGCCAGCGAAATGGCCCCAAATCCCTTCGGACGCCTTGCATCTCCAGCCAAATTCAAACTCCTTGTTTCGCGGTAGCGGCAACCCTACCATCTGTAGCGACTACAGATGCAAGCGGAATCGCAATGGCCCCCTCAAGCACCATCCCCATCGGCGAGCTTTCGCGCCTTACGGGCTGCAATATCGAGACGATCCGCTATTATGAGCGCATCGGCATCCTGCCCGTGCCCGTCCGGTACGGCCGATTTCGACGCTATGATTCAGCTGGTGTCCGGCGCCTTTCATTCGTGCGGCGCGCGCGCGAACTGGGCTTTCCCCTCGATACGGTCCGGACTTTGCTCCTTCTGGCTGAAGGCGGTGGCCAAAGCTGCGACCAGGCGCGCCAAATGGCCGAGAGCCAGCTTGCCGACGTCATTGCCAAGCGCGCCGACCTCGACCGCATGGCCGCTGTCTTGGGCGATCTTGTTGAGGCGTGCGGCGCCGGCGATGCCGGGGGTTGTGCGCTACTGGAGGCGCTGTCCGACTAGGTTCGAGTGCGACCGTCTTCCGCCAACGCCCCAAAGCAGCCATTGCGCGCGGCAGCTGGGCGGCCGCGAGCAATGACGGCGCGTTACAGCGCCTTGTCGAGCTTGGTGACCGTCCCGGCCTTGCCGTCCCAATCGAGCTCGAACGCGACCTTGTCGCCGACCTTGATGTCCTTCAGCAGCTCGGGTTTCGCCGCAAAGCCCATCGTCATCGGCGGCCATTCAAGTTCGGCGATCGCGCCATGATCGAGCGTGACCTGGCCTTTCGCGCTGTCGATTGCGGTCACCGTCGCCGTGCCTTTGCCATGCCTGGTTTCGGCCGGCGCCGCCATGGTCCCGGCGTCATCGGCCATCTCGGCCTTTTCTTCGGTCTTCGGCGCTTCGCCTTGCTGGCCGCAGCCGGCGAGCGTCGCGCTGAGCACAAGGCTGAATGCGATGGTCGTCAGTTTCTTCATGTCTTTTCTCCTTCGGGTTGAACGGGTTTCGCCGCATGCCTGCGCATGAGCAGATAGGCGGCGGGAATGATGAGCATCGAGAGTAGCGGCGCGGTCAGCATGCCGCCGATCATCGGCGCGGCGATGCGGCTCATCACTTCGGAGCCGGTGCCGGTCCCGATGAGGATCGGGAACAGGCCCGCGAGAATCACCGCGACCGTCATCGCCTTCGGCCGGACGCGCAGCAATGCGCCCTCGCGAACCGCGGCCGATATGTCGCCGTCGCGGCGATCGGCGAGCGCATGCTTGAGATAGATGAGCATGACGACCCCGAACTCGGCGGCGACGCCCGCGAGCGCGATGAACCCGACCGCACTCGCGACCGACTGGTTGTGGCCGAGCAGATAGAGCAGCCAGAGTCCGCCCGTGAGCGCGAAGGGCAGGGTTGCCATGATGAGCAGCGCTTCGTCCCAGCGACGGAAGGTCAGGTAGAGCAGGACGAAGATGATCGCGAGCGTGACCGGTACGACCACCTTCATCCGCTCGGTCGCACGAACGAGGAACTCGAACTGCCCGGTGTAGGAGACGCTGACGCCGGGGGGCAGCTCGACATCGCGCGCGATGGCCTGCTGGATGTCCTGCACGAGGCCCTGCAGGTCGCGGCCGCGGCTGTCGACATAGATGAAGGTCACGGGGCGCCCATTCTCGCTGCGCAACATTGGCGGTCCGTCGCTGACCTTGACGCTCGCCACCGTGCCGAGCGTGATCTGCTGGCGCGACGGCGTCAGGACCGGAAGGCTCGCGAGTTCGCCGATGCTGTCGCGCAGCTCTCGCGGATAGCGGACGCTGATCGGAAAGCGGGCGAGCCCCTCGACCGTCTGGCCGATCGTCTCGCCGCCGATTGCGCCTGAGACGATCGCCTGCACGTCGGCGACATTGAGGCCGTAGCGCGCCGCGGCAGCGCGATCGATGTCGACATCGATATAGCGCCCGCCGGTCAGCCGTTCGGCCAGCGCCGACGCCACGCCGGGTACGGTCTTGACGACCGCTTCGATGCGCTTGGCGGTGCTGTCGATCCCGGCAAGGTCGGAGCCTGCGACCTTGATGCCGACCGGGCTCTTGATCCCGGTCGCAAGCATGTCGATGCGGTTGCGGATCGGGGGAATCCAGAAGTTGGCGAGCCCCGGAACCCGGACCCGCGCGTCGAGTTCGGCGATCAATTTCTCCTCGGTCATGCCCGGGCGCCACTGGTCCTTCGGCTTGAAGCGGATCGTCGTCTCGAACATTTCGAGCGGCGCGGGGTCGGTCGCGCTGTCGGCGCGGCCAGCCTTGCCGAAAACGGTCTCGACCTCGGGCACCGTCTTGATCAGCCGGTCGGTCTGCTGGAGCAGGCTCGATGCCTTTGCCGCCGAAATCCCGGGTAGCGCCGAGGGCATATAGAGGAGGTCGCCCTCGTGCATCTGCGGCATGAATTCGCCGCCGATCTGGGTCATCGGCCACAGGCTGGTGGCGAAGACGAGGCCGGCGATCACCAGCGCCTTTTTCGGCCGTTCGAGCACCCAGTCGAGCGCCGGTCGATAGACGTGGGTGAGCCAGCGGTTGACCGGATTGCTCTGTTCGGCGGGTATCTTTCCGCGGATCAGCCAGCCCATCAGCACCGGGATCAGTGTGATCGAGAGGATCGCGGCGGCGGCCATCGCATAGGTCTTGGTGAAAGCGAGCGGCGCAAAGAGCCGCCCTTCCTGGCCTTCGAGGGTGAAGATGGGGATGAAGGAGAAGGTGATGATGAGGAGGCTGAGGAAGAGTGCGGGGCCGACTTCGGCGGCGGCGTCGGTGATCACGCGCCAGCGTTCGGCGCCCTTTAGCTCTTCGCCTGGATGATCGCGCTCCCAATGCTCAAGATGCTTGTGGGCATTCTCGATCATCACCACGGCCGCGTCGACCATCGCGCCGACCGCGATCGCGATGCCCCCCAAGGACAGGATATTGGCGTTGAGCCCCTGAAGCCGCATCACGATGAAGGCGATCAATATGCCGAGTGGCAAGGTCAGGATGGCGACCAGCGCCGAGCGCGCGTGCCAGAGGAAGAGCGCGCAGACGAGCCCGACGATGATGAACTCCTCGACGAGCTTCGAGGTCAGATTGTCGACGGCGCGGTCGATCAGCCCCGAACGGTCATAGGTGGTGACGATCTCGACGCCGGGCGGCAGGCTGCGCTTGAGCTCGCCGAGCTTGGTGCGCACCCCCTCGATGACCTCGCGGGCATTCTTGCCTTCGCGCATGACGATCACGCCGCCCGCGACCTCGCCCTCGCCATTGAGTTCGGCGATGCCGCGCCGCGTGTCGGGGCCGATCTGGACCGTCGCGACATCGCCGACCGTCACCGGGATCCCGCCGCCGGCGGTGCGGATCGGGACGCTGCGGAAGTCGTCGAGCGACTTCAGATAGCCGCTCGCGCGCACGATATATTCGGCCTCGGCGAGTTCGAGGGAGCCGCCGCCGCTCTCCTGGTTGGCGCGCTTGAGGGCGTCGGCGACCTCGGTTGCGGTCACGCCGAAGGCGGCGAGCTTCTGCGGATCGACGATGATCTGATACTGGCGCACCATGCCGCCGATGCTCGCGACCTCGGCGACGCCGGGGACCGATTTGAGCTCGAAGCGGAGAAACCAGTCCTGGAGGCTTCGCAGTTCTGCAAGATCGTGACGGCCGCTCTTGTCGACGAGCGCATATTCATAGATCCAGCCGACGCCGGTCGCGTCGGGGCCGAGGCTCGCTCGCGCGCCTTCGGGAAGACGGCTCTGCACCTGGCTCAGATATTCGAGCACGCGGCTGCGCGCCCAATAGGGATCGGTGCCGTCGTCGAACAGGACATAGACGAAGCTGTCGCCGACGAAGCTATAGCCGCGCACGACGCGCGCGCCCGGCACCGAGAGCATCGTCGTCGTGATCGGATAGGTGACCTGGTCCTCGACGATCCGCGGCGCCTGGCCCGCATAGGTGGTGCGGACGATAACCTGAACGTCGGAGAGATCGGGCAGGGCATCGACCGGTGTCGTGCGAACCGCGGCGATCCCGAGCAGCGTCATAATTAGTGCCGCCGCGACGACGAGCCCGCGCGCCGCGACCGATGCGCGAATGATCTTCGCGATCATTGCGCCGCCTCCAGCGGGCGGACGGCGAGGCCGGTCAGGCTCGCTTCGGAATCGAGCAGGAACTGGCCCGACGCGACGACCTTTTCGCCGGGGGCGAGCCCCTGCAATATCTCGGTCTTGCCGCCGCCTTCGCGTCCGGCGACCACCTCGGCGGGATGATAGCGTCCGTCGCCCTTCTCGAGCATGACGATGCTGCGCGTGCCGGTACGGATCACCGCTTCGCTCGGGACCAGCAGTGTGGGCTTGGCGTCGCCGCCGAGCGCGACGACGGCGAACATGCCAGGGCGGAGGCGCCCGCCGCGATTGGCGAGTTCGACGCGCACCGTCAGCGTGCGGCTGTCGGCGGTCGTGGTCGGCAGGATCGCGACGACCCGGCCGGTGAAGAACTCGCCGGGAAAGGCGGTGAGCTTCGCGGTGGCAGGTTGGCCAATCTTCACCCATCCCGCCTGCGCTTCGGGGACTGCGGCGTTGAGCCACACCGTTCCGAGCCCCGAGATTTCGGCGAGCGTCTGGCCTGTGGCGAGTGTCACGCCCGCGCGCGCATTGAGTGTCTGGACGACCCCGCCGATCGGCGCGCGCACTGTCAGCCTGCCGCCGGTGCGTCCGGTCCGGTCGACTTCGGAAATTACCCCCTCGGGCATGCCCATCAGCCGCAGCCGTTGCCGCGCCGCCGCTGTGAGTTCAGGTTTTCCAAGCTTTTTGACGCTCAGATATTCGGTCTGGGCGCTGCCCCATTCGGGCAATTGCAGGTCGGCGATCGGCGTGCCGGCGCCGATCACATCGCCGGGCGCGAGGCGATAGACGCGCTCGACGAAACCGCCCGAGCGCGCCTGGACGATCGCGACATCGCGCTGGTTGAAATCGATGCTGCCGTTGACGTCGAAGGTCGCGGCAAGGCTGCCCATTTCGGCGGCGATCACCCTTATGCCGAGGCTCTGCCTTGCGGCCGGATCGACCGACACGCCGGGGGTGATGCCATTGCCCTCGTCGGCATATTTGGGCTCGAGCTGCATATCCATGAAGGGCGACTTGCCGGGCTTGTCGAATTTCTGGTTCGGGAACATCGGATCATAATAATAGAGGATCTTGCGCCCGCCGCTGCCTGCCGCTTCGCTTGGCGCATCGCTCTGACCGCTCTGTCCCAGCCAGTAACCGCTGCCGCCCGCGATCAGCACCGCGGCCAATATTCCGGCGCGCCAACGCGCCGCTGATGTTGCATCGGTCATCGACCTGCCTCCCCATAAATAGTGTTGATCCGGATCGCGTCGCGCGCGACCTCGGCTTCGCGAGCGAGCGCATCGACTTCGGCCTCGGCGAGCGCGAGTGTCGACAGGAGTGCGGTCCCGAGATCGAGCTTTCCGGCGGCGTAGCTGGCGAGATCGAGCTCGGCGCGCTTCTTCGCGAGCGGCACGAGCCGCGTGCGCGCATTGGCGAGTTGTTCATGATGCATGCGGTGATCGGCGAGATCGGCGTCGAGCCCCGCCGCGATGTCGCGCTTGGCGGCCTCACGGTCGAGCCGGGCGCGCGTCGCCTCGCTGGCGCGCGCGGCGATCTTGGGATCCTGCCGCCTTTTCGAGAAGAAGGGCAGATCTACGGTGACGCCAACCGTGACGAGGTCGCCAAAATTGGGCTCGCGCCGCCCATAGGCCGCGTTGACGCTCCAGTCGGGGCGCTTGTCTGCGCGGGCGAGACCGGTCTCGGCATCGGCGGCGAGGGCGCGGGCATCGAGCGCGCGCAGCCTTGGCAGGGCGTCGATTCCGGAGCGCAATCCTTGCTCGTCGATCATTTGCGGCGGCAAGTCTCCCAGCGTGTCGGCGGCTGCGTCGCCGGTAAAGCGCGCGAGCTGCGCGCGGGCGCGGGCAATCTCGGCGGCGAGTGCGCTGCGGCGATCATTGATCGCGGCGCGAAGCTGATCGGGTTCAAGCGCCTGTGCCGGGCGCGCAGCGCCGCTGGCCAGCCGCGCGGTCACCGTCGCTTGAAGGTCTTCAAGACCAGAATCGAGCAGGTCGAGTTCCTTGAGACGCTTCTTGGCGTAGTAAAGGTCGACCCAGGCAAGCGCGGTCGCGAGCCTGATATCCTGCGCGGTGACCGCCTCGTCGGCGCGGGCGATTCCGATGTCGGCCTGCGCACGCGTTGCGCGCGCGCGGCGCTTGGCGGGGTTCGGGAACTCCTGGCTGACGCCGACGACCTGCATCGTGAAGTCGTCGCGATTGAACCGGCCCGCGTCGGGCCCGGTCACCGGGAAATCCTGCAGGACGATATTGAGTTTCGGGTCGGGCAGCCGGTCGGCGGCGATCGCCGCCGATTGGGCAGCATCGATGCCGGCTTCGCGACCCTGCAATTCGGGCGCCTCTGATGCCGCGCGGTCGAGCGCCGTATCGAGCGTCATCGGCTCGGCATGTAGCGCCGCGGGCGTCGGGATAAGCAAAACTGCCGCAAGATATATGCGCATATGTCCCCCTCTTTCGAGTCAGGCGGAAATGTCCCCCGGCACGTCGGCCGGGGGACGGAAGCCGTCAGCCCTTGGAGGGCGACATGCGATGTCCGGGCATGTCGTGCATGCAGCCCGCTGCGTCGGTCTTCATCATGGTGCAGTCGCAGGCCGCCATATTCATTGATGCGTCTTTGACCCACACGCGAACGCGCGGGTTGATATTGGACTTGTTCGGTCCCGGCACCTGGCGGGTCTGCCATTCATAATGACCGCCGCTCGCGTCCTGCGCGGACACGGGAGCGGCAAGGGTTGCGGCCGCGAGCGCGGCAACGACAAAAATCGTCTTCATGGTGAAATTCCTCGGTTGAAAAGCTGGGAGACACGCGCCGGGGAGACCGGCGCGCATCGCGCGTTTCAGCCGCGGAATAGAGGCGGTTCGGGCTCGGGACCGACGATTCGGCCCGTCAAGCGAACGGCAGGCCGCGCGTCTACCGGCGCCGGCCGATAGGCGGCCGCCTCCAGCGAGGCGGCGGGCGCCGCGACCGCCAGCGGCAGCGCGCAGCCCATCTTGGCGATGCAATCGAGGGTCAGGCCCTTGCAGGGTGCGCTATCTTGGGACTTGTCGATTCCCATCATCTCGGCGCATTCGTCGCTCATCGCCGCGGTAGTCGTGGTTGCGGCTGCCGGGATCGCCGGCGCGGAGGCGAACGCGGCTTCCTGTGCCAGGAGGCCGAGGACGGCTCCGACAAGAAGCAGGAAGGTGAGCCAGCGTTTCACGGTAAAAGCATGATCCTTGTCAAACTTGGCGTCAATTCGAAACTGGAGGAAGATCCCGCCGACCTGTTCGCCGGCGGTCCCCTCACGGTTACACCGGGCCCGGTTAATTATGGCCCATCGTCATGGCAGCGGGCGCGAGCAGCATCCACAGCGCCATGGCGATCATCATCAGATTCTCGGTCAGCGATATGAAGCCCAGCGGCACATTGCTGTCGCCGCCGACGCAGGCGCATTTAAGTTCGCGCTTGTCGATATAGACCGCCTTGAAGACAGAGACGGCGCCGATGCTCCCTATGAAGAGCGCGACCGGGATCGAAATCCAGCTCAGCGCGCCGGAAATCATCAGGATGCCCGCGAGCGCCTCGGCGAACGGATAGATGGTGGCGTAGGGCACCCACCGCTTGGCGAGCAGGTCATAGTTCAGGAACATGCTCGAGAAGCTCTCGATGTCGCGGAGCTTGAGGAAGGCAAGCAACGCCATGCTGAACCCGATAAACCATTCGGCGGCACGGATTGTGAAGGGCGTGCCCGACACCGCTTGGCTGGCGGCCAGCGCCATCAGCGCGGTGATAGAGAAGAGCGCGATGACGGGCTTATAGGTAAGCGCCTTAGGATCGCGGACTTTCAGACCGAGATGGCGCCTCAGATCGTCAAGACCGCCGATCCGCTCGCCTTCGATGAAGGTCTGCGGCGTCGTCGCGACGCCATGTTTCGCCTTGAATGCGTCGGTTTCCTCGCGGGTCGTCAGCCAGACATCCTCGACGTCATAGCCGCGGCTGCGCAACAGATGCAGCGCCTTCAGGCCATAGGGGCAGATATGCTGCTCCATCACCATGCGATAGATGGTCGCCCGCGGCTTGCCCGAAACCGCCGCACCAGTGTGCGCTGGCGCGCTTTCGTTCGCGCGCTGAACCTGCATATTCATCGATTCGCCTTTCTTGATTCCCGATCGCTTCCCGCTATATAGGCTCCGTACCATAGTACGGAGTCAAGGCCTTGCGTGACATGACCATCGGCCAGCTTGCCCGGCAGGGCGGCGTCAATGTCGAGACGATCCGCTATTACCAACGCCGCGGCCTGTTGCCCGTTCCGCCTCAGTCGGCCAGCGCCCCGTCGGAAGGCCGAGTCCGGCGTTACGACGAGGCGGTTCTGCGCCGTCTGCGCTTCATCAAATCGGCACAGGCAGCGGGATTTACGCTCACCGAGATCGCCGAACTGCTCGAACTCGACGCGTCGAGCGATCGCGCGCGAGCGCGCGAACTGGCCGACGCGCGCATCGCGGCGATCGAAAAGACGATCGCCGAACTCGATGTGGCGCGGCGCGCGCTCATGGGCCTGTCGCGCCAATGCGCTGCCGCCGACACGCTCCACTGCCCGATCATAGCGGCGTTCGAGCAGATCTAGCCCGACTGGTCTTGGGGGCGGATGGTGCTGACGGCCCGTCTCACCTCCCTCAAACTGGTGTCAATCGGTCGCAAATGGTTCCAGCATCCCGGCTACAAGCGATGGGATGGTAACTCCGGCTGCGACATCGAGCTGAAGGCTAGCGCGGATCGCAGCCGCAGTGTCTCGCCGCTGCCGCGTCCGGAGTTGCGACGGCCGTCCGAAGTGCCTGGGTCAGGCGCCATCGAATCTCCGCGGCTAGGACCGGCATCAGAGCGAACAAATAGGCTTCCACGGGGAAGACCTGACCATAGGGTCAAGCGAGCGATTGCGTCACGTGCACGGCGCCGACCAAGGCTCCGACGAGGGGCAGAAGCGAAAAGCGCCGCTTCTGGATGAAGGTAGGAGCCTTTGGGCGTTCCGGATCAACTTCATCCTGGCGATCTGAACAAATCGGGGAGCCCAATTCCGATGGTTTTACGTCGCCCGAACCATTTTTGAGGGATGAGTCGTTCTGGTGCGTAATCAATGTCAGTAGGGGATGTTGGGTGCTTGAACCCGGAAGCCGTAAGCAGCGGTTTCCGGGCATGCATGTTTTTGTCCTCGACTTCCCCGAAACTC
Source organism: Sphingopyxis sp. (assembly GCA_013821905.1). GTDB lineage: Bacteria > Pseudomonadota > Alphaproteobacteria > Sphingomonadales > Sphingomonadaceae > Sphingopyxis. Next base: position 161 of record PNJO01000060.1, on the reverse strand, counting down.
ATTTGGGCTGCGCGAAAGGGCAGTTCTTCGAAACAGGGGAAGCATAATGAACAAATTATACTGTTATTCGTCGACGAAGCGCGCAATGCAGCGAAGCTCGATGGCGGCGATTGCGGTGGCGGTCGCGTTTCCCGCGCAGGCTCAGGAAGCCCAGTCGGACG
>PNJO01000059.1 GCA_013821905.1 Sphingopyxis sp. | reverse complement strand
CAGGCGATGAAGCTCGCGATGGTCGCGGCCGATTTCACGCCCGAGGAGGCGAACGGCCTGCGCCGCGCGATGGCGACCTTTCGCAATGTCGGGACGATCGAGAATTTCCGGGAGAAGATGATCGGCGGCATGGTGCGGCGCGGCTACGAACAGGATTTCGCCGAGCGCTGTTTCAAGCAGATCGAGGGCTTCGGCAGCTATGGCTTTCCCGAAAGCCATGCCCAGTCCTTCGCGCGGCTCGTCTATGTCTCGTCATGGATCAAGCATTACCACCCTGCCGTCTTCGCCTGCGGCATCCTCAATTCGCAGCCGATGGGCTTCTATGCCCCCGCGCAGCTGGTGCGCGATGCGCGCGAGCATGGGGTCGAGGTGCGCGCGGCCGACGTCAACGCCAGCCATTGGGACAACAGCCTCGAACGGCGGGACGACGGTCGCCTCGCGCTGCGGCTCGGCTTCCGGCAGGTCGACGGGTTTCGCGAGGAATGGGCGGAGGCGATCGCCGCCGCGCGCACCGCGCCCTTCGCATCCGTCGAGGAACTCGCCCGCCGCGCGAACCTGCCCGCGCGTGCGCTGCGCCTGCTCGCCGATGCCGATGCGTGCCGGTCGATGGGGCTCGACCGGCGCCCGGCGCTGTGGGACGCACGGCGGGTGCGGCAGGGGGTGCTGCCCCTGTTCGGCGCCGCCGGGACGGACGAGCTGGGTTTCGAGGAGGATGCGCAACTGCCCCCGACGCCGATGGTCGAGCATGTGCTGACCGATTATCAGACGACGCGGCTGTCGCTGAAGGGCCATCCGATGGCCTTCCTGCGCCGCGACCTCGCGCGCGAGGGTATATTGAGCGCCACCGAGGTCGCGGTCGCCAAGAACGGGGCGATCGTCCGCACCGCGGGCGTCGTGCTGATCCGCCAGCGCCCGGGCAAGGGCAATGCGATCTTCATCACGCTCGAGGACGAGGGCGGGATCGTCAACATCCTGCTCTGGGCGCGCCATTTCGAACGCTATCGCCGCGCGGTGATGGCGTCGCGGCTGATGCTCGCCGAGGGCGAGGTGCAGCGGAGCAAGGAAGGCGTGATCCACCTGATGGCGACGCGGATCGTCGACCGCACCGCGATGCTCGATGCGCTGGGCGACGACCGGCGCTTCGATCCCGAGCTCTGCCACGCCGACGAGGTGAAGCATCCGCAGCTGCCGCGCGGCCATGCAGCGAGACATGGCCATCCGCGCGATGTCCGCATCCTGCCCAAGTCGCGCGATTTTCATTAGTGCCTCGGCGATACCGCTCCGCGCCCCCAAAAAAGATGATGCCCCGGCTGTGGGGAGCCGGGGCATCCGATCAGGCTATCAAAGGGACCAACCAAATATAGCCTGAAAGTCGTTCGCGGGGTTTAGCCGCGGAGCAGGTTCATCACGCCCTGCTGGCTCTGGTTCGCCTGGGCGAGCATCGCGGTCGATGCCTGCGACAGGATCTGCGCCGCCGCCAGCTTCGTCGATTCGGCCGAGAAGTCGGCGTCTTCGATGCGCGACTTCGAGTCCGCCAGATTCACGACGCTCGACGTCAAATTGTCGACAGTCACTTCGAGACGGTTCTGCTGCGCACCGAGGTTGGCGCGTTCGGTGGCAACCGTCTGGATCGCGGTGTCCAGCGTGGTGAGCGCCGCCGAAGCGTCGGCCGGGTCGTTGAAGTCGAGCGCGTCGACGCCGAGCGTGGCAGCCGTCAGGTCACCGATCGCAATGTTGACGACTTCACCGTCGTTCAGACCCGTCTGGATCGCGAAGGTGCCGTCGCCGGCAGCGCCGCCGGTGCCGTCGAGCAGGTTGTTCTTGTTGAAGGTCGTGCGGCCGGTGATGTCGCCGATCTGCGAGATCAGCGCATCGACTTCGGTCTGGATCGCGGCGCGATCGTCGTCGCCGAGCGTACCGGTCGAAGCCTGCATCGCCAGGTCACGCATACGAACGAGGATGTTCGAGATGCTGCCGGCGGCGCTTTCCGCCGTCTGCGCCAGCGAGATGCCGTCGTTCGCGTTGCGGATCGCGACGTTCAGGCCACGCGCCGAAGCGTCCATGCGGGTCGCGATGGCGAGGCCGGCGGCGTCGTCCTTGGCGCTGTTGATGCGCTTGCCGCTCGACAGGCGTTCCATCGCCTGCGACTGCATGTTGTTGGCAACACGCGAATTGTTCTGGGCGCGGAGTGCGCTCACATTGGTGTTGATGACAGTCATAATGTTCCTTTCCGGCCCAACGGCCATTCCCTTTGTGTGCGGCTCGACGAGCGTCACGGGACCAGTAACGGCGGCCGGCCGGCGGGCTTAAGCACAGGCCGTCAAAAAAACGCCGAAGCGGCCGGAAAGGCCGTGCATCCTGGCATCAATTTGTTGAAAATGCTGAATTAATAATTTTGGCACGTGCTTTGCATTGTTCTTTGCGTGCGGCACACGGCCGCCATCAGGACGGATGGAAAGCATGAGCATGATTGACCAGAGCCGGCTGCTGCAGATGCGCAGCTCGATCCTCAATCAGAACGAGGCGCTGCAACGTGCCGCCGGCCGCGGCGCCGCGGGCGGCATCGCCGGAACCGAAGGCGGTGCCGATTTCGGCGCCGCCATCTCGGCCGCGCTGCAGCAGGTGAACGGCCAGCAGCACAAGGCGAGCGCGCTGAGCGAAGCCTATGAGCGCGGCGACACGCACGACATCGTCAGCGTGATGATCGAGCGCCAGAAGGCCTCGCTCGGCTTCGAAACCACGCTGCAGGTGCGCAACAAGCTGCTCTCCGCCTACCGCGACATCATGAACATGCCGGTGTAACCCATGGCCGACGCTCAGACCCTCACCCCCGTCGACAGCGGCCTCCCCGCCCGTCTTTCCGCCCCCGGCCTCGGCGGGCGTTTCGCGCCGATCCAGCAGTTCGCGCGCCAGCCGGCGGTACAGCGCGCATTGCCCGCGATCGCGACCTCGGCCGCGATCGGCATCGCCGCGCTCGCCTATTTCTTGACCACCGCGGCCCCGCAGGCCCAGCTGTTCGCCGGCCTCGAGGACAGCGACAAGGCCGCGGTCGCCGACGCACTGCAAAGCGCCGGCATCGCGCACAGCATCGACCCGGCGACGGGTGCGCTCACCGTCGACGCCGACAAGCTGCACCAGGCGCGCATTACCCTTGCCGGCCAGGGCCTGCCCAAGGCGGCACCGAGCGGCGACAGCCTGATCGCGGCGCTCCCGATGGGGTCGAGCCGCGCGATCGAGGGCGAAGCGCTGCGGTCGGCGCGCGAAGCCGATCTGTCGCGCACGATCGAGACGATCGACGCGGTGAAGAGCGCGCGCGTCCATGTCGCCGCCGCCGAACCCAGCCTGTTCGTCCGCGAGGACAAGCCCGCGACCGCATCGGTGATGCTGACGCTGCAGAACGGCCGCTCGCTCAGCGACGGCCAGGTGCAGGCGATCCGTTTCCTCGTCGCCTCGTCGATCCCCGGCATGAACGCCGACCAGGTTTCGGTGATCGACCAGCGCGGCGCGCTGCTGTCCGACGGCGCGTCGAGCAGCGACATGAAGGCGTTCCAGCTGCAGACGCAGATGGAGGACCGTTTCCGCCGCGCGCTCGACACGCTGCTCGGCCCGATGCTCGGCGCCGGCAATTACAGCGTCGAGGTCCATGCCGATGTCGACATGTCCGAAAGCCAGGCGACGCGCGAAAGCTTTCCCGAGAACGACCGCGCGCTGACCAGCGAGCAGGTCAGCCGCTCGACGAGCGGGCAGGCTGCGCCCGCGGTCGGCATCCCCGGCGCGCTGTCGAACCAGCCGCCGCAGGCGACGACGGTCACCGCGACCGCGCCGACGCCCGTGCCGGCCAACCCCGGCACCGAAACGCAGAGCAACGAGAATTCGGCGCGCGCCTTCGAGGTCGGCCGCGAGATTTCGGTGACGCACAATCCGCAGGGACGCCTTCGCCGCGTCTCGGTCGCGGTCGCGCTCAATCAGGGCCAGAAGGCACTGACGCAGGCCGACCTGACCAAGATCGACAGCCTGGTGAAGGGCGCGGTCGGCTATGACGCCGCGCGCGGCGACCTGATCGCGATCAGCCAGCGCCCCTTCGCCAAGGTCGAGGACGCCTCGCCCGCCTTCTACGACCAGGGCTGGTTCATGCCGCTGGTCCAGCAGGTCGGCGCGATCCTTGCTGCGATCCTCGCCTTCTTCTTCATCGGACGTCCGATGATCCGCGCCGCCCGCGAACGCGCCGCGAAGCGCGCCGAGCAGAATCAGGCGCTCGAAGCGTCGCTGCTCGCCGCGACCGACGCGCGCCCCGCGATCGGACAGGGCAATGGCGGCCGCGAGATCACGCTCGAGATGATCGAGGCGGCGCCGAGCTATGAAGCGCGCGCCAACCTCGTCCGCGCCTTCGTCCGCCAGGATTCGGCCCGCGCCGCGCTCGTCGTGCGCCAGCTGATGCAGGAGGGCGCCCGTGGCTGACGATATCGGTACCCTCGTCGAAGGCGCAGCCGGCGCGAAGCCCGCGATCGACGGCGCCTCGGCCGCCGCGATCCTGCTGATGCTGCTCGATGAAAGCGACGCCGCGACCATCCTGAAGCATCTCGGCCCCGAAGAGGTGCGCCAGCTCGCCAAGTCGATGTTCGACACCGCCAACGCCAGCGAGACGCAGATCGACCAGGCGCTCGAACAGTTCGTGACCAGCAGCCGCAGCGTCAGCGCGCTCGCGGTCGGCGCCGACACGCGCATCCGCACCGTGATCCACGAAGCCGTCGGCAATGTCCGCGCCGACAATATCCTCGCCGCCATCGCGCCGCAGCGCAGCGCCGCCTCGCTCGAAATGCTGCGCTGGATGGACGTCGACGCGATCAGCGCCTTGCTCGAAAGCGAGCATCCGCAGGTCGGCGCGCTGATCCTGTCGGTGCTCGTTCCCGACGTCGCCGCGCGCGCGATCGAGACGCTCGACGAGCTGAAGCAGGCCGACCTGGTGCTGCGCGCCGCGATGCTGACCTCGGTTCCCGCCGCCGCGATCGAGGATCTCGAATCGGTCCTCGCCGCCGCCAATGTCGACGGCCAGCGCGTCGCCAAACAGGCGATCGGCGGCCCGAGCGATGTCGCCAAGATCATGAAGAAGATGCCGAAGCAGCTGTCGGAGCGCACGCTGCGCTCGCTGAAGAAGCACGACCGCATCCTCGCCCAGACGATCGAGGAAGAGATGTTCATCTTCGAAAACCTGCGCGACCTCGACAGCAAGGCGCTCGGCACCGTGCTGCGCGCGGTCGATGCGGCGCAGCTCGCGATCGCGCTCAAGGGCAGCGACGAGGATATGGTCGACCGCTGCCTCGCCACCATGTCGAAGCGTGCATCCGAAACGATCCGCGACGAAATGGCCGAGATGACGATGGTCAAGCGCGTCGACGTCGACGAGGCGCAGAAGGCGATCATGCAGATCGTCCGCCAGATGGCCGCCGCGGGCGACATCATGATCGCGGGCGCGGGCGACGATTATGTCTGACCGCGGCTTCGAGACCGGCTTCGCCGCCGTCACGCTCGCCGACGCGATGGCGCGCAGCAACGGCTTTCGCCCGATCCATTTCGGCGGCGGCGCGCGCGACCTTCCCCCGGTTGCCGACAGCGACGACAGCATCGTCCCCGCCGACGATCCCTTCGCGCTCGGCCTCGCCGAAGGCCAGCGGCTCGCCGAAGCGGCCCATGCCGCCGAACGCCACCAGCTGCTCGCGCTGCTCGCCGGCGCCGAAGCGCTGCAGGACGAGCCGAGCGAGGAACTGGCGCAGCTGATCGCCGAGACGGTCGAGCGCCTCGTGCGCCAAATCGTCGAAACCGCGCCCATCGACGCCGCCTGGCTGCAGGCGCAGGCCGCAACCGCCGCCGCGATGGTCGCCGACGCCGACAAGGCGCGCGTCCTGTGGGTCCACCCCGACGACGCCGCGCTGCTCGCCGACGCTCCGATGCCGCTTGCGGTCGAGGCCGACGCGGCAATGGTCCGCGGCACGGTGCGCATCGAAACCTCGGCGGGCTGGATCGAACATGGCCGCGCCGTCTATCTGGGCGAACTGCGCGCCGCGCTCGGCACCGAGATGGCGGCATGACCCGCCGCCTCGCCCTCTCGGCGCAGCATCTGCTCGCCCCCGTCGACCTTGCGAACGCGTCGCCGCGCCGCATCGGCACGCTCGTCGCGCATGAAGGCATCATGCTCGAGGTATCGGGTTTCCCGCAGCCGCTCGGCAGCAACGTCCGCATCAAGTCGGCCGACAACGACTATGTCTATGGCGAGGTCGTCGGCTTTCGCGGCCACCGCAGCCTCGTCCTGCCGTTCGACATGAACAAGCCGCTGGTCACCGGTGCGCCGGTCGAACCGCATGGTGCGTCGTCGATGGTCCCCGTCGGCAAGGCGCTGCTCGGCCGCATCATGGATGCGCAGGGCAATCCGCTCGACGGCCGCCCGCCGGTCCAGTCGCAGTTTCAGTGGCCGCTCGCCGGCCGCAAGGTCAATCCGCTGCGCCGCGGCCGCGTCACCAGGCCACTCAACATGGGCGTGCGTGCGATCAACGGCCTGCTCACCGTCGGTGAAGGCCAGCGCGTCGCGATCATCGCGGGTTCGGGCGTCGGCAAGTCGGTGCTGATGGGCCAGATGATCGCGGGCACCGAATGCGATGTGATCGTCGTCGGGCTGATCGGCGAGCGCAGCCGCGAGGTCAGCGACTTCGTCGAGACCAAGCTGCCCCCCGAAGTCCGCAAGAAATCGGTCGTCGTCGCGGTTCCCGCCGATCATCCGCCGCTGCTCCGCCTGCGCGCCGCGATGCGCGCGACCGCGATCGCCGAAGCTTTCCGCGACGAGGGCAAGAAGGTGCTGCTGCTCATCGACAGCCTGACCCGCGTCGCCCATGCGCAGCGCGAGATCGGCCTGACGCTCGGCGAGCCGCCGACGATGAAAGGCTATCCGCCGTCGGTGTTCGCGCTGATCCCCTCGCTGTGCGAACGCGCCGGCATCGACCGCGAAACCGGCGGTTCGGTCACCGCGCTCTACACCGTGCTCGCCGACGGCGGCGACATCGACGACCCCGTCGTCGACAGCGCCCGCGCGATCGTCGACGGCCATATCATCCTGTCGCGCCAGCTCGCCGAACAGGGCGTCTATCCGGCGATCGACGTCGCGCGCTCGCTGTCGCGCACGATGGTCGATTCGGTCGATCCCGAACATGCCGCCGCCGCCGCGCGCTTCCGCCAGCTCTGGTCCGCTTATGAAGAGAATCGCGATCTGATGCTGATGGGCGCCTATGTCGCCGGCGGCGATCCGGTGCTCGACACCGCCATCGCCCGCCACGCCGACCAGCTCGCCTTCGTGTCGCAGCCCGCCAAGGCCCAGGTCGATTTCGAAACCTCCCGCCAAGCCTTGATTGAAGGATATTCCGCATGAACGCCCGCACCGCACGCCGCAAACGCATCATCCGCGTGCGCACCGTCGAACATCAGCTGGCGGAAGCCAATCTGGCGCGCGCCAATGGCGAACTCGCGAGCCTCGTCGAACTGGCGAAACGGCTCGAGACGCTGCGCGTCGACCTCGCGATGGCGAAGGGCGCCGTCGCGGGCCGGGCGCTCAACTCGGTCGGCGAGCTCGCGATGCGCCTCGATATCGCGCAGGAAAATCTGACCGCGCCGCTGATGAGCGCGAGCGCGCGCCGCGACCATATGGGCGCGCTGGCGCAGAGCGCGATGGTCCGCGAGGAATCGGCGGTCCGCCTCTACGAGCGCAGCCGCAAATCGGCCGAGCAGGAAATGGAACGCCGCAGCGACGCCAACCGCCCGCACCGCCGCCGCGCGATGAGCCTGCGCCTGATCGACGGAGGCGAGGCATGATGGGCGCGCTCCCCCAGACGCAGCCCGCGGGCGGCATCGCCTCGCTGCTCGCGGCGCTCGGCGCGGCGCCGGCGGGCGGCGAACAGGGCGGCTTCGACCAGCTGCTCGCCGCCGCGCCCGCCAACGGTGCTGCGACGATCCGGGTCGAACTGGCCGCGACAATCGACGCCGTGCCGGTCGCAACCGACGACGAGGCCGTGGCCGAGACCGCCCCCGTGGTCGCCGAAGCCGATGCCGCGACCGACGCGGCCAATCTGCTGATCGCGCTGATCGGCGCCGCCGAGGGCGCGCCGGCGATCGCCAAGCCGTCTGCCCCGGCGACCGGCTCCGGCAGCGAGACGCCCGCCGAAACCGTCGCGGCCGAGGTTACGGAAGCCGCCGCCGAGGTGACGGAAGTCGCCGCCGCGCCGGTCGCGGCGTTGCTGCAGGCCGTCACGGCGGCGCCCGCGAACGCCAGGCCGGCGAAGACCCCGGATGCCGCCGCGCCCGACAGCGCGGCTCCGGCTACGCCCGCCGCCGTCAAGCCGCGCGCACCCGTGCCGGCCGCGCTGCCTGGCACCGAGATCGCGACGGCGAAGCCCGCCGACGCCGCCGCGCCGTCGATGACGATCCTCTTCGCGCAGGCCGAGACGCAGGGCGCCGCGACGCCGCTCGACCTCGCGCAGCCCGCGGTCGTCGCCGAGCGCGTGCTCGACATGGCGAGCGACGATCTGTGGATCGAACAGCTCGCGCGCGACATCGCCGCGACCAGGTCGGACAGCGGCGACATCAGCTTCCGCCTGATGCCGCGCCACCTCGGCCGCCTCGACGTCGCGATGCAGATGGATAGCGAAGGCGTCTCGGTAAGGCTCGACACCCAGCATGAGGCGACGGCGACGATCGTCACCGCGGCACAGGGCAAGCTCGTCGAGGATCTCCGCCAGCAGGGCGTCCGGGTTACCGGCGCCGAAGTGACCTGCACGCCGGGCGAGACCGGTCGCCAGTCGCAGCAGGGCCAGGGTCGCGGCGCCGCCGCCGATGCCTCGCACCTGATCGAAACCACCACCGATGGCGCGGATCCGCGCGCCGATCGCCCCCATGACGAACGCACCGCGGACCGCCGCGGCCGCTTTGCCTGACCAGGAAGGACCTGACGATGAGCAAGGACAAGACCCCCGACGCCGAGCCCAAGAAGGGCGGCAAGATGAAGAAATTGCTGATGATCGGCATCGGCGCAATCGTGCTGGTCGGCGCGGGCGCCGGTGCAGGCATCTATTTCGGCGCGCTGTCGGCGCATGAGGCCAAGCCCGAGGATCATTATCCCAAGCTGGTCGAGCGCAGCAACGAAGCCGAGGCCCCCGCCGCCGAAGGCGAAGGCGAGGAAGCGCCGTTGAAGGTCGGCACCGTGTCGGTCCCCAACGACAGGTTCAAGGTCGACCCGCGCAAATATGAGGTGACCTATTTCGCGATTCCCGACCCCTTCACGACGAACCTCGCCGATGGCTCCGGCTTTCTGCAGGTCGGAATCAGCCTGTCGACCTTCTACGACGGCAAGGTGATCGGCAACATCAAGCGCCAGCAGGTGCCGATCCGGTCGGTGGTGCTGATGGTGCTCGCCGAACAGGATCCCGCGATGCTCGCGACCTCGCCGGGCAAGCAGCGGTTGCAGCGCCAGCTGACCGCTGCGATCAACGATGTGCTGCGCGACAAGGAAGGCTTTGGCGGCATCGACAATGTCTATTTCACGAGCCTGGTGATCCAGTGAGCGTCGCGCCCAAATCGGTCAAGGCGGTGAAAGCCCCCGTCGCCAAGCTTCCCGCCGAGGACGCGCCGGGCGGCAAGGCGTCGCTGCTGCTGCGCAAGGCCGGCAACGGCTATGCCTTTCCCGTGCTCGACGCGGTCGCGACACAGTTCGCGCGCAGCCTGCGCGACCTGATCCGCGCGCTCGGCGCGCCGGGGGTGCAGGTCGAACGCAGCGGAACCGAACAGGTCGCCTTCGCCGACTGGTCGCAGGCCGCGATCCCCGCGATCTTCTGGCGCTACCATGCGTCGCCGCTCAAGGGGCCGGTGCTGCTCTCCGCCGCGCGGCCGCTGATCCTCCAGCTCGTCGACATCTTCTATGGCGGCAAGGGCCAGCTTGCGGCCGAACGCGAGGATCTGACCGACGCCGAGGAACGTTTCGCGTCGCGGCTCGGCCGCGACATGGGGCTCCAGCTCGCCGCCGCCTGGGGCGACAAGCTGCCGATCGCGCCCGAACTCGATTGCGTCACCACCGATCCGGCCAAGCTCGCCGCGGTGCGCGCCGACGACGAACTCGTCGTCCAGCGCTTCACGCTGCGCGGCGCGCCCTTCGAGGGCAAGACGATCTTCTGCGCCTATCCGGTCGCCGCACTGCGCGGCGTCGCCGGCGCCGAACCGCTGCCCGAGACGCGCGATGCCCCGGGCGCCGACCCCGTCTGGGCGACGGCGCTGAACAAGGCCTTGCGCGACGTGCGCCTGCCGGTGCGCTCGGTTCTCGCCCGCCCCGAAATTTCTTTGGTCAAACTCCTCTCTTTGGAGGTCGGCGATATCATTCCGTTAACCATTCCGCGCAATGTTCCCTTAACCGTCGCGGGCCGGAATTTCGCGACGGGCAGCATCGGCGAAGCCAATGGCAACGCCGCCATCATGATCGAACAAATCGAAGAAGGACCCGACCATGACTGACATCAGCGAAGCCCCGGCGCGGCGCGACCGCCGCGACGCCAAGGACATCGCCTCGGCGCCGAATTTCGACCTGCTTGCGGGCGTGTCGCTGCGCGTTTCGGTCGAGGTCGGATCGACCTCGATGACGCTCGCCGAACTGCTCGCCATGTCCGAAGGCAGCGTGGTCGAACTCGATCGCGCGGCGACCGACCTGCTCGACATTTATGCCAATGGCACGTTGATCGCGAAGGGCGAGATCGTCAGCGTCGACGGCCGCTATGGCATCCAGGTTGCCGAAGTGGTCGCGCCCGACCGCGCCATCGCCGGTTTCGACCGGAGAGGCTGAGATGCTCGAATATTTCCTCCGTCTGCTCATCCTGCTGCCGCTGATCGGCGGTCTGGCGTGGGGCAGCCTGTGGCTGTGGAAGCGCGTCCAGATGGGCGTGCCGCTCGGCGGCGGGCCGAAGCAGGCGCGCGCGATCGAAATGGTCGGCGTACTCCCCCTGGGTCCGGGGTCGAAGCTCGCCGTCGTCGAATTCGCGGGTCAGCAGATCCTGATTTCGGTCTCGCGCAACGGCATCACCCGGCTTGCCGACAACAGCCAGGGCGATTTCCATGCGGATTGATCGCAAGACCCTCTTCCGCGGCGCGGCGATCGCCGGCGGTCTGGCGCTGCTTGTCGCGGCGCCTTCGGCCTATGCGCAGGCGAGCGACGGACTTGGCCGCGCGGTGAGCGAAATCGGCGGCGATGGCCGCCCGCTGACGCTTTCGCTCCAATTGCTCCTGTTGATGAGCCTGCTGACGGTATTGCCGTCGCTGCTGCTCATGATGACCAGCTTCACGCGCATCATCATCGTGCTGTCGATCCTGCGCCACGCGCTCGGGCTGCAGCAGACGCCGCCGAACCAGGTGCTCGTGGGCCTCAGCCTCTTTCTCTCGCTGTTCGTGATGCAGCCGGTAATCACCGAGGTGAACCGCGTCGCGATCACCCCCTATGGCCAGGAACAGATCGACATCGGCGAGGCGGTCTCGCGCTCGGGGGTCGCGTTGCACGGCTTCATGATGAAGCAGACGCGCAAGTCCGACCTGATGATGTTCGCCAAGATCGCCAAGGCGCCGACCTATGCGAGCCCGAAGGACGTGCCCTTCTCGATCCTGCTGCCCGCTTTCGTCACCAGCGAGCTCAAGACCGCGTTCCAGATCGGCTTCCTGATCTTTCTGCCGTTCCTCGTCATCGACCTGATCGTCGCATCGGCGCTGATGTCGCTGGGCATGATGATGCTGTCGCCGACGATCATATCGATGCCGTTCAAGCTGCTCCTCTTCGTCCTCGTCGACGGCTGGGCGCTGACGATGGGATCACTCGCCTCCTCCTTCATAGGATAGGGACATGGAAGCCGATTATTTCATCGGGGTCGCGCAGCAGTCGCTGTGGATCCTCGCCCTCGCCTCGGCGCCGCTGCTGCTGCCGATCCTCGTGATCGGCGTGCTGCTCGGCATGGTGCAGGCAGCGACCTCGATCAACGAACAGACGCTCACCTTTGTGCCCAAGCTGATCGTCGCCGCCATCTGTCTCGCGATCTTCGGGAGCAGCATCCTCGTGCTGCTCACCGATTTCACACGCGACATCTATGCGCAGATACCGGGCCTCGTGCGCTAGCAAACCGATGGTCCCCGCCGAGATTCCCAATATCGAAGCGATGCTCCAGCTGTGGATGCTGGGGATGATCCGGCCCGGGGCCGCCTTTCTGGCGGCGCCGGTCTTCGGCGCGACGGGGGTTCCGGTCCAGCTCCGCCTCGTCATCGCGCTCGCGGTCGGCGTGCCCGCGGTCGCTTCGTCGGGCATGACGCTGCCCGCCGACGGCATCGTGTCCTGGGCCGGCCTGCTCACCATCCTCGGCGAGGTCGTGATCGGTCTCGGCATCGGTTTTGTGCTCCAGATGGGGCTCGCCGCGGCGCTGCTCGCGGGCGAAACAATCAGCAATGCAATGGGCCTCGGCTTCGCGTCGATGGTCGATCCGCTCGGCGGCGCGTCGAGCTCGGCGATCGGCCAGTTCCTGTCGATGCTCGCGACCGCGATCTTCCTCGCCGCCGACGGCCATCTGCTGCTGATCGGCGTCATCGTCGACAGTTACCAGGCGCTGCCGCCCGGCAACGCCTTTCCTTCCTTCGGCGCGATCGAGGGTCTCTTGCGCTTCGGCAGCCTGATGTTCGTCGCCGGCCTGTCGATCGCGCTGCCCGTCGGCTTCGTGCTGATTCTCGTCCAGATCATCATGGGGGTGATCGGCCGGTCGGCCCCCGCGCTCAACCTGTTCGCGGTCGGCATTCCCGCAACCCTGCTCGCCGGCATCATCCTGCTCGGCATCGCGACCCCGGTGATGGCCGAGGCGATCGCGCGCTTCCTTTCCGACGCGCTCGACGCCGCGCGGCTGTTCGCACAGGGCTGAGGCATGTCGGGAACGACCGAGAAGGACCAGAAAACCGAACAGCCGACGGCGAAGAAGCTCGCCGATTCGGCGCGCGAAGGCGATGTGCTGATGTCGCGCGAGCTTGCGACCGCGCTGATGATGCTCGCCGCCGCAGGGTGGATCGTCGCCGCGGGCGGCTGGTTCGTCCAGTCGGCGAGCGACCTCGTCCGCCGCGGGCTGACGCTGACCGCACACGACGTCGCCGACTTCGCGCCTGGCGAGGCGCTGATACGCAACGGCGCAGAGATCCTGCTGCCGCTCGCCAGCCTCTTCGCGCTCGCGCTCGGCGCCGCGATCGCCGGGCCGGCGCTGCTCGGCTCGGCCGGGTGGCGCGGCAAGGCGCTGCATTTCAAGGGCAACCGTCTCAATCCGATGAGCGGGCTCAAGCGCATGTTCGGCCTGCAGGGCGCCACCGAGCTCGGCAAAGCGCTCGCGAAAGTGCTCCTGCTCGGGTCGATCGGATATTGGCTCGTCATGCAGAGCCTGCCCGCGATCATGATGATGGCGGCGAGCGACCTGCTCGGCGCGATCGGGCTGGCGGGCAAGGCGATCGGCCATGCGATGCTGACGCTCGCCGGCGGGCTGGTCGTCATCGCGCTGATCGACGTGCCGGCACAATGGTTCCAGCGCAACAAAAGGCTGATGATGAGCAAGCAGGAGATCAAGGAGGAAATGCGCCAGTCCGACGGCGCGCCCGAACTCAAGCAGGCGCAGCGCCAGCGCCAGCACGAAATGCTGAGCGGATCGGCGCGCAAGGCGGTGTCGGAGGCGACGGTGATCCTGACCAACCCGACCCATTTTTCGGTCGCGCTCCGCTATCGCCCCGGGATCGACGCGGCGCCCGTCGTCGTCGCGCGCGGCCGCGGCGACGTCGCGCTCGCGATCCGCGAACTCGCGCGCGGCGCCGATGTGCCGATGCTCGAATATCCGCAGCTGACCCGCGCGATCTATTTTACCTCGCGCGCCGGGCGGATCATTCCCGAGGAACTGTTCATGGCGGTCGCGACCGTGCTCGCCTTCGTCTTCCAGCTCGAGCGCGCGGCGGCCGAAGGGCTGGTCCCGCCGATCGTCGACGTGCCGGTTTCGCACCGCTTCGACCCCGAAGGTCGCCGCCACAAATAAGCCTCTTAATCCGCGTCGGACGCCGCCGTTAACAGGTCCGAAGGATATTTTTCATGGTCAATTCCATCGCCAACGCCATGGGTTTCGGCTCGGGCATCGACATCAAGCAGCTCGTCACCGACCTCGCCGCCGCCTCGCGCGAGCCCAAGGTCGCGCGCCTCGCCGACCTGACCAAGCAGAACCAGGCGCGGATCAGCGCGGTCGCGCAGGCGCGATCGGACCTCGAAGGCTTCGCCGATTCGCTGAGCCAGATGGTCGCCGACGGCACACTGCGCAGCACGCCGACGGTGTCCGACGACAGCGTGTTGACCGCGACCTCGCGCGCGGGACTCAGCGCCGACAGCTTTGCCGCGACGGTCGTGGTGAGCCAGCTCGCGCGCGCGCAGACCACCTATTCGGGGGTCGTCGCCGACCATAGCGCCGCGATCGGCACCGGGACGATGACGCTGACCGTCGGCGGCGTCGCCAAGACGATCACGATCGGCGCGGCGAACAACAGCCTCGACGGCCTCGCCAATGCGATCAACGCCAGCGGCGCCGGCGTGACTGCATCGATCATCGCCGACGAAGGCGGCCACCGGCTCATCCTGAAGGGCCCGACGGGCGAGGCCAACAGCTTCACCCTCGCCGCCGATGCCGGCGCCGATCCCGGCCTGTCCGATTTCACTTATGGTTCGGGCGGCAGCATGACGCTCGGCCAGGCCGCCGCGAATGCCGAATTCGCCATCGACGGCGTCGCCTTCAGCCGCGCCTCGAACATCGTCGACGATGTCGTCCCCGGCATGTCGCTGACGCTCAAAAAGGCCGCTCCCGGACAACCCGTCGACATCGGCGCGAGCCGCCCGCTCGACATGATCCGCCAGACGGTCGGCGACTTCGTCGCCGTCTATAACCAGCTCAAGAAAAGCCTGACCTCGGCGTCGGGCATGTCGGGCGGCACCAACGCGCTGCGCGACCTCGAACGCGAGCTCGCGGCGATGGTCAACAAGGTAATCAGCAGCCACGGCAGCATCAACCAGCTCAGCGACATCGGCATTTCCTCGACGCGCGACGGCCTGCTCGCGGTCGATACGGCCAAGCTCGAAAAGGCGCTCGCCGCCGATGCCGGCGCGGTCGAGGCGCTGTTCAATCCGCGGCGCAATGCGACGCATACCGAACAGAGCGATCCCGGCATCGCCTTTGCGCTCGACGCGATCCGCGACAAGGCGGTCGGCGTCAACGGCGTCATCAACCGCGTGTCGAAATCGCTCGACGAGAAGGGCAAGACGCTCGCCGAAACGCTCGAAAAGGTCGAGGAGCGCGAGGAAGCCTATGTGAAGCGGCTCGAAAAGAAATATGGCGCGCTCGACGCCAAGCTTGCGGCGTTCAAGGCGCAGCAAACCTATCTCGAACAACAGATCAAGCTCTGGACCAACCAGGGTAACGACTAAGGGTTTCTATCGTGGCAGCTACCGCTTCGACCGTCCGCGCGACCGGGCTTTACCGCCGATTGCAGAACGAAAGCCGCGTCGCGGCCGCCGACCCGATCGAGCTCGTTACCCTGCTCTACGACGAGCTGGAGACCGCCGTCGGCGTGCTCGGTGCGATGGTGCGCCAGGGGCAGCGCATTTCGGCGACCGAACCCGCGCACCGCGCGCGCGCGATCCTCATCGGCCTCGACGCCGGGCTCGACCATGACAAGGGGGGCGAGGTCGCCACCGCGCTGTCGCGCGTCTATCGCAGCATGCGCCGCAAGCTCGACGAAGCCGTGTCGGCGAACAGCGAAGAGGGGCTGGCCGATCTGCTCGGCGGCATCGAAACCGTGAGCACCGCGTGGCGCCAGCTGCGCTGAATTCGTTCCGCTGACGCGGAA
>PNJO01000058.1 GCA_013821905.1 Sphingopyxis sp. | reverse complement strand
GAATATTTCAGCTACACCTGCCACATCTGCGGCGACTTTGCGAAGGCCTCGGCGGTGCCGCTGAAGACGCTCTATATCGACAAGGGCCTCGTCCAGTTCGAATATCGCAACCTCGTGCGCGATCCGGTCGACATGACCGCGGCGCTGCTCGCGCGCTGCGGCGGGCCCAAGGCGTTCGCGGGCAATCACCAGGCGATCTTCGCCGCGCAGCCCGCGATCCTTGCGAAGATCACCAAGGCGACCGACGCGCAAAAAACGAGCTGGTTCGAGGGCGAGGTCGGCGCGCGCGCGCGCAAGATCGCCGCCGACACCGGCCTCACCGCGCTGATGACCGCGCGCGGCTATACCGCCGCGCAGCAGGGCGCCTGCCTCGACAGCGGGGTCGCGCAGGCCGAGCTCACCGGCATGACCAATATCGGCCGCAACGCCGACCGCGTGGCGGGGACGCCGACCTTTTTCATCAACGGCCGCAATGCCGAAGCCACGGCCTGGCCGGTCGTGAAATCGAAACTCGACCTCGCGCTCAAGGCCTCGTAAAAGCGCGCATCCTCTGGATCCTGGAGAAAGACAAGACATGACCCCTTCGCTGCGTATCGCCCTTCTGACCTCGCTCGGGGCGCTCGCTCTCGCCGGCTGCGGCGAAAGCAAGACCGATCCGACCAAGGAACAGGAGGTCATCGCCAAGGTCACGGCCCCCGCGGGCAAGGCCTGGTCGGCAACCGTCGCGAAGACGCCCGAGGGCGGCTATCGGATGGGCAACCCCGAAGCGCCGATCAAGATCGTCGAATTCGCTTCGCTGACCTGCTCGCACTGCGCCGATTTCTCGAAGGAAAGCGCCGAGGAGATCAAGCGCGACTTCATCGACACCGGCCGCGTCAGCCTCGAGGTCCGCAACTTCATCCGCGACCCGCTCGATGCGACCGCCGCCGCGGTCATCCAGTGCGCGCCGGTCGAACGCTATTTCCCGCTGCAGGAAAATGTCTTCGCCTCGCAGGCCGAGCTGTTCCAGAACGCGCAGGGCAACCAGCAGGGCTATGAAGCCGCGCTGGCGCTGCCGCCCGGGCAGCGCTTCCCGGCGCTGGCCAAGGCGCTCAAGCTCGACAGCTTCTTCCAGGCACGCGGGCTGACCGCCGACCAGGTGAACAGCTGCCTCGGCAATCTCGACAATATCGCCAAGCTCGAAAAGACCACCAACGCGGCGATCGAGCAATATAAGGTCGCGGGCACCCCGACCTTCGTCATCAACGGTCAGGTCGCCGAAGGCATCGCCGCCTGGGGCGCGCTCCGCGACCGCCTGCGCACGCTCGGCGCGCGCTGATCCAGACTGTTTCCGCAAGGGGGCGGGCTTGCCTTCCCCCTTGCGACTCCCCCGGCCACGCGGCATGACGGAACCAAGGGGGATATGTGACACCCAGGTTGCAAGAACCGCGATTCGATGAACTGCACGAGGTGGCTTCGTGCAGATAAAGCGGCTGCGCCTGACCGGTTTCAAATCCTTCGTCGAACCCACCGAATTGCGCATCGAACCCGGGCTGACCGGGGTCGTCGGCCCCAATGGCTGCGGCAAGTCGAACCTGCTCGAAGCGATCCGCTGGGTGATGGGCGAATCCAGCCCCAAGTCGATGCGCGGCGGCGGGATGGAGGATGTGATCTTCGCCGGCACCTCGCAGCGGCCCGCGCGCGACTTCGCCGAGGTCGCGATCCATTGCGATACAGAAGGCGGCGTGGTCGCGGGCTTGTCCGACGCGAGCGAGGGCAACGAACTCGAGATCATCCGCCGCATCGAACGCGGCACCGGCAGCGCCTATCGCGCCAACGGCCGCGACGTGCGCGCCAAGGACGTCGCGCTGATCTTCGCCGACGCCGCGACCGGCGCGCACAGCCCCGCGCTCGTCAGCCAGGGCAAGATCGCCAACGTCATCGCCGCCAAGCCGACCGACCGCCGCGCGATGCTCGAGGAAGCCGCCGGCATCGCCGGCCTGCACGTGCGCCGCAAGGACGCCGAGCAGAAGCTGCGCGCGACCGAGACCAATTTGACGCGCCTATCCGAAATCGTCGCCGATATGGAAGTGCGCGCCAATGCGCTCCGCCGTCAGGCGCGCGCGGCCGAAAAATACAAGAAATTCAGCGACGATATCCGGGTCGCCGAGGGCCGGCTGATCTACGCGCGCTGGCGCGACGCCGCCGAAGCCGCCGACCAGGCGCGCCGCGACGCCGATGCCGCCGAAGCTGCGGTGAAGACCGCGCAGACCGAACTCGAAACCGTCTCGGCCGCGCAAGTCGAGGTTGCGACGCGCGTCGGCACCGCGCGCGCCGATGCGCAGGCGCAGCGCGATGCGCTTGCCGAGGCAACCGCGACGCTCGTCCGGCTGCAGGGCGAAGAGCGCGCGGCGCGCCAGCGGCTCGACGATCTGGCGGCGCAGCAGGCGCGCCTCGCCGACGACCGCGCGCGCGAGGGCGAGCTGGCGCGCGACGCCCATGCGGCGCTGACCGCGCTCGACGCCGAAGCCAGGGAGCTGACGCAGCAGACCGCGGCGCATGACGCCGGCAAGGCCGCGCTCGCCGAGGCCCATCAGGCCGCGCAGATACGCCTCCGCGATGCCGAGGTCGCGCTGGCGCAGGCGCGCGCGAAGGCGGCGAGCGAGGCCGCCGACCGGCGCATTGCCGTCTCCGCGCGCGATACCGCCGAAGCCGCGGTGCGCCGCGTCGCCGGCGACAAGGCGCGCGTCGATGCCGAGATCGCCGCGCTCGGCGACAGCGCCGCGCTCGCTGCGAAGCAGGCCGAAAGCGCCGCGGCCGCCGAAGAGGCCGAAGCCGCGATTGCCAAAGCCGAAACCGCGCTGCAGGACGCCGAAGCCGACCGCGAGGCAACCGCCGCCGATCTCGCCAGTGTCGAAGCGGGGCTCGCCGAAGCGCGCGCCGCGCTCGCCGCACTCGACGGCGAGGCGAACACGCTCGAACGCGCGCTCGCCGCGGCGAGAAGCGAGGGCGATCGCATTCTCGACCGGCTACGCGTGACGCCGGGCTATGAAGCCGCGCTCGCCGCGGCGCTCGGCGACGATCTCGACGCCGGGACCGACGCCGCCGCCGCGCGGAGCTGGGGTGGCGCCGAAGCGGGCAGGAACGACCCGTCGCTCCCCGCCGGCACCAGGCCGCTCGCCGATTTCGTCGACGCGCCCGCCGCGCTCGCGCGCCGCCTCACGCAGGTCGCCGTCGCCGAAAGCGATGCGGGCCAGCCGCTCGCGGTCGGCCAGCGGCTCGTCACGACCGGGGGCGTGATGCGCCGCTGGGACGGATTCGTCACGCGCGGCGACGGCGCGACCGCGACCGAGCGGCTGCAGCGCCAGAACCGCCTCGACGCACTCGCGGCGCAGCGCCCGCAGGTCGAACTCGGCGTGCAGGAACTACGCGACCGCCGCGACGCCGCAGCAGCGAAAGCGGCCGAAATCGCCGAGGCCGCTGCCACCGCGCGCAAGGCGCTCGCGCAAGCCGACGAAGCTCGCCGTGCCGCGCTGCGCGCCGCCGATCAGGCGCAGGCCGCGCTCGACCGCCACCGCGACGCGGCGGCGCTGTTCGACCGGCGGCTCGGCGAAATCGCCGAGGCGACGAAGGAGGCCGCCGGGCAATTGGCGGCGCAGGAAGCCGCGCTCGCCGCGCTGCCCGACGACAGCATCGCGCGCGCCGCGCTCGAAGCCGAGGAACAGGCGACCGAACGCGCGCGCGCCGATGCCGGAACCGCGCGCGATGCGCTCGCCGCGCACGAACGCGCGCTCGCCGCGCTCAGCGAGCGGCAGGCGGTCGTCAGCGCCGAGATCAAGAGCTGGAAGGCGCGCGCCGGCGAGGCGGCGCGGCGCGTCACCGACATGGACAAGCGCGCCGAAGCGCTGGCCGCCGAAGCGGCGAAGCTCGCCGACCTTCCCGAAAAGCTCGCCGAACAGCGCGTCGCCGCCGAAACCGGGCAGACATCGCTGCGCGACAAGGTCTCCGCGGCCGAGGCGCAGGAACGCGCCGCCGAAGCCGCGCTGCGCGAGGCCGAAACCGCGCTCAACGCGATTCGCGAACGCGTCGCCGCCGCGCGCGAAACGCGCGCCGGGGCGATCGCGCGCTCCGAAAATGCCGAACTGCGGCGCATCGAAATGGGCCGCCTGTCGGGCGAGCGCTTCGAATGCCCACCGCCGCTGCTGCCGCAAAAAGCCGGATTCGAAAGCGCCGGCGTCGGCGACGCGGCCGCCGAATCGGCGCAGCACGACCGGCTGGTCGCCGACCGCGAACGGCTCGGCCCGGTCAACCTCGTCGCCGCCGACGAACTCGCCGAACTCGACATCGAGCGCGAGCGGAGCGCCGCCGAGATCGAGGAGCTGACGCAGGCGGTGAACCGCCTCCGCGGTTCGATCGGCAGCCTCAACCGCGAGGGCCGCGCGCGCCTGCTCGCGGCTTTCGAGACGGTGAACACCCATTTCCAGCGCCTGTTCACGACCCTGTTCAACGGCGGCCAGGCGCATCTCGAGCTCGTCGATTCGGACGACCCGCTCGAAGCCGGGCTCGAAATCATGGCGCAACCGCCGGGCAAGCGCCTCGGCACGCTCACCCTGCTCTCGGGCGGCGAGCAGGCGCTCACGGCTGTGGCGCTGATCTTCGGCCTCTTCCTCACCAATCCCGCGCCGATCTGCGTCCTCGACGAGGTCGACGCGCCGCTCGACGACGCGAATATCGAGCGTTTCTGCGACCTGCTCGACCGGATGAGCCGCGAGACCAACACGCGCTATCTGATCGTCACCCACAATGCGGTGACGATGGCGCGGATGCACCGCCTGTTCGGGGTGACGATGATCGAACGCGGTGTCAGCCGCCTCGTCTCGGTCGACCTCGGCGGCGCCGAGGAACTGCTCGCCGCCGAGTGAGTCAGGGCGCGCTGCCCACCACGAGCATCGCCGCGAAGATCAGCAACCCCGCAAAGCGGTTGCTGCGGAATTTTGCCAGCGCGTCGGCACCGTTCGCCGGGTCGAGCGTCACCACCTGCCCGGTCAGGTGCAGCGCGGCGGGAATCAGCGCGACGAAGACGAGCGGATCGGGGCGCACCGCCCACAACGCGCCGACCCAGCAGGCGAGCGCCGCGCCATAGCAGAGCGCGACGCCGGGGCGCACCTGCGCGCCCATCGCGCGCGCGCTCGACTTGACGCCGATCAGCATATCGTCCTCGATATCCTGCAGCGCATAGATGGTGTCGTAACCGATCACCCAGGCGATGCAGCCCGCATAGAGCAAGGGCAGCGCAAGGCCGGTGGCATTGCCCACCGCGAGCCAGCCGACGAGCGCCCCCCAGCTGAACACCAGGCCCAGCCACGCCTGCGGCCACCAGGTGATGCGCTTCATGAAAGGATAGGCGGCGACGAGGATCAGGCTGGCGAGCGCGACGATCTGCGCCGGGCGCGGCAGCTGCAGCAGCACGAACAGCCCGACGAGCGAGAGCAGCACCGTCCAGAGCGCCGCATTGCGCACCGACACCGCGCCGCTCGCGACGGGGCGCGAGGCGGTGCGGGCGACCCGCGCGTCGAGGTCGCGATCGACGATGTCGTTATAGACGCAGCCCGCGCCGCGCATCGCGATCGCGCCGAGCAGCAGCCACAGGAACAGCGGCCAGTGGCTGACCGCGCCGCCCGCAAGCGCGAGCGCGAAAGCGCAGGGCCAATAGAGGAGCCACCAGCCGATCGGCCGGTCGAACCGCGCGAGCAGCGCATAGGGACGCGCGGCGGCGGGAAGCACGGCCATCAGCCCGTGAAGCTGGCTGTCGGGAGGATGGGTCGCGGTCATCGGCGGCGCATGTAGCAGCCGCCGGGCCCGCGATAAACGACTGATTGAATGCCGCTCTGCGGCGTCAGCAGGTCGAGGGCGTCGAGCCGGCCGACGGATAGACTTTCGTCAGGTCGCGGCCCTCGCGGATGTTGAACGCCGCCGTCGACCGGATCGTCCGCGGACCGAGCCACTTGCCATAGGCGAGCGGTTCGTACTGATAGACGATCTCGACGAACATCACCGCCGATCCGGGCGGGGCCGTCACCTCGGAGCCGGCCGGTCCCATGCCCGGAAAGTCGGTGCCGGTCGCACCATCGCCCTCGTCGCCGAAGGTCGAATCGACGGCCAGGTCGCCGAAACAGCGCTGCCAGTGGATCCACTGGCCGTCGTCCTCATTGCGCTCGAGGCTGGACAGGATGATCCGCCCGCGCGCCTTGAGGTTGAGACCGCCGGCCTGTTTCTCCGCGCCCGTGAAGACCTCGTTGATGTCGATTTCGCGCACGCGGGGCAGCGACAGATTGCTGCCGACCGCGATACGCGACGCGTTATCGGCGGTGCTGAGGCCGATCTGGCTGATACGCGTATGGGCGAGCGTCAGATTCGCCATTTCCAGACCGCCAAAACCCAGGAGGGCCAGGAGCGGAATGCAAAAGGCCATTTCGATCAGAACCGTCGCCCGCGTTTCGCGCAGCAGACGCGAACGACGCGCAAGGCGGGTCAGGCGAAGAGCGAGCCGGCGTGCCGGGCGGTTCAAAGGTCGCATATCACCTCGCTTGAAGCAGCGCTTGCGTTGTACGGCTGGTTGCGAAGCACGGTCGTCGCCCGCAGTGTCGTTTCCTGCTGCTGCCCGAGCATTCGCCACACGGGCAGGACGCGGTTGAACGTCATCGATGCCTGATAGAGGACCACGTCGTCGGCGGCGCCATTGCCCGCCGAACCGCGATCGGCCTCCCACGCGCCGGTGCCGTTCATGTCCTCGAAGCACTCGCCGGTATCCCAGCGGCCATTGTTGTTCTTGTCGGTCAGCGGTTCGGGCTTGCCGACATCGTCATAGCTTTCATAGGCCAGCCGGTCGAATTCGACGTCCGCGTTCGGGAAAACATCCCGCACGCGCAGACGGACGCCCTCGTCGAGCGCGGCCTGGTCCTCGGCATTGCGCTCGAGCGTTGCCAAGCGCGCCGACTGGCTGACGGCACCCTGCAGCACCTGCTGCGCATACATTTGCCAGCAATAGTCGAAGATGCCCATCAGCAGCAGCAGGAAGACCGGCGCGGTCAGCGCGAATTCGATCAGCGCGGTGCCGCGCGTGTCACGGCGCAGGCGGCGAACGAGGCGGAGGCGCCGGGTCATTGCGACAGCCTCAGGCGCGAAATCTGCCCCGCGATCGACGCGAAGATCGTCTTGAGCTGCGCGGCGCTGCTCGTCTGATATGCCTTGCCCGGCGTCGCGCAGGTCGTCAGCTCGTTGTTCAGCGACGTGCCGAAACCGATCACCCAGATCGTGATGTTGCGCGACTTCGCCGCGTTGCAGAGCTGAAGGAAGCGATTGTTGTGCAGATTTCGAAGCAGCCCGTCATTGGTCGTGTTCGTGCCGCTGATCCGCTGCATCAGATATTCATAGCCCTGCGTCGTCAGGTTGTTCCAGTTCGGCGCCATTTCACCGTCGGTCATGAAGATGATATGGCGGCTGATCGGCCGTTCGTTCGGCGCCGTCGCATTTTCATCGGCCAGCAGCCCGGTGGGGGACAACAGCCGCACTCCCCACACCATGCCGGCATCGTGATAGGTGCCGCCGACCGGCTGCAGCCCGTCGATCTTGCCCTTGAACCAGGCGCGGTCGCCGGTATCGAGCTCGGTCAGCTTGAACGCTTCGGCGGGGCATACGCCATAGCCGTTCGACCCGTAATATTCATAGCTCTGCCAGTTGCTGCCGGAGACATTCCCGCTCGCAACCGTCTGGACACCCGTGCCGGACGGTACTGTGCCTATAGTTGACGCGCGATGATAGGACAGTTCGGGGATGAGCATCCGCCACCGGCTGTTCTCGTCGCTGGGGACCAGATCGACGTCCATATCGAGCGCCGTGCTCGGGGCCGTCGAGGTCGCGTTGAAAGGCGACGTCCGCCGTTCGAGCACGCAGCCGCTCCAGCTGACGGTCCGGTTGGCGCCCGAATTGCCGGTGTCGACCGTGATCGAATTGCCGGCCTTCATCGCCGACACGTCGAAGACACGGTCTTCGTAACGATATTGGCTGAAGAAGCTGGTCGAGCTCGGCGTCGGCGACGCCGCATGGTCGTAGGTCACCGTGCGGCGCTGGAGCCAGCAGGTGCTGTTGGCCGAGTTGTACTGATAGCGATAGTTGAAGAAACGGTGCCGGGTGCCGGCGACGGTGACGTAGCGGCGGGTTCCGTCCTTGTCGACGACGCGTGTCGTCTTGTTGATGTCCTGGGCATCGGTCAGCGCCGGCATCGTGTCGGCGGGGGGTGTCACCCCCGAACAGGCGGCGCTGCTCGTGAAGCCGCTGATCGGCAGGAAATCTTCCCAGTTGCCGTTGGTGGTCGTTCCGGTCGTGACCGAAGACGGCGGGTTGGTGCCGCTCCAGTTATAGCGGATCACCGGCGAGCGCGACGGCAGCAAGGTGAAATCGGACAGCCACGACGGATCTTCCGCGAGCAGGATCCTGCCGACATTCGCACTCGAGCTGTACGGCACCATGCCGATGCGCAGACGGCCGTCGCCCTTCTCGGCCTGGGTCAGCGTGTCGAAGAACACCATCGACGCGTCCTTGAGCCCGGCGATCCGCGTCTTGCCGTCGCTGGTGGTTCCGCTCATCGAACCCGTGACGTCGAGGACGAGCATCACGTCGGTGTTCGAGATTTCGAGCTTGGCGGCGCAATCCGCCGTCAGGTTGAAGGTGTCATAGCCGAAGATGTGCATGATCGCGGTCGGCAGGCGCGCGGTTGCGGTGCCGACAACGTCGGATTTGCCTTCGGGCTCCGAGGTAAAGCTGATCTCTTCGCTGCCATAGAGGCCGGCGGGATAGTTGAAGTCGAACATCTTGAGCGCTTCGGCTTCGGCCTCGTCGGTATAGGCGTTGGCGCCCATGTAGCGGCGTCCCGCGAGCACGCCCGCGTCGCACGCCTGCTGCAGGCGCAGCTGCGCCATATAGCCGCGGCCGATGTCGATGCCCGATCCGACGATGCCGACCACCGGCACGATGGCGGCAGCCGTCAGCATCATGGCGTTGCCGCCCTGATCACGCAGAAGTTTCATTGCACCCAGCCGAAAACGGCTGATCAAGGTCCCTCGCATGGTCTTCCACCCCTCTTGGACCAGGCAACGCCCCCACCAGATGCGTCGCCGGTATCGTCGCACCTAGGGGGCAACTGCTTACCAAAATGATAATCCTGCCCGTGGGCACCACGCGAAATCGCGACTTCTGACCCGTATCGGGACAATATGAGCCTCCCCGCGCCGAAGGATGCGCAAATTATCCCGGTCTGCTATCGCGCCGCGATGCCCGCGACTCCCGCCTGGCCGCCCGCCAGCACCCCCCGCCTGTTCATCGACGTGCCGCTCGGTCCGGGCGCCGCGCCGCTGGTCGACGGCGCCGCGGCCCATTATCTGCTCGGGGTCATGCGGCTGAAGACGGGCGATCCGGTGCTGCTCTTCGACAATGTCAGCGGCGAATGGCTCGCCACCGTCGCCGACGCCGGCAAGCGATCGTTGATGCTGCGGATCGAACGCCAGACGCGCCCGATCGAGCAGGTCCCCGACCTGTGGCTCTGCTTCGCGCCGGTCAAGAAGGCGCGGCTCGACTGGATCATCGAAAAGGCGACCGAACTCGGCGTCCGCCGCCTGCAACCCGTGATCACCGAACGCACGATCGTCGAACGGGTGAAGAGCGAGCGGATCGAGGCGCAGATCGTCGAGGCGTGCGAGCAATGCGGACGCACCGCGCTCCCCGAACTCGCCGAGCCGGTCAAGCTGCCCGCGCTGCTGCGCGACTGGCCCGCGGCGCGCGCGCTGATCTTCGCCGACGAGGCGGGCGGCGTGCCGATGCCCGCGATCGACGCCCCCGCTCCCGCCGCGATCCTGACCGGGCCCGAGGGCGGCTTCACCGACCGCGAGCGCGCGATGCTGCTCGAATGCCCGGCGGTGCGCCGCGTCGCGCTCGGCCCGCGCACCCTGCGCGCCGAGACGGCGGCGATCGCCGCGACGAGCCTGTGGATGGCGCAGCATGGCGACTGGGCGGCGGAGCGCTGATCCCCCGAAGCTGTGCCGTTGCCGAACAGAATTGCAGCCAAGTCACCGATTTTAACTGCATATTAGCTATGCGCGCGGCATAGCGTTCCCATGCAACGGCGGGACCAGAGCCGATTTTGCCGGAGTGGGGACCGGTGGACGCAGCTTTTGCGGGCGTTGATTCTGCTCGTCTGCTTCGCGGCCATCCTCCCCGAACCGGGCGCGCGCGCCTCGCTCGCGACCCCGGCCTGGTGGGATCCCGACGGCTATTCGTCGGGGCAGGACTGGCATTATCGCGTGCCCGTGACGCTCCCCGCCGCCTCGTCGGCGAACAGCACCGCGCGCGTCGACGTCGACTTTGCCGCGCTGCTCACGCAGCTCGGCGTGTCGGGGACATTCGATGCCAATTCGGTCCGCGTCGTGCGGCCGGGCGGGGCGCTGGCGACGATCCAGGAATATAATGACAGCGTTTATGCGGGCGCGACCGACACCGCCGGCAATGCGCGCGGCGAAGTGCGCTGGATCGTGCAGGACGGCGGCGCGCAAACCTATTATATCTATTTCGACATCGCGCCCAACGGCGCCAAATCGGCGAATCCGCAGACCCCGATCAACGGCAATTTCGAACAGGGCGGCACCGGCCAGATCAGCCCTGCGGGTTGGACGGGCACGCGGACCAACACCGCCTTTGACGCGCAGGTCCGCCCGAACGAGACCGTGTCGGTCACCGACAGCGACGGCTCGGGACAGAACCGCAGCACCAACGGCAACGCGAACACAGGCGGCTTTTCCTACCTGCTCGGCGCGCGCACCAATGCCGAGCCCACGAGCGGCGAATCGCAGACGGTGCTGACGCGGACGATCACCGTTCCCGCGACGAATCCCGGCAATCTGACCGTCCGCTGGAAACCGCAGGGCTGGGACAGCAGCGCGAACGCCAACGCCAACTACGACTTCCTGCGCATCGAGATCGTCGGCACGAGCACGACCGAGATCGTCGGCCCGACCGCGGGCAATTATGCGACGCGCCCCTTTGCGCCGAACATGGGCACCAACGCCGTCGCCGCCAATACGCCGGGCTATGGGCAATATAATGGCTGGGACATGGGAACCAGCGGCGGCCACACGGCGGGAATGACCGCGGCGCGCAACAGCGAACCCTGGTGGACCTATAACGCCTCGCTCGCTGCCTTTGCCGGCCAGACGGTGACGATCCGCTTCCGCACCCGCCAGACGACGCAATATCGCAGCTGGTTCATGGTCGACGATGTCGAATGGTCGGTGGTGAACGGCACGCTCGGCACGCCGCAGGGCTTCGGCGCGCAGGTCGTCGAACCGGCGGCGGCCACGACCGTTGCGCCCGGAACCACGCTCGCGATCCGCGGCCGCTTCGACGCGCGCCCGACCGCCGCGACGACGCCGGTCACCGCCAATGTCTATGACGGGGGCGGAACGCTCGTCGCCTCGGACATCATCCTGTTCGACGACGGCACGCACGGCGACGCCGTCGCCGGCGACGGTATCTGGACGAACGACGGTTCGGTTCCGGCCGAACCGGGCTTCACCGTCCCGCTGGGAACCGCGACGAGCAGCGGCTGGACGGTGCGCATCTTCGGCCGCGACCGCTCGACGAGCAGCCTCGGCGCCGCCAACAACGGCGTCATCCACCGCGTCGGCCAGTCCAATCCCGCGACCGAAGCCAATTACTGGAACGTCGCCGACATGCTCTTCAACGTCGCCGGCGCCAATCTGACGATCGCCAAGACCAGCAGCGTCGTCAGCGACCCCGCGAACGGCACCGCCAATCCCAAGGCGATTCCCGGCGCGGTGATCCGCTATTGCGTGCTCGTCAGCAACGCCGGCCCCGCCACCGCGACGGGCGTTGCGGTGACCGACACGCTGCCCGCCAATCTGAGCTTCGTGCCCGGCAGCATCCGTTCGGGAACAAGCTGCGCCGCCGCGGCGACGGTCGAGGACGACGACAATGCCGGCGGCGACGAAAGCGACCCCTTCGGCGCGAGCTGGTCGGGTCCGGTCCTCTCGGCCGCCACGGCATCGCTTGCCAACGGCGCCGCGATGGCGATCCGCTTCGACGCAACCGTCAACTGATCGCCGGCGCGCAGGAAGGGGAACGGGGGGCCAAACAGCCGCCGCAACAGCCCCGATTGAATTTTATACCGAATAGTCTAGTGGCGCGGCATGAGCACGCGAAACGCCTCCGACAACAACGACCCCGTCGTCGAAAGCCGCGACCAGCTCGCGGCCCCCATGATCAAGGGCGAAAAGCCCCGCGACCGCTGGCGCATCGGCACCGAGCACGAGAAATTCGTCTATCGCACCGCCGACCACCGCGCCCCTTCCTATGACGAGCCCGGCGGTATCCGCGACCTGCTGATGGCGCTCACCCGCTACGGCTGGGAACCGGTCTATGAAGGCGGCAACGTCATCGCCTTGTCGGGAAGCGACGGCGCGATCAGCCTCGAGCCCGCGGGCCAGCTCGAACTCTCGGGCGCGCCGCTCGAAAATCTGCACCAGACCTGCGCCGAAACCGGCCGCCATTTGAAGCAGGTGAAGGAAATCGGCGCGGAGCTCGGGCTCGGCTTCCTCGGGCTCGGCATGTGGCCCGACAAGACGCGCGACGACCTGCCGCGCATGCCCAAGGGCCGCTACAAGATCATGCTCGAACATATGCCGCGCGTCGGCACGATGGGCCTCGACATGATGCTGCGCACCTGCACCATCCAGACCAATCTCGACTATGCGAGCGAGGCCGACATGGTGCAGAAGTTCCGCGTGAGCCTCGCGCTCCAGCCGATCGCGACCGCACTGTTCGCCGCTTCGCCGTTCACCGAAGGCAAGCCCAACGGCTATATGTCGTACCGCAGCCATATCTGGACCGACACCGACCCCGCGCGCACCGGCATGCTGCCCTTCGTGTTCGAGGACGGGTTCGGATACGACCGCTATGTCGACTATATGCTCGACGTGCCGATGTATTTCGTCTTCCGTGACGGCCGATATATCGACGCCGCGGGGCAGAGTTTCCGCGATTTCCTGGAGGGCGAGCTGCCCGCGCTGCCCGGCGAACTGCCGCGCCTTTCGGACTGGACCGACCACCTCTCGACCGCCTTTCCCGAGGTGCGGCTGAAAAGCTTCCTCGAAATGCGCGGCGCCGACGGCGGCCCGTGGAACCGCATCTGCGCGCTCCCGGCGCTGTGGGTCGGCCTGCTCTACGACCAGGGCGCGCTCGACGCGGCCTGGGATCTGGTCAAGGGCTGGAGCATCGAAGAACAGCAGATCTTGCGCGACGCGGTGCCGAGCGACGGCCTCGACGCGCGCGCGCCCGGCGGCGGAACCGTCGGCGAACTCGCGCATCGCGTGCTCGATATCGCCGCGGCGGGCCTCGCGGCGCGCGGCCAGGTCAATTCGATGGGCGACAACGAGGTCGGCTTCCTCGAACCGCTGCGCCGCATCGCGCAGAGCGGCAAATCGCCCGCGCACGATCTGCTCGACCGCTACGAGGGGCCGTGGGGCCACGATCTGTCGAAGATCTACGACGAGCTGAGCTTCTGATCGCAGCCTCGGCTGCGGGGCCGTCCTAACGCGATCCCCGGCGAAAGCCGGGGTCCCATGCGGGCAAAGCCATGCTCGTCATCTGGGCCCCGGCTTTCGCCGGGGATCATAATGGGGGCGCTTGGCCGGTTTCGGCCGCCCCCCGCCCATCTCCCCGCCCCAAAAGTGCAGCAATTGCGCAACACCACTGACACGAACGTCAGCGGGACACACATCCGCGATTGATTGCGCCCGCGCTCGGCGCCAAAGAGCGACCGGATTTTCCGCTCTCCCATCTCCCACTCTGTTTCAGGAAGCTCGCCCATGCGCCACTTTCCTTCCGCTATCGCTATAACCGTCGCGCTCGCCTCGGCCGCCTGGGCCGTCCCCGCCGCCGCGCAGGACTCTGCCCCCGTCGCCGAAGACAGCGGCCTCGGCGACATCGTCGTCACCGCGCAGCGCCGCGAGGAAAGCCTGCAGGATGTGCCCGTCTCGGTCAGCGTGCTGTCGGGCGATACGCTCGGCGCGATCACCTCGACCGGCTCGGACGTCCGCGCGCTCGCCGGCCGCGTCCCCAGCCTCAACATCGAAAGCTCGTTCGGCCGCACCTTCCCGCGCTTCTATATTCGCGGCCTCGGCAACACCGACTTCGACCTCAACGCGTCGCAGCCGGTCAGCCTCGTCTATGACGATGTCGTGCTCGAAAACCCGATCCTGAAGGGCTTCCCGATCTTCGACCTCGACCGCGTCGAAGTCCTCCGCGGGCCGCAGGGCACGCTGTTCGGCCGCAACACGCCCGCGGGCATCGTCAAGTTCGACACCGTCAAGCCCGGCGAGACCGGCGGCTACGCCCGCGTCTCCTATGGCCGCTACGGCACCAGCCAGGTCGAGGTCGCGGCGGGCGCCGCCGACGACAACGGCTTCTCGGTCCGTCTCTCGACCCTGTTCCAGCATCGCGACGACTGGGTCGACAATATCGCGACCACCGACAACAAGGACCTCGGCGGCTATGACGACATCGCCGCGCGCCTCCAGCTCCAGTATGAAAGCGGCCCCTTCACCGGCCGCCTGATCGGCCAGGCGCGCATCTACGACGGCTCGGCGATCATCTTCCGCGCCAACACGCAGGTTCCGGGCAGCAACAAGCTCGTCGGTCTCGGCGGCGCGGGCACCGGGTTCGAGCGCGACAAGGTCTGGCAGGACGGGCTCAATTTCCAGAAGCTCAACACCTATAATGTCGGGCTCAACCTCGAATATGATTTCGGCGCGGTGACGCTTTACTCGATCACCTCCTACTGGAACGGCAATTTCCGCAGCCGCGGCGACATCGACGGCGGCTTCGGTGCCGTCTTCCTGCCGGTTTCGGGGCCCGGCCTGATCCCCTTCCAGGCGCAGAGCCAGGACAATGTCCCCAGCCTCGACCAGTTCACGCAGGAAATCCGCGTCGCGTCGAACAACAGCGGCGGGTTCGGTTATCAGTTCGGCGCCTTCTATTTCGACGAAGGGCTCGACATCACCAGCTTCGAATTCGGCGGCCCGACCGACGCCATCCCGTCGGCGATCGCGGTCCAGCGCCAGGACAGCGAGGCTTACGGCATCTTCGGTTCGGTCAATTACGCGTTCGACAACGGCTTCAAGCTGCAGGCCGGCGCGCGCTACAACCACGACACGCGCGATTTCGTCGCGTCGCGCCCCGTTGAAACGCGCCCGCCCTTCGTCGTCAGCCCGAACACGCCGGTCCCGCCGCAGGCGGCCACCGTCAAGGGCAAGCTGCTGACCTGGGATGCCAGCGCGACCTATGAGGCGTCGGACGACTTCACCGTCTATGCCCGCGTCGCGCGCGGCTATCGCGCGCCGTCGGTGCAGGGCCGCCTGACCTTCTCGCGCGTCATCTCGACCGCCGACCAGGAAGAGACGATGTCGTATGAGGCGGGCATCAAGACCGCGTTCCTCGACAACCGCGTCCGCTTCAACCTGACCGGCTATTATTTCGACACCAAGGATCTGCAGCTGACCGCGGTCGGCGGCACGTCGAACGTCGCGAGCCTGCTCAACGTCGACGCGAAGGGTCACGGCATCGAGGCCGAACTGCAGGCGGCGCCGGCGCGCGGGCTGACCTTCAGCATCGGCGGCGCCTGGAACGTCGCCGAGATCGACGATGCCGGCGCCTTTGTCGCGGGCTGCGGCTCGGCGACGCCGTGCACCGTGCTCGACCCGCAGCGTCCGGGCAGCCCCGGAATCTTCTCGATCGACGGCAACCAGCTGCCGCAGTCGCCAAAGTGGACGCTCAACTGGACCGCGGGTTACGAAATCCCGGTCGGCGACGGCGCCATCTATGCCTTCACCGACTGGTATTACCGCTCGAAGGTGCAGTTCTTCCTCTATC
>PNJO01000057.1 GCA_013821905.1 Sphingopyxis sp. | reverse complement strand
GTCGGTTACGAGGGCATCGCGCAGAATACGCCGGGCATCGTCGTCAATCGTCCGACCCAGAATTTCAACAATTTCACCGCGCGCGGTATCAACACCAACGGCTATTCGGCGGGTCTGCAAAGCGCGGTCGCGATCTATATCGACGAACTGCCGATCTCCGCGAACGGCAATTCGACGATCCTCGATCCCAACCTCTATGACGTCGAGCGCGTCGAATTCCTGCGCGGGCCGCAGGGCACGCTGTTCGGGTCGAACTCGCTCGCGGGGGCGATGCGGATCATCACCAAGAGCCCCGATCTCGACGATTTCGAAGCATCGGCGAGCGTCGACCTTGGCCTGACCGGGTCGAATTCGGTGCGCCAGCGCTACAATGCGATGGTCAATGTGCCGATCATGAAGGACGGGATCGCGCTTCGCGTCACCGGCTATTATCGCGACGAGGACGGCTGGATCGACAATATCGGTACCGGGGTCAAGGATTCGAACAGCCTGGAAGCCTATGGAGGCCGCGCGATCCTGCTGCTTCAGCCGAGCGACCGGATGAAGGTCAAGCTGCTCGCCTCCTACGAGAACAGCAAGCCCGCCGATTCCGGCCTGACCAACCCGCTGCTCGGCGATTTCGTGCGGCGCTCCGACCGGCCCGACCTGTTTCAGGGCAAGCTCACCAACTATAATGTCACGGTCAATTACGAGTTCGACTTCGCCGAGCTCATCAGTTCGACGACGCTGTCGGACTATGACGCGTCCTTCTATGTCGACCTGGCCGGCACCTTTGCGCAGGCCTTTCCCTTCGCGCTCGATGCCTATGGATATGACGATCTGTTCGTCCAGGAAACGCGGCTCGTGTCGCGCCACGACGGGCCGTTCGAATGGGTCGCGGGCTTTTTCTATTATGACAAGCGCCGCACGGTGGACTTCGCCTATCGCTCGACGCCCGAATATCTGGCCGCGCGCCGGCTCACCGGTCTGCCCGACGAATATTATCAGCGCTTCAACAGTTACACTGACCAGACCGAGATCGCAGGGTTCGGCGAGGCGACATTCCGCTTCAGCGACAGCTTCTGGATCACCGGCGGCCTGCGCTATGGCAGCACCGAAGTGCAAAGCTTTACGCGCGGCGGCGGGTACAACAGCAATTATCTGACCGCAGCATTCTTCAATCTTCAGAATTTTGCGCTGACGGTCACGCCGATCAATTATGCGGCGGGGCTGAAGGTCAAGGACGACCGGCTGTCGTGGAAGGGCAGCGTCTCGTGGAAGCCGAGCGACAGCCTGACGACCTATGCGACCATCTCGACCGGCTTCCGCACGCCGGTGGTCAACGCGTTCGCGGGGCGGGTCAGCACGATCAATCCCAACGACCTCGTCATTCCCGACGGGGCGAAATCGGACAGCGTCACCAACTATGAAATCGGCCTCAAGGGGCGCTGGCTGAACGGCGACCTGACCGCCAACATCGCCGCCTATTACATCGACTGGAAGGATATCCAGGTCCAGGCGAACCGCGTGTCGGACTCGGTCCAGTTCGCGACCAACATCGGCGGCGCCGAAAGCTATGGCCTCGAATATGAAATCGTCGCGCGGCCGGTGCGGGGACTGAGCATCGCGCTGAACGGATCGTTCAACCGCGCCAAGGTGACCGACCTCACGTCCGTCGAAGCGGCGGTCTCCGGCGCTGTGCCAGGTGCGCGGCTGGCATCGCCGCGTTTCCAGGGGTCGGGGACGCTGCGTTATGATTTCGGGATCGGTGGCGGCGACACCGCCTTCGCGGCGGTCAATGTATCGCACGCCGGGTCCTTCCCGAACCAGTTCCCCAATGTTCCTGGCAATCCCAACGCGGCCAGCCCGACATACGACTTCACCGAGGCCTGGACCAATGTGAACCTTTATGCCGGGGCGAAGTTCGGGGCGCTCGACCTCACCGCCTATGTCGAAAATCTCTTCGACGACAAGTCGATCACCTATGTCCACCCCGAGGCGTTCCTCGACGGTCGCTATGCGCGGATGCGCCCGCGCACGGTCGGCGTCCGCGCCAATTATCGCTTCTGACGGCGGGCATGGCGAATGGATGAGGCCATGAATAGAGGCTGGCGAAATTGGCTGTTCGCGATGGCGCTGCTCGCGCCGGCCCCCGTGGCGGCCGCCGACGATAGTGTTGTCGCGGCCCCGGCAGGCAGCGTGCGGGGCGGCGAAGAGCGCGGCATACGGGTCTTCAAGGGCATTCCCTATGCCGCGCCGCCGGTCGGTGAACGCCGCTGGCGCCCGCCGGCGTCGCTCGCGGCGTGGGAGGGCGTGCGCGAAGCGACGAAGTTCGGCGCGGCGTGCCTGCAGCCGAAGCCGCGCGGTCCCAGCATCTATGCCGGGGACCTTCCGGCGATGAGCGAGGATTGCCTGTCGCTCAACATCTGGACGCCCAAGAATGCGCGCGGCGCGCCGGTGTTCGTGTGGATCCACGGCGGCGCGCTGACCTCGGGGGCGAGCAGCGAACCGCTCTACGACGGCGGCGCGCTCGCGAAGCGCGGGGTGGTTGTCGTCTCGATCAACTATCGGCTGGGCGCGCTCGGCTATCTCGCGCATCCCGAACTGAGCGCGGAGTCGCCCGACCATGTGTCGGGCAATTACGGCCTGCTCGACCAGATCGCCGCACTCGAATGGGTGAAGCGCAACATCGGCGCGTTCGGCGGCGATGGCGGCAATGTCACGATCGCCGGGGAGTCGGCGGGCGGGCTCAGCGTCATGTATCTGATGGCGGCCCCCGCCGCGCGTGGATTGTTCCACAAGGCGGTGGCGCAAAGCGCCTATATGGTGTCGGCACCCGGGCTGAAGGCCGCGATAAACGGCATGGTTCCCGCAGAGGAGCAGGGCAGGGACCTGGCGGCGATGCTGGGCGCCGCCGACCTGGCGGCGCTGCGCGCGTTGCCGGCGGAGGAAATCTCCTCCAAGGCGCCGGCAACGGGCTATTTCCCCTTTCCGAATGTCGACGGCAAGGTCGTGCCGCGCC
This sequence comes from Sphingopyxis sp., assembly GCA_013821905.1. Lineage (GTDB taxonomy): Bacteria > Pseudomonadota > Alphaproteobacteria > Sphingomonadales > Sphingomonadaceae > Sphingopyxis. The sequence continues at coordinate 13,139 of PNJO01000057.1, read as the reverse complement.
AATTGGTCGAGACGTTCGACAGGGGCGAGCAGGCGCCCGTGCCGATCCTTGCCGGATTCAACAGCGGCGAGATCAGGTCTTTGCGCTTCCTTCTGCCGAAGGCACCGCCCGATGCGGCCGCGTATGAGGCGGCGGTGCGCGCGGGCTACGGCGAGTTGGCGCCCCTCTTTCTCGCGCGCTATCCGGCGAAGACCATCGACGACAGTATGCTCGCCGCGACCCGCGATGCGATGTACGGCTGGACGTCGGAGCGGCTGGTGTCGAACCAGTCGGCGATCGGTCAGCGATCCTACTACTATCTGTTCGATCATGGCTATCCGGCGACACAGGAATGGAATCTCCATGCCTTCCACGCGGCGGAGTTGCCCTATGTCTTCGGAACCGCGACCAAAACGCCGCCGCTCTGGCCGAAGATCCCCGACACGCTCGCCGAACGGAAGCTGTCGGACGCGATGACCGACTATTGGGCGAGCTTCGCAGCGACCGGCGCCCCGCGCGCCAAGGGGCAGCCCGACTGGCCCGACTATGGCGACAGGCGGGGCTTCATGCTTTTCGCCGACGTTCCGAAAGCAGGGCATAATCTGTTCCCGGGCGTCGCGGCGCTGCACGAGGCGGTCGTGTGCCGCCGCCGCGCTGCGGGCGACATACCGTGGAACTGGAACGTCGGGGTGATCGCGCCGCCGCTGCCCCCCAAAGCGGCGGGGTGCCAATGATCGACGGATCGATGCAGCCTTATGCGTTGACGCTCGACAAATTCCTCTCCCACGCCGCGAAATGGCATCCCGACGCCGAAGTGGTGTCGGCGGGAGCGGACGGCGGGATCGCGCGCATCGGCTACGCCGCGCTCCGCGACCGTGCGCTGCGCGTCTCGGGGGCGTTGTCGCGCCTCGGGATCGCGAGGGGCGACCGCGTCGCGACGCTGGCGTGGAATACGCAGGGTCATGTCGAGGCGTGGTACGGAATTATGGGCATGGGCGCGATCTGCCATACGCTCAACCCGCGGCTGACACCGGCGCAACTGGGATCGATGCTCGCGCAGTCGGAAGCTTCGGTGGTGCTGGCGAGCCTCGATCTTCTGCCCCTCGCCGAGGATGCGGCCCGGGGTCGCGCCACCGTGCGGCATATCCTGCTCCTCGACACGGATGGCGGCGAGCTGGCGCTCGAACCGCTGATCGCGGCGGCCGACCCCGATATCGTCTGGGGCGGGTTCGACGAGACCAGTCCCTCGGGGCTCTGCTTCACCTCGGGCAGCACGGGCGCACCCAAGGGGGTGACCTACACGCATCGCGGCTGTTTCCTGCACACGATGCGGCAGCTCCAGGCCGACGTCCTCGGTATCACCGCGCGCGACGCGGTGATGCCGGTCGTGCCGATGTTCCATGCCAATGCCTGGGGCATTCCTTTCACCGCGCCGGCGGTCGGTGCAAAGCTGGTGCTGCCGGGGCGCCATAGCGACGGTGCGCATCTGGCGCGGTTGATCCGGTCGGAAGGTGTCACGGCGGCGGTCGGCGTCCCGACCGTGTGGCTGGGGCTGGTCGAGCATCTGGAGGCCGAGGGCGGCGAGGTGCCGACGCTCGAACGCATATTGGTTGGCGGATCGCCGATGCCGCCCGCACTGATGGACCGCATCGAGCAGCGGCTGGAGGTCGAGGTGCAGACGAGCTGGGGCATGACCGAGCTGTCGCCGCTCGGCACCGCGGCGCTGCCGGGCGACCCCGCGCGCAAAGCCTCGCTGTCGGGCCGTCCCGCGATGGGGATCGACCTGCTGCTCACCGACGCCGCCGGCTTGGCGCTGGCCGAACAGCGCGGCGGGGAAGGGCATTTGCGCGTGCGCGGCGGGTCGGTGGTCGAGCGCTATTTCGGCGAGGAGCAGCCCGCGACCGATGCCGATGGCTGGTTCGATACCGGCGACCTCGCGCGAATCGACGCGGCGGGCAATCTGACGATTACCGGCCGCGCGAAAGACCTGATCAAGTCGGGCGGCGAATGGCTCAATCCCGCGGAGATCGAGGCGATCGTCGGCGCGCTGCCGCAGGTTTCGCTCGCGGCGGTGATCGGGCGGTCGGACCCCAAATGGGGCGAGCGGCCGATCCTGCTGGTCGAGACGTGCGACGCGTCGGTCAGCGATGACGAATTGCTCGCGCCGCTCAGCGGTCGGGTAGCGTCCTGGTGGATCCCCGATGCGATCGTCCGCCTCGACGCGATGCCGCTGGCGCCCACCGGCAAGATCGACAAAATGCAATTGCGGGCCGATTATGGACAGGTGTAGGCGGAATGCAGGTCGCGGCGGCGGACATTAGGGTGCGGAAGGAAGCGGATTTGGCATCGAGCGCGAAGATCGTGGCGAAGCGACCGACAAAGGCGGAAAAGCGCGCCGAGATGATGGAGCAGATCCTCGACACGGCCGAACTGCTCTTTTCGAAGCACGGCTTTCACGGTGTGACACTGAAGGATGTCGCCAAGCAGGTCGGTGTCCACCACACGCTGCTCAACTATTATTTCGACGACAAGAAGACGCTGTTCGACGCGGTGTTTGCGCGGCGCGCGGTGGTGACGATCGACAAGCGGATGCAGGCGCTCGACGATTATGAACGCGCGGCGGCGGGCAAGCCGACGGTCGAGGGCGCGCTGCATGCCTTTCTCGATACCGACCTCGACCTCTATATTAAGGGGGGCGAGGGCTGGAAAAATTACGGCGCGTTCGGCGCGCAGGCCTCGAACAGTCCCGAGGGTGCCGAATTCATGGACAAATATTTCGACCCGGTCGTCCTGCGACTGATCGAGATATTGAAAAAGGCACTGCCCGACGCCGCCGAGGAAGACATCTTCTGGGGCTATCATTTCGTCACCGGCGCGCTGATGCTGACGCTCGCGCGGACTGGACGCATCGACAAATTGTCGCACGGGCTGTGTCATTCGGACGATTATGAGGCGGTGAAGGCGCGCATGGCGCGCTTCATGGCCGCGGGTTTTCGCGACATCTGCGGACAGCGACGGCGGGAAGGCGAGGGCTGAACCCCGGCGGCCGGCGATGCTTTAATCTCTCCAATTCATTAACTCACCGGTGAGTTATTAATATGCAGGGCAGGGAGATTGCGGGAATGGATCTGGCGGGACGGGTTGCCTTGGTGACGGGCGCCGCCGGCGGATCGGGACGATGGCACGCATCGCCGCCGGTGCGCCAACTCGCGAGCGCGGGCTTCCCCGCGTCGACGATGGCGGCCCGCCGTTGAAATTCCCCGGGGGCGGGGCGGACGGGCCGGACAAGAGCCCGCCGCCGCCGCCGGGTCAAAATGGGAGAAGGATATGGCAACCGACAGCGACGCTTTGCCCGCCGGACCGGCAGAGAAGGGCCAGAACGAGACGCTCGTCATCACCGCCTCGTCGCTGGGGACGGTGTTCGAATGGTATGATTTCTACCTTTACGGGCTGCTCGCCAGCGCGCTGTCGCATCATTTCTTCTCGGGCGTGAACGAGACGACGGGCTTCATCCTTGCGCTGATGGCCTTCGCGGCGGGCTTCGCGGTGCGGCCGTTCGGCGCGCTCGTCTTCGGGCGTGTCGGCGACATCGTCGGGCGCAAGAACCTTTCCTCGTTACGATGGCGATCATGGGGCTGTCGACCTTCGCAGTCGGCTTCCTGCCAAGTTACGAGACGATCGGGGTCGCGGCGCCGATTATCCTGATGCTGCTCCGCCTGCTGCAGGGGCTCGCCATCGGCGGCGAATATGGCGGCGCGGCAGTCTATATCGCCGAACATGCGCCGCCCGGAAAGCGCGGCTTCTACACCAGCTTCATCCAGACCACGGCGATGATCGGGCTGATCCTCGCCTCGACCTTCGTCGTGTCGCTGCGGTTGTTCATGGACGAGGCCAGCTTCGGCGACTGGGGCTGGCGCCTGCCCTTCATTTTCTCGATCGTGCTGCTGGGCATCGCGATGTGGATCCGCCTGCAGCTCGAGGAAAGTCCGGTCTTCCAGCGCATGAAGGAAGCGGGCGCGACGTCGAAGGCGCCGCTCAAGGAAGCCTTCGGCGAGTGGAAGAACCTGAAGATCGTGCTGATCGCGCTGTTCGGCGCGGTCGCGGGACAGGCGGTGATCGGTTTCGCCGCGCATCTCTATCCGCTCTTCTACCTTGAGCGCATCGCACGCGTCGACGGCGCGACCGCGAACTTCCTCGTCGCCGCCGCGTTGACGATCATCATCCCGAGCTTCGTCTTCTTCGGCTGGCTCAGCGACCGGATCGGACGCAAGCCGATCATGATGACCGCCTGCGTCATCGCGGTCTTCGTCTATTTCCCGCTCTACAAGGCGCTCGTCGTCGCGGCGAACCCCGTGATGGCGGCGGCGGTCGAGCGCGCGCCGGTGACGGTCGTCGCCCACGCCGGCGAATGTTCGTTCCAGTTCGATCCGATCGGCAAGAACAGCTTCGACACAACGAGCTGCGATATCGCCAAATCCTATCTGGCGAAGAACGGGATCAACTACGCCAATATCGAGGCACCGGCCGGAACAGCGGCGTCGGTGCGCGTCGGCGAACGGGTGATCGCCGTGCCCGACCCGGCGGGGCTGGACAAGCGGGGGCGCGCCGCCGCGGTCGCTGCGTTTGGCGCCGCGGCAAAGGCAGCGTTGGGTGAGGCGGGCTATCCCGACAAGGCCGATCCGGCGGAGGTGAACAAGCTCAGGGTCATTCTGATCCTCTGCACCTTCGGGATCCTTGCGACGATGGTCTATGGCCCGCTTGCGGCGCTGCTCGTCGAGCTGTTCCCGGCGCGCATCCGTTATACGTCGCTGTCGCTGCCCTATCATATCGGCAACGGCTGGATCGGTGGTTTCATGCCCACGATCGGCTTCGCGATGGTCGCGGCGACGGGGAATATCTATCAGGGCCTGTGGTATGCGGTGACCATCGCCGCCATCACCGCAGTCGTCGGGATTTTCTTCCTGCCCGAAACCTACAAGCGGGATATCGAGGCGTGAGCACGATCGGGCGCCGCGCGCTGATCCAGGCGGCGGCGAGCGTGGCGGCCGCGCCGCTGCTGCTGGGCAATGCCCCGGCTGCGGCGGGGCGGAAGCCCGCGCCGAAGGGCTTCTTGTGGGGCGCCGCCATTTCGGCGCATCAGAGCGAGGGGAACAACACCAACAGCGATGCCTGGCTGGCCGAAAATGTCACGCCGACGCTGTTCAAGGAGCGGTCGGGCGACGCGTGCGACAGCTATCATCGCTATGACGAGGATTTCGCGCTCGCCGAAAGTCTCGGGCTCAACTGCTACCGGCTCGGTATCGAATGGGCGCGGATCGAGCCGAGCGAAGGGCATTTCTCGAACGCCGAACTCGACCATTATGCATGCGTGCTGGCGGCGTGCCGCGCGCGCGGGCTAGCACCGGTGGTGACGCTGAGCCATTTTACCGTGCCGCTCTGGTTCGCGAAGCGCGGCGGGTTCGAGACGGCCGACGCGCCGGCGCTTTTCGCGCGCTATTGCGGCAAGGTCGCCGAGCGGCTGGGCGGGCTGATGCATCTCGTCACCACCTTCAACGAAGCGAATATCGGCCTGCTCGTCGCGCTGTTCCCGCAGTCGGAGGCGGGCGCGAAGCTGCAACGCGAGGCGCAGGCGGCGGCGGTGGCCGCGACCGGATCGCCGAAATTCTCGCGCCTCGCTTTCGCCGATCCGGCGATCACGACACCACTCATGCAGGAGGCTCATCGGCGGGGCTATGACGCGATCAAGGCGGCGCGGCCCGAATTGCCGGTCGGGATCACGCTGACGACGCAGGACATCCAGTCGGCGGGTGGGCCGTCGCTCGTCGCCGACTATGAACGGCGGCTCTATGGCGACTGGACCGGCGTTGCGCGCAGCCACGCCGATTTCTTCGGCGTCCAATCCTACACGCGCCTCGTCTTCGACGAAAAGGGTATGGTGCCGCCGCCGAAGGACGCCGAGCTGACGCTTTCGGGCTATGAATTCTACCCGCAGGCGCTGGCGAACACGATCCGCTGGGCGCACCGGACGATCGGCAAGCCGATCTATGTCACCGAGAGCGGGGTCGCCGTCGCCGACGACACGCGCCGCGTCGCCTTCATCGACGCGGCGCTCGACGGCGTGCGCGCCTGCCTCGACGAAGGCATTGCGGTGCACAGCTATATCTATTGGTCGCTGCTCGACAATTTCGAATGGACATCGGGCTATGCGGTGCCCTTCGGCCTGGCCGCAGTCGACCGGACGACGTTCCGGCGGACGCCGCGGCCGAGCGCGCATCATTTCGGCGCGATCGTGCGCGCGAACCGTATCTAGGGTCCTGACCCTGGGGTCAGGGCCGATCGACCATCGCGGCCACCACCCGCGGGCCTGGGATTCGGATCGGCTCACCTACAGGCAGCTATAGACCGCCTCGATCAAGGCGACGTCGCGCGGATCGTCGCGCAGCTGGGTGCCCATGCGGTTCATCGTATAGCTCAGCGCCAGACCCGCCGCCGGGTCGGCGAAGGCAAAGGAACCGCCCCAGCCCGAATGGCCGAAAGCGGCCGTGTTGGGGCCATATATGCCGTCCGAATTGGTGAGAAAGCCCGCCGCCCAGCGCGCGGGCAGCCCCAGCACAAGGTCGACGCCGTCGGTGCGCGGGGCGGTGGCGGCAGCAAGCGTTGCGGGGCCGACCAGCCCGTCGGCGAAGCGGGCATAGAGCCGCGCCAGCGCTCCGGCGTTGGAATGGCCGTTGGCCGAAGCGAGATCGGCCGCGCGCCACGCCGGATCGTTGGGGAGGAGCGGGTCGAGTGGCGGGTTGGCGAGCGCGGCGATCTGCGGCGGGGTCAGGCTGCCGATCGTATCGGAGCTGAGTTCGGGCGGCGCGATCATCTCGGCGCGGCGGCCGTCGCGACCGGGTTCGAGCCCGATCGAGACGTCGAGGCCGAGCGCCTCCGCCAGTTCTTCGCGCACGAAGGCCTTGAGCGACCGGCCCTCGATCCGTTCGAACAATGCGGTCGCGAGAATCCCGATGCTGATCGCGTGATAGCCCGACGCGCTGCCGGGTTCCCACAGCGGGGCCTGCGCCGCGAGCCGGTCGGCGGCGGGGGCGCCCGAGAGCAGATCGGCGACCGTGGCCGGCCCGGTAAAGCCGCACAGTCCCGCCTGGTGCGACAGCAGCATCCCGACGCTGACGGCTTCCTTGCCGTTCACCGCAAATTCGGGCCAATGGCGTGCGACGGGATCGTCATAGGCGAGGAGCCCGCGATCGACGAGCATCGCGAAGGCGATCGCCCCGATGCCCTTTGTCGTCGACCAGAGATTGACGAGCGTGTCGGCCTGCCACGCCGCGGTCCGCGCGGCGTCGCGCCAGCCGCCGACGAGATCGACGACGGGTTCGCCGCCGACGACGAGGCACAGGGCGGCGCCGATGTCGCCGCGGTCGGCGAAATTGGCGGCGAAGGCGTCACGGACGGGCGCGAAACGCGGCGCGCAGCTGCCGGCGACGGGAGTGGTGATCGTCATGGAATATTCGCCCTCAATAGCGGAAGCTGAGTTCGACGCCGTAGGTGCGCGGCGCGTTGTAGATGCGGTTGACGACGCCGAGCGAGGCGAGGTTGACGCCCTGCACGACATAGCGCTCCTTGGTCAGGTTCCGTCCCCACAGCGCGATTTCCCATCCCGCCTTCGTGTCGGCCAGCGAGACGCGGGCGTTGAGCAGCCAATAGGCATCGGACGCGATCAGGGGATCGTTCGACGCTTCCTTGAACGCCGACGAGGCATAGCGCGCGTCGCCCTGGACCGCCGCCGTCAGCCGCGGCGACAGGTCGAATTCGTAGCGCGCCTTGCCCGAGAAGGAGGTCGCGGGCGCATTGGGCAGGCGGTTCCCCGCCGGGATCACGCCGGCTGCGGTCTCGAAGGACGACAGATGCGTATCGAGCAGCCCGAGCCCGCCCGACAGCGTCAATCCGCGGGCCGGGCGCAGGATCAGGTCGACGTCGGCGCCGAACACGCGCGCACTGTCGACATTGCCGACCTTCTGCACCGACAGGCCGGTCGCCGGATCGACATAACGGACGAAGGTCTGGGGATCCTTGTAATCATAATAGAAGCCCGAGGCGTTGAGCGTCACCGCGCGGCCGAACTCGCTTTTCACGCCGACCTCGTAAGCGGTCAGCGTTTCGGGGCGATAGGGCAGGAGCTGGCTCTGGTTGTTGGAAAAGCCGCTGAAAAAGCCGCCGCTCTTGCGCCCGCGTGAAACCGAGGCGAAGACCAGCAGGCCGTCGCGCGGCCGGATGTTGAGCCCGATGCGGCCGGTGACATTGCTGTCGCGGATCGTGTCGTCGATGAAGGTGTCGGACACGCCGACGAGCGGCGAGGGGGTGATGAAGCTGGTGCCGCCCTCATAATGGCGCCGTTCGCGCGTGAAGCGGATGCCGGTGATCAGGTCGACCTTGTCGGAAAGCGACCAGGTCGCGTCGGCATAGAGCGCGCCGGAGCGCGTGACCTGGTCGTAGTTGGTCTTGCCCGACCCGCTCGCGGCGCCGAGGAAGAGGAGCGGCCAGTCGTCGCTGTAGTTGGTGTTGTCGCCAAGCACCCGGTCCCAGCTGTAAAAGGCGCCCGCGACCAGATCGACGAGGTCGTTGCGATAGCCGATGCGCAGTTCCTGCGTGAACTGCCGGACATCCTCATTCTCGTCATAGTCGAACTGCTGCAGCGGCGTCGCGTCGACATCGATGTGATAGAGGCGCGAGAAGTCGATATAGCCGGTGATCGCGGTGATATCGACGGTGCCGAGGCTATAGTTGATCTTGCCGGTCAGGTTGATCTGGTCGACATGATAGGGAAAGCGGCCGACCCAGTCGCCGCGATACGGGTCGTCGCGCGTGTTGCGATAGCCATAGGCGTCGACGCAGCTCGCATTGTCGAGCTTGCCCTGCAGCACGGGCGCGCAGGGCACGAAGGGGGTCCCGATCCCATAGGTGCCGTTGAACTGCGGCACGCCCATTTCGGAGCGCGAGCGTTCGCCTTCGGCCTTGAGCAGGATATCGAGCCCCTCGGCGGGCTGGAGCGCGAGCTGGATGCGACCGAGCCAGATGTCGCGCGACCCGATGTCGCGCTCGCCCGGCGAGCCGTCCTCCTGCAGCGAGCTGGTCCAAAAGCCGCGTCCCTGCTGGATCGTCTTGCCGCCGAGGCGCAGCTGCGCGCGTTCGGACAGCGGGATGTTCAGCATCGCCTCGGCATCGAATGTATCGAAATTGCCGTAGCTCGCCTTGGCGAAGGCGGCGAAGCCGTCGCCCGGTGTCGCCGACACGATATTGACCGCGCCCGCCGTCGTGTTGCGTCCGTAGAGCGTACCCTGCGGCCCCTTCAGGATTTCGATGCGGCCAAGGTCGAAGAAATTGCCGCTCATCAGGCCGGGCGAGGCGAGGGGGATTTCGTCGACATAAATGCCCGCCGCGGGGCTGCTGACGGTGCTGAAATCGTCGAGCCCGATGCCGCGGATCGTCACCGTCGGCAGCGCGCCGGGAACGGTTTCCTTGATATCGACATTCGGCACCTGGGTCGCGAGATCCTTGATCTCTGCAACGCGCGCGGCGCGGATATTCTCGGCAGACAGCGCCTGGATCGTTGCGCCGACATCCTGCAGCCGCTCCTCGCGCTTCATCGCGGTGACGACGATTTCGTCGCTGCCCGCCGCGGCTTCCTGCGCCCGGACGCCGGGGCTGCCGAGCAGCAGCGCGGTTCCCAGCAGCAGCGCCGGCTTGCGCGAGCGCCGACGGGCGGCGCGCAGGGTGGTGATTTCCTTCATCGTCTCTCCCTTCCCGAACATTCTCATTCGTTTATGATTCTGACAAATGAGTATGTTGAACATACTGACTTGTCAATTCCATCGAGTCAGGGCAGTCAAAGCATATGGAAAAGGGTGGATTGGCGACGAAGGACCGGCCGCTGCTCAGCGCGGCGCGCGCCGCGCGTCGGGCGCTCCTCCTCGACGAAGCGGCGGACGAGTTTCGCCGCAACGGCGTCGCGGGCGCCGATCTGGCGCTCATCACCCGCAATGTCGGGCTGACGCGTTCCAGCCTCTATAATTATTGCGCCGACCGCAACGATCTGGCGCGGCAATGCTATTTCCACCTGCTCGAGCCGATGCTGCAGGATCTGTCGCGCGCGATGGCGCGGGGCGGAACCGGTCTCGGCGCGATCGTCGATTTTCTGGGCGAGGCGTGCGCGCGCGACCAGTCGCATGCGATCATCGCGGCCGAACTCGATACGCTGTCGGACGAGGGCCAGCGCGAGATCGCACGGCGTCAGACGGAGGCGTTCGATATGCTCGCCGCGCTGGTTGCGCGCGGCATCGCCGACGGCTCGGTTCGTCCGAACGACCCGGCGATCGCCGCGCGGACGATCTGGGGCATGATCGCGTGGGCGCCGCTCGGCGACATCTGGGCGCGCCGCGTCGAGCGCGACCGGCCCGGGCGGCTGTCGGTCGAGCTGCCGCGCATCGTCGAAAGCGGCGTGTCCACCGCGCGGGCGCCGGCCCGGATCGACGATGTCGAGCTGGAGGACTGGGGCGTCCTGGTCCCGCCGCCGCCCGCCGACCGCGCGGGCGAAATCGTCGCGGCCGCATCGGCGCTGTTCAACGCGCGCGGGGTCGAGGGTGTGTCGCTCGACGATGTCGCATCGGCGCTGTCGGCGACCAAGGGGCTCATCTACCATCATTTCGATAGCAAGGCGGCGCTTGTCGCGCAGTGCCTCGACCGCGCCTTCGCCCTCTACGCACGCCTGCTCGACCGTGCCGAGCGCCACCCCAGCGGCCTCGACCGCGCCCGCGCCGGCATCGTGCTCAATGTCCAGGCGCAGCTCGACCCGGCCGGCCCGATGTCGCTGACTGCGACGTCCTATCACAAATTGACCGCCGCCGAGCAGCAGCGCTTCAGCGCGCAGACCAACCAGCTGCTCGACCGGTCGATCGCGACGATGGAACTGGGCAGTGCGGACGGCACCCTGCGCCCGTTCGAGGCCGAACCGACGGCGCTTGCATCGGCAGGCACCTTCAACTTCGTCGCGCACTGGCTCCCGGCCGATGTCGCCGTCTCGCCGCACCGCGTGGCCTTCGAGGTTTCGAACCTGTTCCTGCACGGGATCGGCGCCGACGCGGGTCGCGACCGGCCGGCGCTCTAGCCCGCCGCTGGTCGCCGGGGTCCCATCGGCTTCCGACCGGATTCCGATGGGGCGTGCGCCGACCCCATGACGGCAGGCCGCGCCGCCGAGCTTGTAGGTCAGCTGCAGGAATATGCACCGCGCGGCGCGGCGTCGGCCAGCATCCGCGCCGCGGCTTCGAAACGGTCACCATCGTCTATGACGGCGAGGTCGAGCAAAAGGATTCGGCGGGCAACGGCGGCGTCATCGGCCCCGGCGACGTGCAGTGGATGACCGCTGCGGGCGGCATCCTGCATGAGGAATATCATTCGCCGGCGTTCGGCAAGACGGGCGGGTCGTTCCGCATGGTCCAGCTGTGGGTCAACCTGTCCGCGAAGGACAAGATGGCGCCCGGCGGTTACCAGGGCATCGTCGCGGCGGACATCCCGACGGTCGAGCTGCCCGGCGGCGCCGGTTTCGGCCGCGTCATCGCGGGCGAGCTGCTCGGCGCGAAAGGGCCGGCACGCACCTTCACCCCGATCAATGTCTGGGATGTGCGCCTGAACCGCGACGCCGACCTGCTACTCGACCTGCCCGAAGGGCATTCGGCGATGCTGAACGGCAGGCTGGCCCCGATGGCGGCCTGACGCGGACCCGGCTCTCCATCCCCCCCTCCCGGGGAGCCGGGTCCCTCGCTCTCTCCGACGAATTGACGGCGGGCCCGGCCTGCCCCGCCGCGACGGCAGGCCTCTACCGGTCCCCCCGCGCGCCCGAAGCAGGAAAAGAAACAGGACCAGCGAAGCCATCCGCGACCCCAAGGCCGACCATCTGCTGACTCCGCAGAATTCGGCCTTCATCATCATCGACTATCAACCCGTGCAGGTGAATTCGATCGCCTCGATGGACCGCCAGTTGCTGCTCAACAACATCGCGGGCGCCGCGCGCGCGGCCGTCGCTTATGGCCTGCCGGTCATCCATTCGACCGTGAACGTCGAAACCGGCCTCAACAAGCCGCCGGTGCCGCAGGTCCGCAAGGTCCTCGCCGATTATCCGACCGACGACCGCACCACGATCAACAGCTGGGAAGATGTCGAATTCCGCAAGGCGGTCGAGGCGACCGGCCGCAGGAAGCTCATCGTGACCGCGCTGTGGACCGAGGCGTGCCTGACCTTTCCCGCGCTCGACGCGCTTGCGGAAGGCTATGAGGTCTATGTTCCGGTCGATGCCGTCGGCGGCACCTCGGTCGCGGCGCACGAAGCAGCGCTTCGCCGCATCGAACAGGCGGGCGGCAAGATGATCTCGGTCCCCCAGCTCTTCTGCGAACTCCAGCGCGACTGGAAACGCAGCGAGACGGTGCCGGCCTTCATGGACCTGTTCATCGAGACCGGAGCAACCGCCGGCATCCAGTTCTCGTACGACAAGGCCGACTGACCTCCCGACGAGGCCGCGATGTTGCTCATCGAAAGCCATGCGCGGGCACAGCAGGTCGCAACCGGGCATGAAATGCTCGACTTGCAGCGCGGCTGAGTGAAGATGGCAACCGGCCGGTGGTTCGCCCCGGCCGGTTGCAGTTTCAGGAGCAGGACATGGCCGACGCCGTTATCGACAATCCGGCAGAACATCGTTTCGAACTCGCCCTCGGGGACGACCAGGTCGCGGCCGCCTATTATCGCATCGAGGACGGGCGCGTCGTGCTCGTCCACACCGAGGTTCCCTATGAATTCTCGGGACAGGGGATCGGCACGCGGCTCGCGACGGGCGTCTTCGATGCGATCCGGGCCGGCGGGCGCAAGGCCGTGCTCAAATGCAGCTTCATGCAGCGCTTCGTTGCGTCGCATCCCGAATATGCGGATATCTTCGACGGCTGACCGGATCGCAGGGCGCGGGCCATAAGCCCTGTTCAAATGCGCGAATCCGACTAAACTGGTCGGCCAAATCTGCAGAGGCCACGTCCTCGCCCGCCGGTGCGGGTTTTCAGGTCCGGGACGGCCCGGCAGCGCGTGAAGGAGGCTGCCATGGCCTGGATCTATCTGACTATCGC
>PNJO01000056.1 GCA_013821905.1 Sphingopyxis sp. | reverse complement strand
GCCGCCTCGACGATCGTCCTCGGCACCGCCGCCGACGTCGACGATGCCGTCGCCGCCGCGCGCGAAGCGCTGAAGAGCTGGTCGCAGACGACGCGCGAGGAGCGCCTCGACCTGCTGAACCGCATCGTCGAGGAATATAAGAAGCGCGCACCCGACCTCGCCAAATCGATGGCATCCGAAATGGGCGCGCCGGTCAGCTTCGCAGGCACCGCGCAGGTCGGCGCGGGCATCGGCGGCTTCCTTGGCACGATCGCCGCGCTGAAAGATTTCAGCTTCACCGAAAAATATGCCGCGGGCGTCATCGCCTATGAGCCGATCGGCGTCGTCGGCATGATCACCCCGTGGAACTGGCCGCTCAACCAGATCGCGCTGAAGGTCGCGCCGGCACTCGCCGCGGGCAACACGATGGTGCTCAAGCCGTCGGAGGAATGCCCTGGCAATGCCGTGATCTTCGCCGAGATTCTTGACGCCGCGGGCGTGCCCCCGGGCGTCTTCAATCTCGTGCAGGGCGACGGCCCGACCGTCGGCAACGCGATCAGCGCGCACCCGGGCATCGAGATGGTGAGCTTCACCGGATCGACCCGCGCCGGCATTCTCGTCGCCAAGGCGGCCGCCGACACGGTCAAGCGCGTCCATCAGGAACTCGGCGGCAAGTCGCCGAACATCGTCCTGCCCGACGCCGACTTCGCTGCCGTGCTGCCCCCGACGGTGCAGGGCGTCCTCGTCAACACCGGCCAGAGCTGCATCGCCCCCACGCGCATCCTCGTCCAGAAGGACCGCGAAGCCGAAGCCGTGGGCGTCATCAAGGCGATGTTCGACGGAACGCAGGTCGGCGATCCGCTGACCGAAGGCGGCCACATCGGTCCCGTCGTCAACAAGGCGCAGTTCGACAAGATCCAGGGCCTGATCCAGTCGGCGATCGACGAAGGCGCAACGCTGGAGACCGGTGGCACCGGCCTGCCCTCGAACGTCAACCGCGGCTATTATATCAAGCCGACCGTCTTCTCGGGCGTCACTCCCGACATGCGCATCGCGAAGGAAGAGGTGTTCGGCCCCGTCGCGACGATCATGACCTATGACACACTCGACGAAGCGGTCGAGATCGCCAACGACACCGAATATGGCCTGTCGGCCGTCGTTTCGGGCGATCCCGCCAAGGCGGCCGAAGTCGCCCCCAAGCTGCGCGCCGGCATGGTCGCGGTCAACGCGTGGGGCCCCGGCCCGGGCGCGGCGTTCGGCGGTTACAAGGCGTCGGGCAACGGCCGCGAAGGCGGCGTGTTCGGCCTCAAGGACTTCATGGAAGTGAAGTCGATCAGCGGCATTCCGGCCTGATAACTCCCCTCCCGCCTGCGGGAGGGGTTGGGGGAGGGCCTGCTGCGTCGCACGCCCTCCCCACTGCGACTAGCGAGCAAGCTCGCAAGTCTCGCTGCCCCTCCCGTAAACGGGAGGGGTTTTTCTTTGCCTGCTACGCCGCTAAGCGCCCTCGCATGACCACCCGCTCGCCGCTCGCGCCCGCCGCCTTCCCTGCCCTCCCCGACATCGCCGGGGTCACGCGCCGCGTCGCGCGCGCGCAGTACAAGAATTGGGACCGCTGCGACCTGACCTATGTCGAGCTGGCGCCCGGCACCACGGTCGCGGGCGTATTCACGCGCAACATCTGCTGCTCGTCCGAAGTCGAGCTCGGCCGCGAACAGGTGAAGGGTGGGTCGGGCCGCGCGCTCATCGTCAACGCGGGCAACAGCAATGCCTTCACCGGATATCGCGGGCGCGAGGCAGTCGAGCAGATCATGGACCAGGTCGCCGCCCATCTCGGCTGCGACGCCAGCGAAGTCTTTGTCAGCTCGACCGGCGTCATCGGCGTGCCGCTGCCCAAGGACAAGGCACGTGCAGGCGTTGCCGCCGCGCTCACCGCCGAACCCTGCTCGTGGGAAGCCGTCGCCGATACCATCGGCACCACCGACACCTTCGCCAAGGGCTCCGCAGCCAGCGCCATCGTTGGCGGCAAAACCGTCCACGTTGCCGGAGTCGTCAAGGGATCGGGCATGATTGCCCCCGATATGGCAACGATGCTCGGCTATATCTTCACCGACGCAGCCGTCGCGCCCGCGCTGCTGCAGGAGATGCTGACCGAGGCGACCGGCGGCAGCTTCAACAGCATCACCGTCGACAGCGACACCTCGACCAGCGACACGGTGCTGCTCTTCGCGACGGGACAGGCGGGCAATGCCATGCTGGCCACGCGCGACAATCCGGGCGCCGACGCGCTGTACGCGGCGATCCGCGAGGTTGCGCTCGACCTCGCGCACCAGGTGGTACGCGACGGCGAAGGCGCATCGAAATTCATCGAAGTGCAGGTCACCGGCGCGACCAGCGACGCCAGCGCGAAGCGCGTCGCGCTCGCCATCGCCAACTCGCCGCTCGTCAAGACCGCGATCGCGGGCGAGGACGCGAACTGGGGCCGCGTCGTGATGGCGGTGGGCAAGGCCGGCGAACCCGCCGACCGCGACCGGCTCGCGATCCGATTCGGCGATCACTGGGTCGCGAAGGACGGCCTGCCCGTCGACGGCTATGACGAGGCGCCCGTTGCGGCGCATCTGAAAGGGCAGGATATCCGCGTCGGCGCCGACCTCGGCCTCGGCGAAGGCCGCGCGACCGTGTGGACCTGCGACCTGACGCACGGCTACATCAGCATCAACGCCGACTATCGTAGCTGATGCCATTCTGGTAGGGGCCGCCGGCGCGCAACGCAGCGCGCCAACCACAGGAGGCCGTCATGGTACGCCAAAAAGACTTCGCCGACCTGCCCTGCTTTCGAGGCCAGCTCGAAACGGCGTAAAGGCTACCCTTCCGAAACGCAGGTCAAGCGAGGACACCGCTTCGTCCACGGCGACAAGGAACTCATCGAAAAACTCGGTCGCAAGGATCCATGCCCGTGCGGATCGGGGCAGAGGTTTCCGCAACTGCTGCCTGACATCGGGCCGGTTTCGACGGGTCAGGGCGGCATGATTACTGGCGCGACTGACCGACAAAAGGAAAACCCCGGCGCCGGTGATCCGGCGCCGGGGAAATTCGCTTACAGCGCGCCTTCCAGCCAGCCCTTGAGCGCGCTCTTCGGCGCCGCGCCGACCTTGGTGTCGGCGATCTCGCCATTCTTGAACAGGATCATCGTCGGAATGCCGCGCACGCCATATTTCGCGGGGGCGTTCGGATGATCGTCGATGTTCAGCTTCGCGATCACGACCTTCTCGCCCAGTTCGTCGGCGATTTCCTCGAGCGACGGGCCGATCATCTTGCACGGACCGCACCATTCGGCCCAGAAATCGACGAGCACGGGGGTGTCGCTGTCGAGGACGTCGGCCTGGAAGCTGTCGTCGCTGATTGCCTTGGTACCCATATCTTGGACTCCTGAAATACTGTTGCTCCCAAATTAGGACGTCGGCGCGTCCGGCTCAAGGGCCGAACCCGGCAAATTCGCCTTGGTTGCCAGCAAGCCGGGCTTGTTCGCGTCGAGCAGGGCATCGTCGAGCGCGACCAGCCGCGGCCCGGCCGTATAGAGCAGCGCCGCCTCGACGCGCCGCCCCGGAAAGATCACGCGCAGCGCGTCGCGATAGGCCGCCATCTGGCGCAGATAGGCGGGCGCGACCGCATCGGCGCTCGCCGGCACATGCCGCCCGGTCTTGTAGTCGATCACCGTCACCCTGTCCCCGGTGACCAGCAGCCGGTCGACGATCCCCGCGACGACCATGCCGTCGACCACCGCTGACAAGGGCACCTCGGCGAGCGATCCCGGGCCGAACAGCGCCGCATGCGCGGGATCGTCCAGCACCGCGAGTACCTCTTCCGCCATCGCTGCGCGATCGGCATCGGACAGCGCGGCCGCCTGCGCCGCCAGCCAGCGCGTAGCCGCCGCGCGCCGCTTCTCCGGCACCACCGGCGGCAGCCGCTCGAACAATGCATGGAGCAGCAGACCACGTGCCACCGCGGCAGCGCGCTCGCCTCCCTGCGGCGGCGTCGCAACATCATCCTCGCCCAGCGACGAGGGCGCGAGCGGGCGCGGCGGACGCGCTTCCTCCGGCGCGGGTTGCCGTGCCCAGTCGGGGATTACGACCGGCGACGACGCGGGCTTCGCTTTCTCCTTCGGCGCGCGCGCCCATTTCTTCGGCTGCACCGCATGGACGCGCTTTTGCCCCCAGCGCGGCCCGGCGTCCTGCCAGTCGGCGCCCATGCCCGCCATCACCGCATCGACCGCGCTGTGCCAGTTGTGCGCGGGCAGTTCGTCCGATTTCCGGGTGCCGGTCACCACCAGCAATTCCTCGGCGCGCGTCATCGCGACATAGAGCAGCCGCCAATGCTCCTCCAGCTCGGCGCGCTGCTTCGCGTCATGCGCGTCGGCGACCGGGCCGTGCCGTTCCTCCTTGCCCAGCGCGAACGCCGGCAATCTGTCCCACTGGCGCAGCGACAGGTCGAAGTTCGTGCGCTTCGACTGCGGGTCGTCGGTCGCATCGGCGAGGATGACGATCGGCGCCTGCAACCCCTTCGACCCGTGGACGGTCATCACGCGCACGACGTCGCTCCGCCCCTCGGTCTGGCGCTTGATGTCGGCGGTGCTCGCGCCGATCCGCGTCAGGAAGCCGAGCAGCGACGGCACCTCCAGCCGCTCGAACGCCAGCGCCTGCGACAGCAGTTCGTCGATCGGATCGCGCGCCTCGCGCCCCAGCCGGCGATAGAGTTTGCGCCGCCCGTCGATCGGCCCCGACAGGATGCGCTCGAGAAAACGGAAGGGCGTCGTGAAATCGGCCATGCCGAGCAGGCTGCGCAGCCCCGCCAGCGTTTCTTCGGGCGCGCCCGAGTCCGGCGCGCGCACCGCTTCCCATAGCGATTTCGGCCGCGCATGGGCAAAGGCGAAGAGCCGCTCCTGATCCCAGCCGAACAGCGGCGAGACGAGCAGCGACGCAAGATTGAGATCGTCGAGCGGCTGCACCGCAAAGCGCATCGCCGCGAGCAGGTCCTGCACCGCGAGCGGCTGGGTCAGCGCGAAACGGTCGACGCCCGCGACGGGCACATGCAGCGACTGCAACCGCGCGACGATCCGCGCCGCCAGGTCGCGGCGACGGCGGACGAGGATCAATATTTCGCCCGGCGATACGCTGCGCCCGTCCTTGCCGTGCAGGATCCAATCCTGCACCTCGTCGGCGATCGCGCGCGACAGGCGCAGGCTCGCCGGGTCGCTCGCGGCGGCGAGCGGATCGCGCGGCGCCGCATCGTCACCATCCTCGCCGCGCTCTTCCTCTTCCGCCCCGGCGTCCAGCGCCTTGCCGACGAGCAGCGGCTGCCACAGCTCGACCCGCCCCGGACGGTCGCGATGGAAGTCGGCGGGGAAGTGCGGCGGCTCGTCGCTGTCGAGCCCCATATTCTGCGCCGCCTCGCCAGAAAGCCACGCGTCGACGACATCGAGCACCGCGGGGCTTGACCGGTAATTGGTGACAAGGTCGACATCCTCGAACGGCCGCCCGCCCTCCGCGGCGCGCTGGCCGAAGCGCAGCCGCGCCGCCTCGAACGCCGCGGGTTCGGTGCCCTGAAAGCCGAAGATCGCCTGCTTGCGGTCGCCGACGGTGAACATCGTGCGGACGCGGTCGTCCTTCGCCCCCTCACCGGCGAAAAATTCCCCGGCGAGCGACAGGATGATCGCCCACTGGCGCGCATTGGTGTCCTGCGCCTCGTCGACCAATATATGATCGGTGCGCTGGTCGAGCTTGAAACGCACCCACTCGCCGAAATCGCCCTGATGCAGCAGGCCGCCGGCAAGGCTGATCAGATCGTCGAAATCGGCAAGCCCCGCCTCGCGCTTCGCCAGCGCATAGGCCTCGGCGAAGCGGCTGCCGAGATCCCATGCCGCCGCAAGATCGTCGGCGACCTGCATCGCCGTCGCGGTCGCCAGCAAAGGCCCCACCGCCGCAATGATTCGCGACGCGGCGCCGAGGCAATCGTGCATCCGGCCACTTTCCTTGGCGAAGTCGGCGCGCAAATCGCCCGTGCCGGTGACGAAGCAGCCGAGCAGCGCACTCAGCATCGCCGCGCGCGCCGCGCCATCTGCCGCCAGCCACTCGCCCATCAGCGCCGCGCGGCCTTCGCCGGTCTTCGTCCCCCAGGCGCGCCCGCTCGCCGCCACTTCGGCGACATCGGCATCGGCCACCGCGCCGCCCGCAAGCATCGCCACCTGCCAGTCCAGCGGCGTCCCCTGCGGCAACCCGAGTGCATCGCGCACGTCGGCAAGCTTGGGCGCCAGTCGCGGCGCGTTCGCCGCGCCAAAACTGCTCGCGCAGCGCGCAAGAAAGGCGATCGCTGCATCCTGCCCCATGCGCCGCGCCAGCATCGCCGCGACGCCGCGCATCGCATCGCCGTCGGCGTCCTTCCACGAGAGCAGCTTGCCCAGCACCTCGCGCTGCAACGCGCCAGCCTCGCTATCCTCAAGCGCGCGAAAACCGGGCAAGATCTTCGCCTCGAGCGGGAAGCTCGCGAGCAATGTCTGGCAGAAGCTGTGGATCGTCTGGACGCGGATCGCCCCGCCCGGACTGTCGATCACCGTGGCGAACAGCGACCGCGCCCGGTCGAGGATGCCCGCCTGATGCACGTCGGCGCCGAGCGCCTGCAGGTCGGCGCGCAGGTCGAAATCATTCGCGCGCACCCACAAGGCCAGCCGCTCGTGGATGCGATGCGCCATTTCGGCCGCGCCCGCCTTGGTGAAGGTGATGCAGAGGATCGCCTCGGGCGACACCCCGCCGAGCATCAGCCGCAGCACGCGCGCCGACAGCACCTGCG
This sequence comes from Sphingopyxis sp., assembly GCA_013821905.1. Lineage (GTDB taxonomy): Bacteria > Pseudomonadota > Alphaproteobacteria > Sphingomonadales > Sphingomonadaceae > Sphingopyxis. The sequence goes on along the minus strand of PNJO01000056.1, from coordinate 9,408 downwards.
TCTTGCCCGTCCCCGCCGAGGCGCCGAGCCACACATGGTCGTCCGGGTGCGCCGCAGCGGCCTGTCCCTCGTCGAGCGTCTTCAGGAGTTTTGCGGGGTCGATCATGCCGCGTCGCCCCCATGCGAATTCTGGTCGCCGCGCCCGAACCATTCGTCGCGGCGCATCAACTGGTCATAATCGCTGTACCGCGATCCCGGATCGCCCGGCGTAAACGGCTCGGCACCGAACAGGAAGCGCGCGCCAAGGTCGGCCAGCGCCTCGGCGGCGCGCGCGATCGCCTCTTCCGCGGTCTTGAGGTCTCGGCGGCTGCCGTGCGTCGCCGAGACCTTGCCCTCCGCCCCCTTGGCGCGGTCGCGCTTGAGGCTCCAATATTCGAGCGCGGCGACCGGCGCGGCGTCGATTTCCTCGACCTGCCCGGCCTCCGCGAGCAGCCCGAGCAACCCCAGCTGATTGTCGAGCCCGTCGGCCGCCGCCGTGCCCGATGGCGCCGAACCGCTCTTGTAATCGACGATCGCGAGCCTGCCGTCGGCGAGCTGGTCGATGCGATCGGCCTTGCCGTGCAGGCGGATGCCGCCGACCACCATCGCGCCGCGCACCTCGCTCGCCACCGGCCAGCGCTCGTCGCGCGCCGCCCACACCGTCTCCGCCGCCCAGCGCAGCGACGGCACGATGCGCGGCAGCCAGAAGGCGCGCGCGAGCGCGTCGAGCGCCGGGTCGTCGGCAAGCGCCGTCAATTCCTTCTCCAGCGCCGCCTCGGTCATCCCGGCGCGCTGCCAGTCCTCGAGCAGCCGGTGGATGCGCGTCCCGAACCATTTGGCATCGGGACCGCTGCTCAGCGGATCGAGTTCGGACAATCGCAGGATCTTCGACGCGTAAAAGGCAAAGGGATCGCGCGCGAGCTGGTCGACCCCGGTGACGCTGATCGCATCGGGGCGCGCCCCGGCGGGCGGCGCCGGGCGCGGCTTTTCGGCCGGCTCGGTCGCGCCCGGCGGCACATCGAGCATGGCCGCGAGCGCCGTCACCGGCTGTCCGTCGAGCCGCGCCTCGGGAAGCTCGCCCGCCAGCGCGCTCAGCCGCAGCCAGAAGCGCGACGCCACGGCGGGGTCGCCGCCGCTGCGCTGCGCACGCGTCACCACCACCTCGCGCCCCGCGAGCGCACCCGCGAAATCATGCGCCGCCGCGCCCTGCTGCCGCTCGGGCGCGGGCAGGCCGAGCAGGCGGCGGATGCCCGGCGCCAGCCAGGCGTCGGGGCTCGTCGCCTGCGGCCAGCGCCCTTCGTCGAGCCCGCCGAGGATCATCAGGTCGGCGCGCTGCAACCGCGCTTCGAGCAAGCCCCAGATGAACAGGCGCGGATGGCCGCCATAGGGCGGGCGCACCGTCTCGCTGCCAATCAGGTCGGTCAGCATCGCGGGAAAATCCTCGGCGGCGACCAGCGCCGGACCGTCGCCGCGCGCCAGCGACCAGCGGTCGAACAGATCGGCAAGCTGCCGCCCCGCCGGTCCCGCCCACACCGCCTCGCCGGTGAGCCAGCCGAGCGCCGCCTGCAACGCCGCGAGCAGGGTCGCGGGCGGCACCGGCACACCGCTGCCGAACGGCGCGAGCAGCGCGCCGAGGCTTTCGGCCAGCGCCGTCCACCACTCGGCCAGATCCGCCGCTTCGTCCTTCCGTTCTGCGAACGCCGCGACGCGCGCCGACACCCCGTCCCATCCCGGCGTCAGCCCGGGCTCGCGCAGCAGCAGGTCGAGCCGCCGCACCTGGTCGAGCCAGTCCAGCCGCCCCTCGCCCTTGCGCACCAGCGGATGGCCGAGCACCGCAAGCAGCCGCACCGGATCGAAGCGCGCGGCAAGGGTGGCGAGCGCGAGCAGCAACGTGCCCGGCGGCAACTGGCTCAGCGGGCGCCCGGCGCTGTCGTCGACCTCGATCCCCCAGCGCAGCAACGCGCCCGCAACGCGCTCGGCGAGCCCGCGGTCGGGCGTCACGAGCGCCGCCGTCCGCGCGGGCGTCTCGATCGCATGGCGCATCAGCAGCGCGATCCCCTGCGCCTCCTGCCCGTCGTCGGCGAACACCGCACCGCTCAGCCCGGCAATCCCCGCTCCGACATCGCCCGCCTGCTGCCAGCGCGCCGTATAGGCGGCGGGCGCGAACAGCAGCGACAGAAAGGGTTCGCGCGCCGCGGGGCCGTCGAAGGGCGACACGGCCTCCCATTCGCCGATCTCTTCGCGCGACACGCCCATGCGGTCGATCAGCAGTTTCAGATGATATTGCGGATGGGTTTCGAGCGCGCGGGCGCCGGGGTTTTCGGGATCCGGCCGCGTCGGCCCCAGCGCGTCCCACTCGCCCGCCGCCATGCCGGTGTCGAGCCCCGGCAGCACGACCATGCCGCGCTCCATATCGGCGACGGTGCGCAACAACCGCGCGATCGCGGGCGCCGCGGTGGTGACGCCCGCCGCGACGGTGAAGCGCGCGGGCGGCGCCGCGCGCCAGCCGTCGCTCACCCGGTGCAACAGGCGATTGCGCCGGTCGGCGCGGTCGATCATCCCCGTGCGCGCAAGTTCGGCGGGCCAATGCTCGACGAGCAGGCGCAGCCGCTGCCACGACGCCTGCCAATGCCCCGCCAGATCGCCGAGCGCCGCGCCGACCTCGCCGAGCTTCGCGGGCGCGACCTCCTCATAATGAAGCTGGTCGATCACGCGCCCCAGCCCCTCGGCAAGCTGGAAGGCCGCCGCGCCGGCGATCGCATCCTCGCCCGGAGGATTGTGCCGCTCGATCAGCTCCGCGAGCATCAGCCGACGCCGCAGCGGGTCGATCGCGGGCGGGATCGCCACGGCTTCGTCGATCGCATCGAGCGCGAGCGCGACATTCTCGTCGAGGTCGGCATCCCCGATCACCGCGAGCCGCGGCATCAGCAACCCTGCGCCGCCCGCGCGCACGAAAGCCGCCTGCACCGCGCTGCGCGCGCGGTTGCTCGGCAGCAGGATCAATCCGTCGGCGAGCCCGAGCGCGCCGTCGGCAAAGCGCGCTATCAGCCCCGCGGCGAGCGCATCGGCGAAAGCCCGGTGGACCGGGATGGAAAGGACGGTGGGCTTCGCGTCAGCCATTAAACTTCCTGCGTCATCCCGGCGAAGGCCGGGATCTCACCCTATCCGCCTGACGCACCGGCGAGATCCCGGCCTTCGCCGGGATGACGATCCGTGTCAAACCTCGCCCAGCGCGGCCTCGGTCGGCGCGATGCTCGCGGGCGTGCCGACGTCGAACCACTGCCCCATGTGCGACAGGCCATAGAGCCGCCCCGCCGCAATCGCGCGATCCCACAGGATATTGGTCGAAAAAGCCCCCTCGGGCGCGCCGTCGAGCAGGCGCGGCGAGATGAGCTGGATGCCGGTATAGACGAAGGGCGCGATGCGACCGGGCCGGCGCCGCGACAGCCGCCCCGCCGGGTCCATATGGAAATCGCCGCGGCCGCCATGCCCCGTCGCGCTCGCCTGGCGGATCAACAGCAACAGCGCGTCCATCTTGTCGCCGTCCCAGTGGCGCGCGAGATGGCGGATGCTGTCCTCGGGCCCGTCGGTCCAGATATTGTCGCTGTTGACGATCAGGATCGGATCGCCGCTGAGCTGCGGCAGCGCCTTGACCATGCCGCCGCCGGTTTCGAGCAGCCGGTCGCGCTCGTCCGAAATCGCGATGGTGAAGCCCCGCTTCTGCGCCGCGAGATGCGCCTCGAGCGCATCGGCGAGATAATGGACGTTGACGACGACATGGCGGACCCCCGCCGCCTCGATCCGGTCGAGGCTATGGTCGATCAGCGCCTTGCCCGCGACGCGTACCAGCGGCTTCGGCCGGGTCGCCGTCAGCGGACGCATCCGCTTGCCGAGCCCCGCCGCCATCACCATCGCGCTCTCGATCGACGCGGTCACGCCTCCGGCTCCATCCACATGTCCGCGCGCTTGGCGTGCGGGACATTCTCGTCGAACCAGCGCCTCACCGGCGCGAGCGCCGGATGCGCGAGGTCGCGTTCGAGCAGCCCCCACATGCGCGGCTGGAACTGGCGGTATCCGGGCTTGCCGTCGCGCTTCCACAGCCGGACGAAGACGCCGAGGATGCGCGTGTTGCGTTGCGCGGCGAGTGCCCAATAGGCGCGTTCGATATCCTGCCCCGTGGCCGCCTGGTACCGTGCGAGCATCGCCGTCTCGATCGCCGGCGTCACGTCGCGCCGCGCATCCTCCAGCACCGAGGCGAGGTCATAGGCCGGATGGCCGACCAGCGCGTCCTGGAAATCGAGCAGGCCATAATGTTCGACGCCCTGCTTGCCCGCGACGAGCATGATATTCTCGGCATGGAAATCGCGCAGCACCGTGACGCGCGGCAGGCCGTCGGTCTCGACCGGCAGCAGCGCCGCCTCCCACGCCGCGCGGAACGCGTCACGGTCGACCGCGATGTCGAGCGCCGGGCAATACCAGTCGGTGAACAGCATCACCTCGTCGAGCCACTGCTCGATCCCGTGGACGGGCAGCCCGTCCATCGCCGGCCGCGCGTGGAGATGCACGAGCAGGTCGGTTACCCCCGCATAATAGTCGGCCTCGCGGTGGAGCTGCGCGTCGACCGTCTCGCGCAGGCGCACATCGCCGAAATCCTCGATCAACAGCAGCCCCCGCTCCAGATCGCGCGCAAGGATCGTCGGCGCGTTGAGCCCGGTGTCGCACAGATATTCGGCGACCGCGATGAAGGGACGCGGGTCCTCGTGCGGCGGCGGCGCGTCCATCAGCACCGCCTGCCGGTCCTTGTCGACGACACGGAAATAGCGGCGGAAGGACGCATCCCCCGCGAGCGGCAAAATCTGGGCATCGCCCCAGCCATGCGCGGCAAGAAAGTCGGGCGCATGGGCGGGCGGAATCATCGGAGCGGCCATCGCCCCCCCCAAGACGTCGGCACCGCGGCTGTCAAGACGCGCGCGTCGCCCTGCCCCGAAATGCTCAGGTGCAGCGCACCGGGCCAGCCCTCTGCGCCCAGCCGCTCGGGCCATTCGATCAGCAGCGCGCCGTCATGGAGATAATCGTCGAGCCCGAGCTCGATCAGCTCGTCCTCGGCCTCGATGCGATAGAGATCGACGTGCGCGATCGGAAGGTCGACCTCGGGCGGCGCATAGGGCTGGACGATCGCGAAGGTCGGGCTAGGCGCCTCGCCCGCCAGACCGCGCGCCTTGAGCATCGCGCGCGCCAGGGTCGTCTTGCCCGTACCGAGGTCGCCCGACAGCAGCACGACGTCGCCCGGCGCCAGTACCGCGCCGATCGCCGCGCCGATGCGCGCGGCCCCGGCGAGATCATAGTCCGTGCGAAAGGTCATGCGCCGCGCGGCAGGCTGATCCGCACCAGCGTCCCCTGCCCCTTCTCGCTCATCACCTCCATCGTGCCGCCGTGCGCGGCGACGAGCTGGCGCGCGAGCGCGAGTCCGATGCCGCCGCTCTGCGTGCCCGCCTGCGTCCCCTTGGTCACCGCAACGACCGCGTCGGGCATCCCGGGACCGTTGTCGGACACGATGATGTCGACACCTTTCGCGTCGCCATCGGCATGCAGCAACACCCGCCCGCCCGACTTGCGCGACGGCGCGGTGAAGCGGATCGCATTGTCGAGCAGCCCCGCGACAAGGCGCGACAGCCGCGGCGCGTCGGCCTCGACCGTGCCGACCGCGGCGGCAATGTTGCCCACCAGCTCGATCTTCTCGCCCGCCGCGAGCGGCTTCGCGTCGGCGAGCGCCTTGTCGAGCAGCGCCTTCATGTCCACCGGCGCGCGCTCGATCACCAGCGTCCCCGCCTCGCCCTGCGCAAGATCGAGCACATTGTCGATCTGGCGCGCGAGCACCGCGACCGAATCCATGATCGCGTCGACATAGGCCCGCTGCTGTTCGCCGAGCTTGCCGGCATAACCCGCCTGCAGCATCTCGCCGAAGCCGCCGATCGAGGTCAGCGGCGTGCGCAGCTCGTAACTCATCCGCGACAGGAAGGCGGTCTTGACCTTGTCGGCCGCCTCGAGCGCCTCGTTACGCTCGCGCAGCGCCTCCTCCATCTTCCGGCTCGGGGTGATGTCGAGCATGATGAGCAGCGCGTTGCCGTCGGGCAGCGGGATCGACGCGAAATCGAAATGGCGCCCGTCGGCGAAGCGCACCTCGCCGACGCGCTGGGTGCGTTCGAGCGTCGCGGCGCGGATCACCTCCTGCACGATGCTGATCTGGTTCGGCTTCGCCAGCCGGTCGGCGAGCCCGCCCATCAGCACGTCGACGCGCGGATGCGCCGCGAGCGTCGGCTCGTCGATGCCCCACAGGCGGCGGAAGCGCTGGTTCCACAGATGCAGCCGCCCGTCGGGCGCGAACACCGCGATCGCCTCGAACAGATTGTCGAAGGTCGCGGTGCGCACGCGCAGCAGCGTGTCGCGCGCGCCCGCGAGCTGCACCTGCTCGGTGCGGTCCTCGGCGAGCAGCAGCATGCCGCCATCGGGCGTCGGCTGGGCGACGACATGCAGGTGCGTCCCGTCGCGCAGCAGCCAGTCCTCCTCGCTCGCCCCGGGTTTGGCGAACCAGTCGACATGCGCCTGCCGCCAGTCGGGATAGTCGCGCACCTCGGGGATGCGTCCGCCGTCGCGCCACGCGTCGAGCAACCGCGCAAAGGGGCGCGCCTCGGCAACATCGTCGGCGGCGAGCGCGAACAGCCGCCGGAACGGCTGGTTCGCGAACAGCAACGCCTGATCGGGGCCGAACTGCGCCACCGCCGCCGAGAGCCGGTCGAGCAGTTCGCGCTGCGTGTCGGCGAAGCGGCGGTGCGCGCCGCGCTCGCTCTCGAGTTCCTGGATGTCGATCGCATAGCCCGCGATGCCGATCACGCGTCCGCCCTCGGGCGCCAGCGGCACGTCGACGACGCGCATGATCCGCCGCTCGCCTTCGATCGTCACCGGAATGGTGCGCGTCTGCGCTGTGCCTGCCGCGCGCGCCTCGTCGGCAGCCTCGGCGGCGCTTACTCCCGCAATCGGCTCGCACAGCTCGATACCGCCCTCGATCACCGCGGCCGCGCCCTTCGCCTCGACCGCGCGCACATAGGCGCGGTTGACGAGCGCGAGGCGGAGGTCGTTCTCGCGGAACCACATCGGAAAGGGCGCCGCCTCGATCAGCCCCGACAGAGCCTCGAACGCCGCCATCGCCTCGTCGCGGTCGCTGCGCGCCTGCGCCAGCGCATGCTGCCCGTCGGTCGCGTCGCTCAGCCACAGCAGCACGCCGCCCGGCCCGCCGACCGCCTGCGGTGCGGCGCCGCCGTGGATGACGATCGTGCGTTCGCTGCCCTGCGGCTTCAGGCTCATCGTAAAGGGTTTGGCGCCGCGCTGGGCGCCGACGATCGCCTGGCGCAGCGCGTCATGCCCCTGTGCGTCGAGCCCCGCGCCGAGCCCGCGCAGCTCGTCGAAATTCCGCGGGCCGCGATCGAGCCCCAGCCAGCGGCCGAGCCGCTCGCCCGCCTCGACCCGCCAGTCGGCGCGCACGATGACGGGCAGATAGGGCGAGGCATCGACCAGCCCCGCCAGCCGCTCGGCCTGTCCGGCGACGAAGGCCGAACGCCGCTGCATGGCGACGCCGCGGCCGACCGCCCACAGCCCCGCGAGCAACCAGATGGCGGCAAACAGGCCGAGCGCGAACAGCGCCCCCGACGACAGCGTCATGGTTGCGGCGCAGTCCGGGCAGAAAAAGGGAAGGAGGGGCACGGTGCCATCTGCCCGCCCTATCGACTGTAACAGGCGGTTTCAATCGTCTGGCGCCAGTTTGCCCGATCGTACCGACCGCCGGTCTCAGGCGGCGCGAGTCGCGATAGCGGCAAAAGCGCCACAGAGCGCGGGAAATAGCGGAAAAAGCCCCTTATCTTGCTTGACTTACCCGGAAAGCTTTGGAACGTTAACCCAATGGCAGGTCAAAAGGTCCGAAGAGACCGGCCGGCCGGGCTTTTTTCGCAAGCCAATTCACTCGCGAAAAGGTCCACAGGGACGTTTTAAAAAACCGGGGATTATCAATATGAAATATTCGAACGGGGGTGCGCCTCGGGTGCAGCGCTATCTTGGTCTGGCCAGCCTGTCGGCGATGGCGGTCATGATGGCGACACCGGCCTATGCACAAACCGAAGACACGGCCGCGCAGGCGGACGAAACCACCGCTGCGCCGCAAGACGCCATTGTCGTCACCGGCTCGCGCCTGCGCACCGTGACGCCCTTCAACAGCCCCGATCCGATCGCGGTCATCGACCCCGAGATCGCCTCGAAGGAAGGCAAGTTCGACCTCGCCTCGACGCTGCAGAGCTCGCCGATCGCGGCAGGCTCGACCCAGATCACCGCGGCGATCTCCTCGAACTTCGTGACCAACGGCGGTCCGGGCGCGCAGACGATCGATCTTCGCGGCCTCGGTCCCAACCGCACGCTCGTGCTGCTCAACGGCCGCCGCGCCGGTCCCGCGGGTACGCGCGGCGGCGTGTCGTCCTTCGACCTCAACGTCCTGCCGCAGTCGATCGCCGAAAGCATCGAAATCCTGAAGACCGGCGCGTCGTCGGTCTATGGTTCGGACGCGGTCGCCGGCGTGGTCAACATCAAGACCAAGACCGACACCAACGGCATCGAACTCAACGGCTCGGTTTCGGCGCCCTTCAGCAGCGGCGGCGAGGAATATCGCGTCAACGCGATCTGGGGGAAGACCTTCAGCCGCGGCCACATCCTGATCGCGGGCGACTATACCAAGGTCAACGAACTGAAGCGCGGCGACCGCAGCTATCTCGCCTGCCCCGAAGCATACACCTTCCGCCAGGACGGCAGCCGCGCCGACATCATCGACCCGCGCACCGGCAACTACAAGTGCGAGGATCTGCGCTGGGGCCATGCCTGGGTGTACAACCTCGTCGACAACCTGCAGCTCGACGGCCCCGGCGGCCCCGACACCGGCCTCAACACCTCGCCGAACGGCGAGACGGTGCTGATGCAGTTCCAGTATCCGGGCGAAACGCTCGGCGTGCCGACCTATGGCGCGCCCAGCTTCCCCGGCGACTTCGGCATGCCCGCCGGCTGGTTCCCGACCGGCTATGACACGGCGTCGCTGGCGATCCAGAACGCCTATCATCCCTTCCAGGCCGACCAGACGCTGATCCCGGAAACCGAGCTCTACACGGCCTTCGCCGACGCCTCGTTCGAAGTCACCGACTCGATCGAACTGTTCGGCGAATTCCTGTTCAACCGCCGCAAGACCTATCAGAACGGCTGGCGCCAGTTCTGGAACTTCGGCTACACCGGCGATCTTTACGGCACCGGCACCCCCGCGACCAGCTGGGCGCAGGGCTGGACCGGCCTCAACCTCGTCAGCCCGACGGCGATCACCGATCAGGCGGACAGCAGCCAGAA
>PNJO01000055.1 GCA_013821905.1 Sphingopyxis sp. | reverse complement strand
GCTGATCGGCGAAGGCCGCGAGCAGGCAGACATTGTCGGCACCATCGGCGAGCCGGAAATGGCGGTCCATCTCCGCCGCGCCTTCGAGCAGGTCGGCGAAAGCGTCCCAGCCGAGCGCGAGCGCCGCGGGAAAGCCGATCGACGACCAGAGCGAATAGCGTCCGCCGACAGTTTCGCTGAACGGCAAGATGCGCGTCTCGTCGATCCCCCATTCCATCGCGCGTTCGGGCTTCGCGGTCAGCGCGATGAAGCGGCCGAGCGGATCCTCGACCCCCGCCTCGTCGAGCCATTGCAGCGCCGAATTGGCGTTGAGCAGGGTTTCGGTCGTGGTGAAGGTCTTCGATGCCACGGCGACGAGCGTGTGTTCGGGGCTGAATTTGGCGAACGCCTCGTCGAGCGCGGCGCCGTCGACGTTCGAGACGACCGCGACGTCATAGCGGTTGGTGTGGCGGCCGAGCGTATCGACTAGCAGGTCGGGGCCGAGCGCCGATCCGCCAATGCCGATGTGGAGCAGATGGCGGATCTCGCCGAACGCCCCCGCCTCGATCGCGTCGATCATCATCCGCATCCGCTGGTGCAGCGCCTGCGCGACATGGACCGATTCCGGCGCGCCGTCGCCACGCTCGGCGCTATGTTCGGCGGCGCGGCCCTCGGTCGGATTGGCGATGCCGCCCGAAAACAAAGTCTTGCGGCGGCCGGCGAAATCCTGTGCTTCGGCGAGGTTCGACAGGATCGCGATCGCGGCGGTGTCGAGATGCGTCTTGGCGAAATCGAAGCGGATATCGGCAACGCCGCGCACCAGCGCCTGCAACCGGACGTCGGGATCGGCTGCCACCAGATCGGTCAGTTGCTGCGGCTGCCAATCGGCGAGCGCCTGCCAAGCCTGCGGGGCTGTCGTCATGTAACGCGTGTCCTTCAATCGCAAAGAGGCGATTTCATAGGCCCACGGCGCCCGCCGCGCCAGTGCCGTCCGCCGATATTTGCTTGACGCGCAGACCTATTCGTCGCCAATGCCGCGGCATGACCGAAGCCAGCCTGACCGCCGAAACCACGCCCCCCGTCGAACCAGCCCCCGCCGCGCCGAGCCCGGCGCCGGCCTCGGCCAAGGAAGAGGCGATGGACACCGTCCGCTTCCTCGCCCTGCTGGCGATCGCGGTGCTGATTTTCCGCAGCTTTTTCCTGTCGCCCTTCAACATTCCGTCGGAATCGATGCAACCGCGGCTGCTGATCGGCGACTATCTGCTCGTGAACAAGATGGCCTATGGCTATTCGAAATACAGCCTGCCGTTCAGCGTGCCGCTGATCCCGGGCCGCGTCTTCGCCCGCACGCCCGAGCGCGGCGACGTCGTCGTGTTCAAGGCGCCGCCGGTCAACGACAATGATTATATCAAGCGCGTGATCGGCCTTCCGGGCGACAGCATCCAGGTGAAGGACGGCATCGTCTGGCTCAACGGCGCGCCGCTGAAGCGCGAACCGATGGCCGATTTCGTCATCCCGGTGACCCCGAACATGATCGAAGCCTCGCGCCAGCAGGGCACCCTGCCCTGCTATTCGACCGAGTTCGAGGAAATCGGCGCGAACGGCCAGCGCCAGTGCCGCTACAAACAGTTCGAGGAAACGCTGCCGAGCGGCAAGAGTTATGCGATCCTCGACATCGCCCCCATCGCACAGGACAATACCCCGCTCGTCGTCGTGCCCGAAGGCCATCTGTTCCTGATGGGCGACAATCGCGATCGCAGCGCCGACAGCCGCTTCCCCGCTGAGGAAAACCAGGGCATCGGCCTGGTGCCCGAGGAAAATCTCGTCGGCCACGCCCTCGTCGGCATGTTCTCGACCGACGGCTCGGCAAGCTGGTTCAACCCGATCAGCTGGTTCACCGCGGCGCGCTGGGGTCGCATCGGGGAAGGTTTTTGAGCGACCCGCTCGACACCGGGGCGCTCGCCGCGATCATCGGCTGCACCCCGGGCGACCTGGCTCTCTACGACCTCGCGCTCACGCACGGCAGCACCGGACGCGCCGACTATCAGCGGCTGGAGTTTCTGGGCGACCGTGTGCTTGGCCTCGTCATCGCGTCGGAACTCTACACGCGCTTTCCGGGCGCCAGCGAAGGCGAGATGTCGTCGCGGCTGCACGTGCTCGCCTCGGGCGCGACCTGCGCCGCGATCGCGCGCAAGCTCGACCTGACCGCGCTGATCCGCTTCGGCGCGCAGGCGCGCAACGACGGCGGCCGCTACAGCGACAATATCGCCGCCGATGCGATCGAGGCGCTGATCGGCGCGCTCTGGCTCGACCGGGGCGGCGACGCCGCGCGCGGCTTCATCCTCGCGCACTGGGGCGAGATGATCGACGGGCAGCAGGCGGCGCCCAAACATCCGAAGGCAGCGCTCCAGGAATGGGCGCTCGCGCGCAAGCGCCGCCCGCCCGAATATGAAATCGTGTCGCGCGAGGGGCCCGACCATGCGCCGCGCTTCCGCGTCGCGGTGCACATCGGCAAGCTCGCGCACGCCGAGGCCGAGGGCGCCAGCAAACAGGCGGCCGAAAAGGCCGCAGCGGCGGCGCTGCTCGCCCAGCTCGAAGGAATGAAGGAATGACCCAGCATTGCGGTTTCGTCGCCGTCGTCGGCGCGCCCAACGCGGGCAAATCGACCCTCGTCAACGCGCTCGTCGGCCAGAAGGTCGCAATCGTCAGCCCCAAGGCGCAGACGACGCGCACCCGGCTGATGGGCGTCGCGATGGAGGGTGAGACGCAGATCATCCTGATCGACACCCCCGGCATCTTCGCGCCGACGCGCCGGCTCGACCGCGCGATGGTCGCCGCAGCGTGGAGCAGTCTCGAGGAAGCCGAGGCGATCCTCGTCATGGTCGACGCCGCGGCGAAGCTGACGGGCCGCGTCGAACGCGTCCTCGAAGGCATCGCGAACCGGCCCGAGAAGAAATATCTGATCCTGAACAAGGTCGACCTGACCAAGAAGGACAAGCTGCTGACGATCGCCACCGAGCTCAACGGCAAGGCCCCCTTCGACGAAACCTTCTTCATTTCGGCGAGCAGCGGCGACGGCGTCGCCGAGCTCAAGGCGCATCTCGCGGGGCTGATGCCCGAAGGCCCGTGGCACTTCCCCGAGGACGAGGTCAGCGACGCGCCCGAACGGATGCTCGCCGCCGAAATCACGCGCGAACAGCTCTATCGCCAGCTCCACGAGGAACTGCCCTACCAGTCGACGGTCGAGACCGAGCTGTTCAAGACGCGTCCCGACGGCAGTGCCGAAATCCACCAGCAGATCTTCGTCGCACGCGACAACCAGCGCGCGATCGTGCTGGGCAAGGGCGGCGCCCGCATCAAGGAAATCGGCGCGCGCGCGCGCGCCGAACTCGCCGAGCTGATGGGACGCAAGGTCCACCTGTTCCTCCACGTGAAGGTGAAGGAAAATTGGGACGAGGACCGCAGCGTCTATCGCGACATGGGGCTCGACTGGGTCGATTGACGCCATGTTCGCGTCGTGATCCCGCCCAAAGCCGGGATCACGACGTGCCGGTTCAGCTCGTCGTTTCGCGCTGCAGCAGGATCCGCACCTTGCCGTCGGGCGATTTCATCCGCAGCCGGTCGCCGTCGACCCAGTAACGGACGCGCAGATCGCCGTCGGGGATATAGATTTCGCGCTCGTTGATCTGGAAATCCTGATACATTTCGTCGTCACCGCGCAGCGGACGCTGGAAATAGGTGATGAACTCCTCGTCATCGGTGAATTCGACGACATCGCCCCGCGACAGGTCCTCGACCCCGCCCAGCGCGACCACGCGCCATTTGCCGAGGACGCGCATCGGCTGCATGTCCTTCGGCACTTCGCCGTTATAGCCCGCATAGAGCGCCGCCTTGCCGCGCATCGTATCGACCAGCTCGCGCTCGGCCTTGAGGTCGGCATAATCGACCCCGGCGAGGCGCGTGTTCAGCCCGTCGAGCAGCGCAAAGGCCTGTTTGGCGTCGCCGTCGCGGTGGAAGGCACGCGTTGCGGCGTCGAGGACGAGATACTGGTCGACGAGCGTCTGCGCGAGCCGCAGATTGGCCGCGGGCTGTGCCACCGGTTTGCCGATACTCAGCCGGTCGCCATGCTTGCCGCCGTCGAGCGCGCTGACATAACTCAGCGACACGTCCATCAACGGCGCGTCGCCCGCCAGCGACGCGGCGGTCAGATGCGCCCGCCCCTCCGCCTTGCCGAGCGAGGCATAGATGCCGCCGCCGTTCGACGAGAGGAAAGCGGTCGGCACGGTAATCGCGATCGCGCCATCCTTGCCCTCGGTCATCAGGCCGTCGGGAACGCCGAAGATGCCGCTGATCCGGTAGCCCGCGTGGGGTGTCAGCGTCATGACGAGGTCGTGCGCGACCTCGCTCACCATGTTGCGGAACTCCTTCTTCATCAGCTCGGCGCCCTTGTCGGGGCCGGCGATGAAGAAGAGATTGCCGCCACGAACGCTCGAAATCCTGGTCGCGAGCGCGCCATTATATTGCACCCCGACGCCGATCGTCGTGAGCCCGATGCCGCGCTTCGACGCATCCTCCGCCATCGCCATGAAGCTGCCGGCATCGGTGCGGTCCGTGTTCGGCTGCTCGTCGGTGAACAGCATCATGCGCACCTTGCCGCCATATTCATCGGCTTCCTTGAAGGCGGTCGCGTAGCCGAGCGTCAGCCCGGCCTCCATCGAGGTCGAGCCGTCGATCGCGATCGTATCGATCGCGGTATGCATCGCCTCCTTGTTTCCCTTTGCCGCCATCGGCGCGAGATGGACGTTCGAATTGGTGCCATAGATGACGATGCCGAGCCGGTCCTGCGGACCCAGTTCGTCGACCATCTGGTGCAGCGCCGCCTTCACATTCTGGATCGGCGCGCCGGTCATCGACCCCGAACGGTCGACCACCGCCATGATGCTGAGCGGCTCGCGCTTCCAGCTTTCGGCATCGATATTGCTGTCGAACGCCATGCCGACGAACAGCAGGTCGTCGGGGCGCGTCGGCAGGCTGGCGGCCATCGCCTGGACGTTCAGGCAGAAAAGCTGCGCGCATGCGTTCCCCGCAGGCAGCGTCAGGTCATGCTCGCCGAGCAGGCCTTCGACGGTCAGCGATTCCGGGCGCGGCAATGTCGTTGCGGTCAGTGCCATCGAACGGAAATGCTGGATATCCTGCGCTCCGCCCTGCCGGATTCGCGCACCGGAAACGATGATGCTGCCGAGATCGGCATCCTCCTCTTCCTGCTGCGTGGCATCCTGCGCCGTTACCGGCATCGGCGCCGCGACGGCGAGAAGCGCCAGGGCTGTCAGGGATGGCTGAAAGAATTTGACGTACCGCATGTCCGTTCTCCCAAATTCTTGTTTCGGGAGGCAAGGCTATCACGGATGTAACCGTTTACGTAACGGAAAATACAGGCGGATTGCACCGGATTGGTGCAGCAGATCAGATGCGTCGGCAGTCGTTTGGCGGCGGGTTGCCGTCGAAGCGCGACGTGATCCAGCCGATCGTTTCCTGCGCGCTGTCCTTTGCGCTTGTGCCATGATCGCCGGTCATGTCGATCCACCGTATCGGCGTGCCGCGCTTGCACACCGCCTTGGCAAACTTGCGCGTCACCGCGGGCGCGACGATCGTGTCGTTGCTGCTCTGTGCGATCAGCAGCGGCCCCGGAACGCGCGCCGGATCGACGCTGTTCGCGCGGGCGAAAGAGCCGAACGGTTCGATCTTGCCAATGTCCTTGCTCCGCGTCGCCCGCGCGATGGTCAGGATGCCGAGGATCGTGCCGAGCTTGGGCTTGGCATTGAAGCTCACGCAGTTGTTTTCGGCGAGCCGGTGAACGATGCCCTGGTTCGTCCGGTTCGCGACATTGTCGAGCGGGAAATCGTAGAGTGTCGACCAGCTGTGCAGCGCAAAGGACAGCAGCAACGCACGCGCATTCTTGTCCCCCGCGTCGCGCAGATTTGCGGCGAGATCGGTGGGCGGCGCGGCTGCCGCGGTCGCAACGAGCGTCAGATCGGGCGCGTAGCTCCGCGCATGGGTTGCGGTCCACAGCGCCGCATGACCGCCCTGCGACTCCCCCCAGACGGCAAAGCTGCTGCCCGCGGCCGCCCCTGGAATCGAGCGCGCCGCGCGGACGGCGTCGAGCACCGCATTCGCCGTGTCGGCGCCGACGAGGAAGGGATGCATCGTCGGACTCGCCAGACCGATATAGTCGGGCGCGACGACGACATAGCCGCGGCGCACCGCCTCGATCCCGGCGGTATAGGCAAAGAAATTCGGGCTGAGCGACGGCGCGCATTTTTCGGCGACGCCCCAGGCGCCGTGCGTCCAGGCGATGACGCGGCGCGGGCGCGGCGGCACCGCCTCCATCGGCGCCGCAACAATTCCGGTCACGGCGAGCCGCTGCCCGCTGCCGTTCGTCGTCCAATATTGCACCCGCCATGCCTGTATGCCGGGCGGCGCGTCAGCCATCGGCTGGGCGGAGATCAGATGCCCCGGCGACTGCGCCGCCGCGGGCATCGCAAAAGCAGCCAGAAGAACAAGCAGAAAAACAGCGAACAGATGGCGCATCGGCAGTCTCCCCGATGCGCCACCCTATCATCGTAAATCCTGCGCGTCATCCCGCCGAGGCCAGGGCGACTTATTCCTTTGCGGCCGCCTTTTTCGCGGGCGTTTTCTTGGCAGCGGGCTTCTTTGCAGGCGCCTTTTTCTTGGGCGCCGCTTTCTTCTTGCCCTTCGCCGGCCCCTTCGCCGCGCGCGCGTCGATCAGCGCGATCGCCTCTTCGGCGGTCAGCGTCGCCGGATCGGCGGTCTTGGGCAGCGTCGCGTTGGTCGTGCCATCGGTGACATAGGGACCGAAGCGCCCCTCCATCAGCTTCATCTCGCCGCCGCTCGTCGGGTGCGGGCCGAAGGTCTGGAGCGGCTCGGCCTTGGTCCGCCCGCGCCCGCCGCCGTTCGCCGCCTCGGCGATGCGCACGACCGCAGCGTTCATGCCGATGTCGAAGATTTCGGCGGTGCCCGTCAGCTTCGCATATTTGCCATCATGGAGCAGATAGGGGCCATAACGCCCCAGCCCCGCCATGATCGGCTTGCCGCTCTCGGGATGCACGCCGACCTCGCGCGGCAGACTCAGCAGCCGCAGCGCATAGTCGAGGTCGAAATCCTCGCCCGGGATGTCCTTGGGGATCGACGAGCGTTTCGCCTCCTTCCCTTCGCCGAGCTGGATATACGGCCCGAAACGCCCGCTGCGCTTCGTGACTTCCAGCCCGCTTTCGGGATCGGTGCCGAGCGTCTCGGGACCCGTATCCGCCTCGCCGTTGCCGCCCGGCTGCGCGAACTTGCGCGTATATTTGCAGTCGGGATAGTTACTGCAGGCGATGAATGGCCCGAACTTGCCGCCGCGCAGCGCAAGCCGCCCGGTACCGCAGTTGGGGCAGAGGCGCGGGTCGCTGCCGTCGCCCTTGTCGGGGAAGAGATAGGGGCCGAGGAACTCGTCGAGCGCCGCGGTAATCTCCGACGGCTTCTGCTCCATCACCTCGCCGGTGCGCGGCTTGAAGTCGCGCCAGAAGCGTTCGAGCACCGCCTGCCACTGCGCGCGGCCGCCCGATACGTCGTCGAGCTCTTCCTCGAGGCCCGCCGTGAAATCATAGCCGACATAGCGTTCGAAGAAGCGTTCGAGAAACGCCGTCAGCAACCGCCCGCTTTCCTCGGGGATGAAGCGGTTCTTCTCGACCGTTACATAGGCACGGTCCTTCAGCACCTGCAGGATCGACGCATAGGTCGAAGGGCGCCCGATTCCGAGTTCCTCCATCTTCTTGACGAGGCTCGCCTCCGAATAGCGCGGTGGCGGCTGCGTTTCGTGCGCTTCGACCTCGACGCCGGTCTTCGCGGGTGCATCGCCCTTCGCCATCGCGGGGAGCAGGCGCGCATCCTCATCCTCGGCGTCGTCGCGACCTTCGTCGTAAAGTGCGAGGAAACCGGGGAATTTCACGACCTGCCCCGTCGCGCGCAGCACCGTCTTGCCGGTGCCGTCCGACAGATCGACGCTCGTGCGTTCGAGCCGCGCCGACGCCATCTGGCTCGCGAGCGCGCGCTTCCAGATCAGTTCGTAGAGCCGCGCATGATCGCCGCTGCCCGCCTTGTCCTTGCCGAAATCGGTCGGGCGGATCGCCTCGTGCGCCTCCTGCGCATTCTTCGCCTTGGTCTGATACTGGCGCGGCTGGTCGGGGACATAACCGCCGTCGTAACGCGTCGCGATGGCTTTCCGCGCGGCGCTGATCGCGCTGCCGTCCATCTGGACGCCGTCGGTACGCATATAGGTGATCGCGCCATCCTCGTAGAGCGCCTGCGCGATCCGCATCGTGTGGCTCGCCGAGAAGCCGAGCTTGCGCGCGGCCTCCTGCTGTAGCGTCGAGGTGGTGAAGGGCGGCGGCGGGTTGCGCGTCAGCGGCTTGGTCTCGACCGCATCGACGGTGAAATGGCCCGCCTTCACATCGGCTTCGGCGGCGCGCGCGTCGGCCTCGGTCGTGATCGACAGCCGCTCGATCTTGTCGCCCTTCCAACGGGAAAGCCGCGCCTTGAACGGCGTGCCGCCCATTTCGAACAGCCCGGTCACCGACCAATATTGCTGCGCAACAAAGGCCTCGATCTCGCGCTCGCGCTCGACCACCAGGCGCAGTGCGACCGACTGGACGCGGCCCGCCGACTTGGCGCCGGGCAGCTTGCGCCACAGCACCGGCGATAGGGTAAAGCCGACGAGATAGTCGAGCGCGCGGCGCGCACGATAGGCATCGATCAGGTCGGTATCGAGTTCGCGCGGGTGCGCCATCGCGTCGGTCACCGCCTGCTTGGTGATCGCATTGAAGGTCACGCGATCGACCGACGCCGGCAGCGCCTTTTTGCTACGCAGCAATTCCTGCACATGCCAGCTGATCGCCTCGCCCTCGCGATCAGGGTCGGTAGCGAGAATCAGTCGATCGGCCGACTTCGCCGCGTCCTGGATTTCCTTCATCCGCTTCGTCTTGTCGGGATAAAGCTGCCACTGCATCGCAAAGCCGTCGTCGGGATCGACCGAGCCATCCTTGGGCGGCAGGTCGCGGACATGGCCATAGCTTGCCAGAACCTTGAAATCGCGACCGAGATATTTCTCGATCGTCTTCGCCTTTGCGGGCGATTCCACAATCACCAATTGCATTGAAAAATTCGTTCCCCGATTACTCTCACGTACACGCGCGAGGGTGGCGGGCGCTCCGGCCCTCCGTCAAGCGGATTCAGGAAGCGCCCGCGCCGGGGTCAACGGAGAGCGCCGAGCCTTCCGACGAGCAATTCGCTGGCGAGGCTCGCCGCCTTGGTCGCGCCCTCCTCGTAATTGCCGGGCTTCGCCGTGAATTCGAACTTGCGCGTCTTGCCGAAGCGCAGGCCGCCGAAGCCCATCGCCGCGGCAACCCCGCCCGCGACATTGGCACCCGACTGCAGCGCCTTGTCGGTGCCGCTCGACGCGTCGCTCTTCTCGACGAACTCGCCCTCGACCGCGACGGGGGCCTTGACCGTGATCACCGACCGCTTGCCGTTCGGCGCGATCAGCGTCATGCGCGAATAGTCGGCGCTGACCGACAGCGCGCTGTTCACCTGAAGCCCGCCGAAGCTGAAGGCGCCGGGACGCTTCTGCTGCGAAAAGTCGATCAGATAGACGACGTCGACCACACCCACGCCGGCCTCTTTGGCATAGCTCGTCAGCGCCGTGCTCGCCTGCCCCGCCGACATGTTGATCCCCATGCTGCTCATGCCCGAACCCAGGAAATCGCCCGGGATCATCAGCAGCGACGGAAAGGCCGTCGGCTTGAAATAGGTCGCCCTGCCCTTGCTGCCCTTTTCGAGCGCGATGTTGATGTCGAGCGGCACGTCCTGCGACTTGGTCTTCGCCAGCGCACCATGCCCGAACAGGTCGGCCGCAGGCTGGACCGCGTAGCCGCTCGCGGCGAGTTGCGACACGAAATCGGCATAGGCGGCGTCGGTGATCGCCTGCATCATTTCGGGCGTGACGCCGACCAGCTCGCTCTTCGCCTTGGTGGTGCCGCCGAACGCACCCATCAGCCCGCCCGACGCCGCCGTCCGGTCGATCGATTCAAAGATGAAGCCGACGTTGAACGCGCCCACCGCAACGGTGTTGATGCCCCTGGCGTTGGCGGGACCGGCGATCTTGACCGGTTCCTGGTCCTTGGCCGCCACGACAACAGGCTGGGCCAGCATCGCCAGCGCGACGATAGCCGACAGATATTTCTTCATGGGTCTCGTCCTCCGACCCCTCACTCTGCCAGCCGACCCCACCGACCGAAGAGAGAGGCTCATCGAAGCAACCCACGGCCCCCGCATCGGTCAGATGCGGAGGCGTGTCAATGCGTGACGTCAGGGCGTCATCCGTTCTGCCACCGGAAGTCGGCGGGAAGGATGCACTTGCCCGCATCATATTTGCCGACGCTGCGGATGATTTCCTGATCCTCGGGTTCGATGCGGCGGCCGCTGATCTGGCTGTCGACGACGCGGCGCACCAGCGCATCGAGGCGCGTGACGAGATAGCAGTCGATCGCCGGCGGCGCGTGCGGATTGCCGACGCCGCTGTCGTCGGTGAGGAACAGGTATCGCGACTGGGTCGCCGCCGCCATCGCGCGCATCGCATATTCGGCCTTGTCGGCGACGCCGGAGGCCGCGACCGGGGTGATATGGATGCGCTTGGCGCGCGCCGCTTCGGCGGCTTGCCACGTCCGCCCGAACCATTCGTCGTGCGGCGGCGCGTCGGCGACGAGCAACAGCGACTTCACCGCGTCGGGGCGCCATTCCTGGCCGACGGCGCGGATCAGCGCCTGGTCCATCGCTTCGGGATAGTCGCCGCCGCCGGTTGCATATTGCTGCGCCAGCGTGCCCTGCACCTTGCCGATGTCGCGGTCGAACATCACCGTCCGCGTGACATAGTCGTCGCCGAGATCGCGGTAGAAGACGAAGCCGATGCGGATATCGAGATCGCGGTGCTTCGCGGTGATCGACGCGATGATCGACCGCAGCTCGGACTGGAGATAGCGGATCTCGTCGCCCATGCTGCCCGTCGTGTCGACGACGAGCATCAGGTCGAGCTTGGTGACCTTCGCCGCTGCCTGATTGGCGGTCAGCCCAATCGTCTGCCCGCCCGGCGCATCGGCGACGAGCACGGCGCGTGCGTCGGCGATCGTCCGGCCGCCCTTGCGCGCCGACACGGCGATCCGCTCGCTCAGCCGGTCGAGGCCGGGAAAGAGCGCGACGCTGCCGTCGGCCTGTGTCGCAAGAGTGATGCTGTTGCCGTCGCTGCATGTCACGACGACGTCGGCAAAGGGTATCGGCTGACCGTTGCGGTCGCTGACCTTCACCGTCACGACGCGGGTCGTGTCGACGCGCGGCAGGCTCTGCACCTCCTGCCCCAGATTGCCGCTGCGGTTCACATAGGCGGCATAAAGTTCGGGGTTGAGCAAATCGTCATGCTCGCCCGCGGTCAGGAGGCCCGACTGCGGCTGGGGCTGCGGATAAGGGCGCGGCGGATAGGGCGCGATGCGCACCATATCGGACGACAAGCCCGGCACCGGCGGCGCCACCGCGCGGCTTTCGCTCGTGGCGCCGACGGGCGCCGCTTCCGCGGGCGAGGCAGCGTCGATGCGCGATCCGGTCGCCACCACGGCGTCGACCGGCGCGTCATAGACGGGCGCGGGCGGTGGCGGCGGAGGAGGAGGAGCCGGCGGCGGGGGCGGCGGAGGCGGCGACGGCATCGGCGCCTCGGGAGCAATCACCGCGGGCATGGCGGCGGCATCGCCCGAACGGGTGCGCTTGCCGGTCGGCGCATAGCCGCCATTGGCCTGTTGCTGCTGCGGCCGGGCCTCGGGAGCCAGTTGCGGCAAGGGGTCCGCGTTGCGGCAAAAGCCCTGCTGCTTCGCGGGCGGGACACTCGCCATCGCCATCGGCAAGGGTGCCGGAGCGCCGACCAATATGGCAGCCATCGTCACGCCGGTCAGGAACTTGCTTCGCATAACCAATCTCCCCACATGTTATACAATATCATCAAACTGTCGGCCGGTCGCTGAACCGTGGCTGAACCGCGATGAATTGTTAGATTATCGGGACTTGGGTCGCTGTGCGGCACGTCACAGCAGCGAAATTCGCGCGCCGGCATGGCGCTCGACGCGCCCGGCAAGTTCGAGTTCGAGCAGCACCATCTGGACCGCGGCGGGCGGCCGGCCCGACTGCCGGACTAGCTCGTCGATCGCGACCGGCGTCGGGCCGAGCAGGCCGGCGATCGCCTGCCGGTCGCCCTCGCCCGCCTCGGCAACCGGGATGACGGTATCGAAACGCCGCACGGGCTCGCGCACCATGCGCGCGTCGATCGACCCGATCGCCTCCAGCACGTCGTCGACCGTCTGGACCAATGTCGCGCCTTCGCGGATCAGCAGGTTGCAGCCCTGCGCGCGCGGGTCGAGCGGCGAGCCGGGCACCGCCATCACTTCGCGCCCATAGTCGCCGGCGCGCCGCGCAGTGATCAGCGATCCCGACCGGGGCGCCGCCTCGATCACCACGGTCCCCTGCGACAGGCCGGCGATGATGCGGTTGCGCGACGGGAAATGGCGCGCGAGTGGCTCGGCTCCAGGCGGCTGCTCGGCGACGAGCAGTTGATCGGCAGCGATCTTTTCCTGCAACGCCGCATTTTCGGGCGGAAAGGCGATGTCGATGCCGCTCGCGATCACCCCGACGGTCGCGCCGCCGAGCGCCCCGACATGCGCCGCCGTATCGACCCCGCGCGCCAGCCCGCTGACGACCGTCACGTCGCGCACCGCGAGGTCGGCGGCAAGCTGGCGTGCGAAACGGCACGCGATCGCCGAGGCATTGCGCGCGCCGACGATCGCGACGCAGGAGCGGCGCAGCATCGCCGTATCGCCGCGCACGATGACGACGGGCGGCGCGCCCTCGACCTCGCGCAGCAGCGGCGAATAATCCTCCTCGTCGCTGAAGATATGACGCGCGCCCAGTTCGGCGACGCGGACGATTTCGCGTTCGGCGACCTCGGCGGGCGCCAGCCGCACCTTGCCCGCGCCGCCGCGCAGCACCAGATCGGGCAGCGCCGCAAGCGCCGCCTCGCCCGACCCGAAGCGCTGCATCAGCTGGTGCCAGCTCACCGGTCCGACATGCGGCGTGCGGATCAGGCGCAGCCGCGCGACCCGCTCGGCATGGGTCATGCGGCCCCGTCCGTCTCTTGCCCGTCGGGCTTTTTGGCGCCGACGCGCGGCTCGGTCCCGGCGCGCAGCCGCGCGATATTCTCGCGGTGGCGCCACAGCACGATCAGCGCGAGCCCCGCGAGCCCGACGGCATAGGTCCGATGTCCGAACGCCAGCGCCGCGACCGGCGCCGCCACCGCCCCCATCATCCCGCCGAGCGACGAGATGCGCAGCAACAGCACCGTGCCGAGCCAGACCACCGCGAACACCAGCCCGATCGGCCAGGCGAGTGCGAGCGCGAGGCCGAGCAGCGTCGCAACCCCCTTGCCGCCGCGGAACCTCAGCCAGACGGGATAGCAATGGCCGATCATCGCCGCCGCGCCCGCGATCATCGCGCCATCGTCGCCCAGCTCGGGCACGAAATGCCGCGCGAGCAGCACCGCGACGGCGCCCTTGGCGCCATCGAGCAACAGCGTCGCCGCCGCCAGCCCCTTGCGCCCCGTGCGCAGCACATTGGTCGCGCCGATATTGCCCGAGCCGATCTGGCGCAGGTCGCCCGCGCCGAACGCGCGGGTCAGGATGACGCCGAACGGGATCGAGCCGAGCAGGTAACCGACGGCGATCAGCAAAATGGTGGTCATGAAATACCCAGCTCCGTTTCCACCCTTTTGGCGAGGTTGGGGAATGCAATCAACGGATTCGGACATCGTTAATCGCCAAAACGGACATAGCATTCTTCCGTCATCCCGGCGAAGGCAGGGATCTCGACCGTCCTTTGCAACGCATTGGGTGAGATCCAAGTTGGCGCTGAGCGATTGAGCCCCGCCCTGCCCCCTGCTAGGCGGCGCATATGCAGCCTGCTCCCGACGCGCCCATTCTCTTTTTCGACAGCGGCCTCGGCGGCCTCACCGTTCTCGGCCCGACGCGTGCGCTCCTGCCGACCGCGCCGATCGTCTATGCCGCCGACTATGCCGGCCTGCCTTATGGAGGGAAAAGCAACGAAGAGCTGGCGGCGCGCGTGCCGGCACTGCTCGGACGCCTTGTCGAGCGCTACCAGCCGCGCCTCGCGGTCATCGCCTGCAACACCGCCTCGACGATCGCGCTCGCCCACGTCCGCGCCGCGCTCGACCTGCCGATCGTCGGTACCGTGCCCGCAATCAAGCCCGCCGCCGTAATGACCGCGAGCGGCGTGATCGGCGTGCTCGGGACCGAGGCGACGGTGCGCCAGCCCTATGTCGACGACCTCAGCGCCCAATTCGCGCGCGACAAGACCGTGCTACGCCACGGCAGCCCCGGCCTCGTCACGGCCGCCGAGGCCAAGCTGCGCGGCGAACCGGTCGATCCCGACGCGATCGTGCGCGCCATCGCCGGTCTGCGCGACCAGCCATGCGGCGAGGCGCTCGACGTGATCGTCCTCGCCTGCACCCACTTCCCCTTGCTGCAGGACGAACTGCAGGCGGCGGCCGGCCCCGGCGTGCGCCTGATCGACGGCGCTGCCGGCATCGCGCGGCGTATCGCCCATCTCACCGAAGGCCAGCCGTGGCCCGACCGCCCCGCGCCCGGAATTGCCGTCTTCACCCGCAGCGACGACCGCCCGCCGCCGCCGCTCGCGGCGCTCGCGCCCTATGGCATCGGATCGATCGAAACGATCTGATAGGACAATTTGCCCTAAAGCTTGCGAATCGTTCGCACTGGCTTTCGGCGGATTTCGGCGCTATTGGCCCGCCTGTTAATAGCCGCCGGAGGGAGCGGCCAGAAAGCTGCATGAGCACCTGACTGCGGGGCTGAAACGTGAACTACAACGATATTTTCGCACGCGCGATCGACCGGCTGCACGAAGAAGGACGTTACCGCGTCTTCATCGACATTTTGCGCAATAAGGGCGCTTTTCCGAACGCGCGCTGCTTTGCCGGCCATAACGGGCCGAAGCCGATCACCGTCTGGTGCTCGAACGACTATCTCGCCATGGGCCAGCACCCGAAGGTCATCGCCGCGATGGAAGAGGCGCTGCACGACGTCGGCGCGGGTTCGGGCGGCACGCGCAACATCGGCGGCAACACGCATTATCACGTCGATCTCGAACATGAGCTCGCCGACCTGCACGGCAAGGACGGTGCGCTGCTCTTCACCTCGGGCTATATCTCGAACGAGGCGACGCTCGGCACGCTCGGCAAATTGCTGCCGAACTGCATCATCTATTCGGACGAACTCAACCACGCGTCGATGATCGCGGGCATCCGCAATTCGGGCTGCGAAAAGCGCGTGTGGCGGCATAACGACCTCGATCATCTCGAAGAACTGCTCGCCGCCGACGATCCCGACGCGGCGAAGCTGATCGCGTTCGAGAGCGTCTATTCGATGGACGGCGACGTCGCCCCGATCCACGCGATCTGCGACCTCGCCGAAAAATATAACGCGCTTACCTATTGCGACGAAGTCCATGCCGTCGGCATGTACGGCCCGCGCGGCGGCGGCATCACCGACCGCGACGAAGCCGCACACCGCGTGACGATCATCGAAGGGACGCTCGGCAAGGCGTTCGGCGTGATGGGCGGCTATATCGCCGCCGACAAGAATATCGTCGACGTGATCCGCTCCTACGCGCCGGGCTTCATCTTCACGACCAGCCTGTCGCCCGTGCTCGTCGCGGGCGTGCTCGCAAGCGTGCGCCACCTTAAGGCGTCGAGCGTCGAGCGCGACGCGCAGCAGGCGGCGGCGGCCTATCTCAAGCAGAGCTTCCGCGACGCGGGCCTGCCGGTGATGGATTCGACGACGCACATCGTCCCGCTGATGGTCGGCGACCCGGTGCGCGCGAAGAAGATCAGCGACATTTTGCTCGCCGAATATGGCGTCTATGTGCAGCCGATCAATTTCCCGACCGTGCCGCGCGGCACCGAACGCCTGCGCTTCACGCCCGGCCCGGCGCATGACGAGGCGATGATGCGCGAGCTGACCAACGCGCTCGTCGAAATCTGGGACCGTCTCGAGCTGCGCAAGGCCGCGTGACGACCGCACCGACCTATGACGAGGTTGTGCGCGGACGCCGCTCGATCCGCGGCTTCCTCGACAAGCCTGTCCCCAAAGAGCTGATCGCCGAAATCGTGGAGGTCGCGATGCGCGCGCCCTCGTCGTACAACAACCAGTGCTGGAATTTCTCGGTCGTCACCGGCGCGCCGCTCGACGCGATCCGCCGCGGCAACACCGACGGCATCCTCGCCGGCAAGCCCGACAGCCGCGAGTTCCGCCGCTTCGACGCAGTCCCCGACGAACATCGCGGGCGCCAGATCGAGGTCGCCAAGCAATTGTTCGGTGCCATGGGCATCGAACGTGACGACCGGGACGGACGGCAGGACTGGGTGCTGCGCGGGTTCCGCCAGTTCGACGCGCCGGTGAGCATCGTCGTCACCTATGACCGCGTGCTGCTCGGCAGCGACATCGCGCCCTTCGACTGCGGCGCGGTGACCAATGCACTCGTAAACGCCGCCTGGTCGCGTGGGCTCGGCTGCGTCATCAACAGCCAGGGCATCATGCAAAGCCCCGTCGTGCGCGAACATGCGCGCATCCCCGACGATCAGGTCATCATGATCTGCGTCGCGATGGGCTGGCCCGATACGGAA
>PNJO01000054.1 GCA_013821905.1 Sphingopyxis sp. | reverse complement strand
CGTCGCGCGGCGGCTGTTCTCGAAATAGTCGATGCCCTTGCCGCGCATGAAAGCGTCCTGGATGCCGCGGAAATCGACCCAGACATGGCTGTACTGGTGCCCGAACAGCGGCTCGAACTGCAGATGCTGCTGGCCGTAATAGGTGCCCCAGTCCTTTTCGAGATCGACCGCCCAGCCCTTGTCCCATGCGTCCTTGCCGACGGGATGCGTCGGCGAGCCGAGCGCGAGGATATAGACGAGCATCCCCTCGTTATAGCCGATCCAGTCATGCGTCTCGAAACCCTTCTCGGGTTTCCAACCCATCGTGATGCCGTGCGACCCCGGCTGGTTCCGCGCCTCGGTGCCGGTGTTGGTACGCTGGACGAAGGTCCAGTCGACACGCGTGTAGATCTTTTCGGCGAGGTCGCGGATCTCGGCCTCTACAGGCGTGTTGCGGTCGAAATAGCTCTGCGCGAACAGCGCCCCGCCCAGAAACAGGCTGGTATCGACCGTCGACAGCTCGTTGGTCTTGTAGCGCGTGCCGTCGTCATTCTTCAGGAAATGATAGAAGAAGCCCTTGTAGCCCGTGTTGCCCGCCGCCTCGGGTCCCTGCGGAGCGTTCCAGTAGAAGCGCAGGCAGTCGCGCGTGCGCTCCGCCGCCGCGGCGCGCGTCACATAGCCGCGCTCGGCGCCGATGCCATAGGCGGTCAGCGCAAAGCCCGTCGCGGCGACCGACGAAAAGGGATTGCTCGGCCAGCGATCGGGCGCGAGGCAGCGCGCCCGATCGGTCGTGTCCCAGAAATAGCGGAAGGTGCGCTCGGTAAGCTCTTCGGAAAATGCCGCCTCGCTGATCGGCGCCAGTGCGGACGGGTCGATGGCGGCGGTCGGTGTCGGCGGCGGGTTTACGGTGCAGGCAGCCGTCAGGGCCAGAAGAGGCAGGGCGAACAATCCACGCCGGAACAACATTCGATACTCCAAACAAAAGAGGGCGCCGGTCACGGGAGGGGGTGTGACCGGCGCCGCTGAATCGACCGGTCAGAAGGAGAAGCCGGCCGACACCTTAATCGTCCGCGGCGGACCATCAATCGCATAGTCGGTCGGGTTGCGAAGCCCGGTGACCGCGTTGAAGCCGCTGAAGTTGCGGTCGTTGAACAGGTTGATGATGTCGAGGCGCAGGCGCACCTTCGTCTCGTCGGTGATGAATTTCAGCGGGATATATTTGGTCAGCGACAGATCCATCTGGCGATAGCCCCACAGATCGCCGTTGCCCTTGGTCTTGGTCGAGATGACCTCGCGGCTGTTCGGGTCGCCCGGCGTGAAGACGAACGACGCGAGATATTTGGGCGACGCGATCTGGAACTTGCCCGACAGCGTGATGCCGAGCGGGATATCGACCGTTCCCGCCATCACGAAGCGATGCTTGCGCACGCCCGTCGCGGTGATGAAATTATAGTCGTCCATGCTCGGGAAATCGAGGCTGAAGGTCTCGCCGAACTGCCGGTTTTCCTCGGCATCGGTGAAGGTATAGGTCGCGTCGAGGCTCCACGGCGAGAATTGCGTGTAGCGCTTGGTCAGCTTGAAATAGGCCGTGTTGGCGCGCGTCTCGATCCCGTTGGTGCCGATGATGATGCTGCCGAACGGCGACGGCGCGAAGCCGAAGGGCGAGTCCGGGTTGCCCGTCGCGGGGAAGAAGCTGCCGTTCGCGCGGCGGTTGCCGAGCAGATAGGCAAAACCGTCCTTGCTCTCGACATAGGAGTAGCCGATTTCGAGATCGAGCAGGTCGAACTTGCCGCGGACGCCCAGGCTGAACTGGTCCGAATAGGGCGTCTTCAGGTCGTTCTTGATGAAGCGCAGTTCGCGTCCCGCCCCCGCCGGCAGCCCGGCGATCAGCGCCGCGCGGCCCTCGGGCGTGAGGTAGGCCGGATCCCATGCGATGCAGGTCGCGCTCGGTGCGCAGACGTTGGTCGTGTCGCCGGGGTTGTTGAAGTTGAACGTCCGCGTCGCGAACAGGCCCTGCGACAGCTCCTGCTGGATGAAGTCGAACTGTGTGCGGTCGTACGAACGACCGTAACCGCCGAAGATCGCAAAGCGCTTTTCGTCGTCGAGCGCGTAGGTGAAGCCGAGACGCGGCTGCCACGCGCCCTTGAACGCCTTACGCTCGCTGCCGGTCGAGATGAAATCGTCGATGTCGTAATTGGCGTTGACGAGATTCTGGTAAGGCGCGGTGACCGTGCCGTTCGGCGCGGTGTAGGACGCGCGGCCAGCAACGAATTCGGCGATCGCCGGGTCGTGGACATAGTTGAGGAACGCGGGCGTGCGCTCATAATCCCAGCGCAGGCCGATGTTGAGCGTCAGCCGGTCGTCATATTCCCAATCGTCCTGCGCATAGATGCCGAACTGGAAATTCTTCGACGTGATGTTCGGATCGCCGCCGTTGACCGGGGCGCTGAACACCATGCGATACGGAATGTCGTCGTTGAACGTCCCGCCGCCCGGATTGTAGTTCACATTATAGGTAAAGACCGGATTCACGCCATTCTGCGTGTTGGTGTTGAGCTCGACCCACTTGCCCTTCACGCCGACCTTGAAGCTGTGTCCTTCGAGACCCGTGTAGGTGAAGTCGTTCGACACCTGCCAGCCGTTCTGGCCCTTGTCCTGGAAGTTGCTGCCCGCGCCGATGCGCAGGATGTCGCCGCGCCGCGAACCCGTCGCCGGCGGCGTGTTCGGCACGGTCGCGTTGAAGATCGACACATTGCCGAAATTGAGCGGGCGCGGCCCCCAGGTCACATCCTCATAGGCGACCTTGAAGTCGTTGACCCACGTGTCGGCGGTATGCTCCCAGCGCGCAAGACCGCGCCATTCCTCGACCTTCGCGATGGTGCGCGTCTCGAATGCGGCGAAACCGCTGTTGAACTGCTCGCCGCTCTCGTCGCGATATTTGACCGAGAATTCGAACAGGTCGTTCGAGGTCGGGGTGAAGTTGATCTTCCCGAAATAGAGATTCTCGTTGAACGTCTCGTTCGCGGGACCGAAGACGCCCTGATATTCGGTCGGGAAATAGCTGATCGGCAGATCGAGACCCGGCGTCACGTCGCGCGGATTGGTGCGGCGCTTGCCTTCATAGGTCGCGAAGAAGTGCAGCACGTCCTTGATGATCGGGCCGCCGATGGCGCCGCCGAACTGCAGGTCCTTGGTGCGCGTCTTGGGGACGTAGCGCGGGAAATTCTCGCTCGGGCGGCGATCGCGCAGGTCCTGGTTGGTGAAGTCGATGAAGCCTTCGCCGTGGAACTCGTTCGTGCCCGACTTGGTGATCGCGGTAACCGCGACCGAGCTCACCTGGTCGAACTCGGCCTTGTAGTTCGAGCTGATGACGCGATATTCGCCGACCGCAAGCTGCGGGAACGGGTTGCCCTGCGTCGAATCCTGGCCGGTGACGCCGTTCTTGAGGACATAGTCCTTCTGCCCGATGCCATCGATGAAGATGTTGACCGAGTTGCTGCCCTGCGCGCCGCCCTGCAGGCGCGACTGGTCGCTGCCGTTGGTGACGAACTGGACGCCCGGCGCAAGGTCGGCGAAGGCCAGGAAGTTGCGGTTGTTCTGCGGCAGCTGTTCGATCAGGCGCTGCGAGATGTTGGTGCCGACCTCGCCGCCTTCCATCGAGCGGATACGGCTGCCGGTAACGATGATCGCGTCGCCGTCGGCCGCGGCGATGTCGGGCTGCGAGAAGTCGAAGTCGAGCACCGCGCTCTGCGCGACGCTGAGGGTGAATTCGTCGGTGTTGCGCACCCCGCCCGGGGTCGTGATCTCGAGGCGATAGGTGCCGGCGGGAAGCGAGGCGAAGGTGTAGCTGCCGCTCTCGGTCACGCTCGAGGTGCGCGTCAGGCCGGTGTTGACGTTGATCGCCTTCACTTCGGTCGCGCCGCCGTCGGCGGTCACCGTGCCGCGCAGCGACGCGCTGGAAACCTGGGCGTGCGCGGGCGCGGCCATGCCGACCGCGAGCGCGGCACCGGCGCTGCTCCACGCCAGCGCGGCGGCGAGCGTCCGGGCACGCGACTGGCGTGCGGACATGGTTTTGATTGTACGAATCGACTTCACAGCATCCTCCCTAATTGGCCCCGGACTTCACCGCGTTTCGCCGGATTATCCGCCCGGCTTGCTACCGATGCGGCGACGAATCGCGGAGGAAACCCCGTCGAATTTTTTTGGTTTGTAACCGGTTTCACGATGACTGTATAGGGGGCAACGAAACAAGTGCGCATGGCCGGGGACCAGTCGGCGGATGGCTGTTTTCAGCCGTTTCGTGCGCAAAAACCTGTATTATATCTCGATTGGGAAGGACGAATCATGCCGCCGATGCCCCGCAACCTCAAACATCTGACGCTCGCGAGCCTGCTGCTCGCCGCGCCGCTGGCCCCCGCGCCGCTGCTCGCCAAGCCGGCGGCGACCGCGACGGCCGCGCCCGTGATCGACGGCGCCGGCTGGACGAAGCCCGATCCGGCGATGGACCGATTCATCGCCGAACTGCTGGCGAAGATGACGCTCGAGGAAAAGATCGGCCAGCTCTCGCTGCTCACCAGCGACTGGGATTCGACCGGCCCGACGATGCGCAAGGGCTATCAGGACGATATCCGCAAGGGCCGCATCGGTTCGATCTTCAACGCCTTCTCGGCCAAATATACGCGCGACCTGCAACGGCTCGCGGTCGAGGAAACGCGGCTGAAGATCCCCCTGCTCTTCGGTTATGACGTCGTCCACGGCCATCGCACCATCTTCCCCATCTCGCTCGGCGAGGCGGCGAGCTGGGACCTCAAGGCCATTGAAAAATCGGCACGAATTGCCGCGACCGAAGCCTCCGCCGAAGGCATCCACTGGACTTTCGCCCCGATGGTCGACATCGCGCGCGACCCGCGCTGGGGCCGCATGTCGGAAGGCGCAGGCGAGGATGTCTATCTGGGCAGCAAGATCGCGACGGCGCGCGTCCACGGTTTCCAGGGCGACGATCTGAAACGCACCGACACCATTCTTGCGACGGCCAAGCATTTCGCCGCTTATGGCGCGGCGCAGGCGGGGCGCGACTATCACACCGTCGATATTTCGGAGCGCACGCTGCGCGACGTCTATCTGCCGCCATTCAAGGCCGCACTCGACGCGGGGGCCGCGACCTTCATGACCTCGTTCAACGAATATGACGGCGTGCCCGCGTCGGGCAGCCGTTACCTGCTGACCGACGTGCTGCGCGAGAAATGGGGCTTCAAGGGTTTCGTGGTAACCGATTACACGTCGATCAACGAAATGGTCGCCCACGGCTATGCCAAGGATCTGCAACAGGCGGGCGAACAGGCGATCAACGCCGGGGTCGACATGGATCTGCAGGGCGCGGTGTTCCTGGAATATCTCGCGAAATCGGTCGCCGAGGGCAAGGTCGACGTCCAGCGCGTCGACGCGGCGGTCAAGGCGATCCTCGAGATGAAATACCGCCTCGGCCTGTTCGAGGACCCCTATCGCTATTCGGACGAAGCGCGCGAGAAGGCGACCGTCTATCGTCCCGACTTTCTCGAAGCCGCGCGCGACGTCGCGCGCAAGTCGATCGTGCTCCTGAAGAACAGCAACAACGCGCTGCCCCTCGCCGCCACCGCGAAGGCGATCGCGGTGATCGGTCCGCTCGGCAACAGCAAAGAGGATATGATCGGCAGCTGGTCGGCCGCGGGCGACCGCAAGACGCGCCCCGTCACCCTGCTCGAAGGGCTGCAGGCGCGCGCGCCGAAGGGCACGAGCGTCGCCTATGCCAAGGGCGCCGGCTATCATTTCGCCGACGCCGGAAAGACCGACGGCTTCGCCGAAGCGATTGCCCTCGCCCAGAAATCCGACGTCATCGTCGCTGCAATGGGCGAGCATTGGAACATGACCGGCGAGGCGGCGAGCCGCACCTCGCTCGACCTGCCCGGCAACCAGCAGGCCTTGCTCGAAGAGCTCAAAAAGACCGGCAAGCCGATCATCCTCGTGATGATGAGCGGGCGCCCGAACAGTATCGAATGGGCCGATGCCAATGTCGATGCGATCCTCGAGGCCTGGTATCCGGGCACGATGGGCGGCCATGCAATCGCCGACGTCCTTTACGGCGACTATAACCCGTCGGGCAAATTGCCCGTCACCTTCCCGCGCAACGTCGGCCAGGTGCCGATCTATTACGACATGAAAAACACCGGCCGGCCGATCAAGCCCGAGGATCCGAACGCCAAATATGTCTCGCGCTACCTCGATGTGCCGAATACGCCGCTCTATCCCTTCGGCTATGGCCTCAGCTACACCAGCTTCGCCTATTCGCCGGTGACGCTCGACAAGACGGCGATCCGTCCGGGCGAAAAGCTGACCGCCAGCGTCACCGTGACCAACAGCGGCACGCGCGACGGCGAAGAGGTTGTGCAGCTCTACGTCCGCGATCTCGTCGGATCGGTCACGCGACCGGTCAAGGAGCTGAAGGGCTTCGAGAAGGTGATGCTCAAGAAGGGCGAAAAGCGCACGATCCGCTTCACGCTGACCGACGCCGACCTCGCCTTCACCAGGGCCGACATGAGCTGGGGCAGCGAACCCGGCCAGTTCAAGCTGTGGGTTGGCCCCTCGTCGGCCGAGGGCTCCGAAGCCGGCTTCGAACTCACGCCATGAGGTACGCGCCGGTGCGGATCGCCCTGTTCTTTGCCCTGATCGCCGCGCCGGTGCTGTCCACCGGCGCGGCCGAGGCGAAGGAGGCCCAGCGCCCCAATATCGTCTTCATCATGTCCGACGATCACGCCTATCAGGCGATCTCGGCCTATGGCTCTGCGGTGTCGAAACTGGCGCCGACGCCGAATATCGACCGCATCGCCCGAAACGGCGCGATCTTCACCAACAGTTTCGTCGGCAATTCGCTCTGCGGTCCCAGCCGCGCGACCCTGCTGACCGGGCGGCAGAGCAACGCGCACGGCTTCACCCAGAACGGCCAGCGCTTCGACAACCGCAGCTGGGTGTGGCCGCGCGCGCTGTCGCAAGCAGGCTACTCGACCGCGATGTTCGGCAAGTGGCACATCAACCACTCGCCCGAAGGCATCGGCTTCGACGACTGGAAAGTGCTCGACGATCAGGGCGAATATTACAATCCCGACATCATCACGCCCAAGGGCCGCAGCATCGTCGAGGGCTATGCGACCGACCTGATCACGCAGTACAGCCTCGACTGGCTGAAGAACGGCCGCGACAAGTCGAAGCCGTTCGCGATCATGATCCACCACAAGGCGCCGCACCGCAATTTCATGCCGGCGCTGCGCCATGTGCAGAAATACCAGGGCGTGACCTTCCCCGTCCCTGCCAATTATTTCGACGACTATGCGGGTCGCAAGGCGGCGGGCGCACAGGAAATGAACGTCTATCGCGACATGTATGAGGGGCACGACCTCAAGATGACGGTCGCCGCAGGAACGCCCGCGCTGCGTTACAATCGCTGGCCCGGCGCCTTCGACCGGATGACGCATGCGCAGCAGGTCGAATGGGACCGGCTGATGCAGGGTGACAACGACCGGATGAACGCCGCGAAGCTGTCGGGCCGCGATCTCGCGCTGTGGAAATACCAGCGCTACATGCAGCAATATCTCGGCACGATCGCCGCGGTCGACGAAGGGGTCGGCGCGGTGCTCGATTATCTCGAGGAAGGCGGCCTCGATCGGAATACGATCGTCGTCTACACCTCGGATCAGGGCTTCTATCTCGGCGAGCACGGCTGGTTCGACAAGCGCTTCATCTATGAAGAATCGATGCGTACGCCGTTCGTGATGCAATATCCGGGGCACATCCGCCCCGGCACGCGCGTCGCGGGACCGATCCAGAATATCGACTATGCGCCGACCTTCCTCGATTTCGCCGGGCTCCCCGCGCCGGCTTCGGTGCAGGGCCGGTCGCTGCGCCCGCTGCTCGGCGGCAAGACGCCGGCGGACTGGCGGCGTGACGTCTATTATCATTATTACGAGTATCCGGGCTTCCACGCGGTACGCGCGCATTACGGCGTTCGCGGCGAGCGCTACAAGCTGGTGCGCTTCTATGGCGATATCGACGCGTGGGAATTCTACGACCTGAAGGCCGACCCCGGCGAGATGCACAACCGCATCGCCGACCCGCAGATGAAGCGCCCGATCGCCGCGATGAAGGTTCGCCTCGCAAAGTTGCGCGATCGATATCAGGACCATGACGGCCCTGCGGTCGCCGCGCCCTGAACCGCAGCGCGGGCTTGTCGCGACCGGGCGGGCGGTTTAGGCCGCTTCTGTGAGTCCCGACGCGCCTCCCGCCCCCTCATCCTCGCCGCTCGCTCCCTTCCGCTATCCCGCCTTTCGGGCGATCTGGGGCGCGAACCTCGCCTCGAACATGGGGTCGATGATCCAGTCGGTCGGCGCGGCGTGGCTGATGACCGAGATCACCAATTCGCACCTGCTGATCGCGCTGGTGCAGGCGGGGGCGACGATCCCCATCCTGCTGCTCGGCGTCTTCGCGGGCGCGATTGCCGACAATTTCGACCGGCGGCGCGTGATGCTCGCGGCGCAGACCGCGATGCTGCTCGTCTCGGCGGCGCTGACCGTGACGACGTGGCTCGACGCGATCACGCCGATGCTGCTGCTCTTCTTCACCCTCGCAGTCGGCTGCGGTACCGCGCTCAACGGCCCCGCGTGGCAGGCGTCGGTGCGGCTGCAGGTCGGGCCGCAGGATCTGCCGCAGGCGATCGCGCTCAACACCATCGCCTTCAATCTCGCGCGCAGCGTCGGCCCCGCGCTCGGGGGCCTGCTCATCTCGCTGACCGGTCCCGCGCCTGCCTTCGCGCTCAACGCGCTGAGCTATGTCGCGCTGATCGTCGTGCTGCTGCGCTGGCATCCCGAGGTGACGCCGCCCAAACGCACCCCGATGCTCGCCGCGATCGCTACCGG
Source organism: Sphingopyxis sp. (assembly GCA_013821905.1). Lineage (GTDB taxonomy): Bacteria > Pseudomonadota > Alphaproteobacteria > Sphingomonadales > Sphingomonadaceae > Sphingopyxis. The sequence continues at coordinate 7,984 of PNJO01000054.1, read as the reverse complement.
GCTGCGCTTCTGCGTCCAGTCGGACCCGGTGCGGCGTATCCTGATCCGCGGTTTCGTTTTCGGCTTCGGCGCGATCGGTTTCCAGGCGCTGCTGCCGTCGCTCGTCCGCGACCGGCTTCACGGCACCGAAACCATCTATGGCCTCTGCCTCGGCGCCTTCGGCATCGGCTCGATCTTCGCCGCGCTGTGGGTCAGCAGGATCCGGCGCCGCCTTGGCCCCGACCGGCTCGTCAGCGTCGCCGCGCTCGTCTTCGCCGCCGCGATGCTGCCCGTCGCGCTGACGCAGGCGCTGTGGCCGACGCTCGCCGCAGCCTTCGTCGCCGGCGCGGCGTGGGTATCGACGCTGACGACGCTCAATGTCGCGATGCAACTCCGCTCGCCCGAGGCAATCCTCGGGCGCTGCCTGTCGATCTATCAGGCGGTGACTTTCGGCGCGATGGCGCTCGGCGCCTGGCTGTTCGGGATGGCGGCCGACATCTGGTCGCTGCCCGCCTCGATCCTGATCTCGGCAGGCTGGCTGTTGCTGTCGGCGATCGTCCTGCCCTTCCTCGCGCCGATGCCGACGCGCGAGGAGGGGCGCGTCATTCGCTGACGGGATTCGCTGACTGGCGCAATTTGGGAGGGCCGCGCAGCGCTTGGCTCTTTACCCGCTTTTACCCGGGCGCCGCTTGCCGATCGCCCGATCTATGTTATCGTTCCCTCACGAATCCAAAAGTTGGTTGGCCGACACGGCCCCGAACATGTTGCCGTGTCGTTTCACCGGTTTCGCGCCGGGACGTCCAGCGTCCGGGCGCGACCAGAACATAAGGATCGGAACGGGCATGCAAACTCCAGGCGATTTCGACATATCGCGGCGCGGCGTCATGGCCGGCGGCGCGGCGACGGTTGCGGCGGCGACCATCGTTCCGGCGGGGCCGGCGACGGCACAGGCCAAGCCGCCCGCCCCTCCCACCGGCAAGGTCGCGTTCACGGTGAACGGCACCGCGCGCGAGCTTGAACTCGATACACGCGTGTCGCTGCTCGACGCATTGCGCGAGCACCTCCACCTCACCGGTACCAAGAAGGGCTGCGATCACGGCCAGTGCGGCGCCTGCACCGTCATCGTCGACGGGCGGCGCATCAACAGCTGCCTGACGCTCGCGGTGATGCACGACGGCGACGAGATCGTGACGATCGAAGGCCTTGGCACTCCCGACAAGATGCATGCGATGCAGGAAGCATTCGTCGTCCACGACGGCTATCAGTGCGGCTATTGCACGCCCGGCCAGATCTGCTCGGCGGTCGCGGTTCTGGACGAGATCAAGGCCGGCATCCCCAGCCATGTCACCGCCGACCTGACCGCCGCGCCGCAGGTCACCAACATGGAAATCCGCGAACGGATGAGCGGCAACATCTGCCGCTGCGGCGCCTATCCCAACATCGTCGCGGCGATCAGCGAAGTGGCGGGAGTGAAGGCATGAAAAGCTTCACCTACGAACGCGTCGACACGCCCGCCGCCGCCACCGCCGCCTTCGCGCGCACCAGGGGCGCACGCTACATCGCCGGCGGCACCAACCTTCTCGACCTGATGAAGCTCGAGATCGAGACACCGGGCCATCTGATCGACATCAGCCGCCTCGCGCTCGACAAGATCGAGCCGACCTCCGAAGGCGGGCTTCGCATCGGCGCGATGGTGCGCAACACCGACCTCGCGTCCGACGCGCGCATCCGCCGCGATTACGGCCTCGTTTCGCGCGCGCTCGTCGCGGGCGCCTCGGGGCAATTGCGCAACAAGGCGACGATGGGCGGCAACATCCTCCAGCGCACGCGCTGCCCCTATTTTTACGACACCAACCAGCCGTGCAACAAACGCCAGCCCGGCAGCGGCTGCGCGGCGATCGGCGGGTTCAACCGCATCCTGGCCGTCATCGGTGCCAGCGATGCGTGTATCGCGACGCAGCCGAGCGACGTCGGCGTAGCGCTGCGCGCGCTCGACGCGAGTGTCGAGACGGTCGATGTCGCGGGCAAGACGCGCGCCATTCCCTATGCCGATTTCTATCGCGCCCCGGGCAAGACCCCGCATCTCGAAACCGCGCTCACGCCGGGCGAGCTGATCACCGCGGTGACGCTGCCCAAACCGGTCGGCGGCACTCATATCTATCACAAGGTGCGCGACCGCGCGTCCTATGCCTTTGCACTCATCTCAGTCGGCGCCGTCGTGCAACGGGACGGCACCGGGCGCGTGGCGCTAGGCGGCGTCGCCTACAAGCCCTGGCGCATCGAGGCGGCCGAAGCCGAGCTGCCGCGCGGCGCGAAAGCGGTGACCGCAAAGCTGCTCGCGGGCGCCAAGACCACCCACGAAAATGCCTATAAGCTGCCACTGGTCGAGCGCACACTCGCCGGCGTGCTGGCGCAAGCGAAAGGCTGAAGCGATGAAATTCGACACGCCCGCCACCACCAACCCGATCGACCAGCTGAAGGTGATCGGCAAGCCCACCAACCGCATCGAGGGGCCGCTCAAGACGACGGGCACCGCGACCTATGCCTATGAGCATAAGAACTTCGCCGAGACGCAGGCCTATGGCTATGTCGTCGGATCGGCGATCGCCAAAGGCAAGATCGCGTCGATGAACCTCGACGAAGCGCGCGCCGCGCCCGGCGTGCTCGCGATCGTCACCGCGGCCAATGCCGGCAAGCTCGGCAAGGGCGATTTCAACAATGCCAAATTGCTCGGCGGCCCCGACATCGAACATTATCATCAGGCGGTCGCGCTCGTCGTCGCCGAGACCTTCGAACAGGCACGCGCGGCCGCGTCGCTCGTGCGCGTCGAATATACGCGCGACAAGGGCGTTTACGATCTCTCAGCGACCGTCGATGCCGCGGGCAAGGCACCGCTGCTCTATGGCGCTCCGCCGGAGACGGCGGTCGGCGACTTCGCATCGGCCTTCGCAGCAGCTCCGGTGCAGCTCGATGCGCGCTATTCGACGCCCGATCACAGCCACGCGATGATGGAGCCGCACGCGTCGATCGCGACTTGGGAAGGCGACAAGCTGACGCTGTGGACCTCGAACCAGATGATCGCCTGGTCGGTGGGCGACGTCGCCAAGACGCTGGGCCTGCCGAAGGAGAATGTCCGGCTGATCTCCCCCTATATCGGCGGCGGTTTCGGCGGAAAGCTCTATGTTCGCGCCGACGCCATCCTCGCCGCGCTGGGCGCGAAGGCGGCAAAGCGTCCGGTCAAGGTCGCGCTCCACCGCGCGCTGATGATCAACAACACGACCCACCGTCCGGCGACGATCCAGCGTATCCGGCTGGGCGCGACGCGCGACGGCAAGCTGACCGCCATCGGTCACGAAAGCTGGTCGGGCGATATTGCCGGGGTAAAGCCCGAAGGAGCGGTGATGCAGACGCGCCTTCTCTACGCGGGCGCCAACCGCATGACGGCGATGCGGATGACGGCAATGAATTTGGCCGAGGGCAACGACATGCGCGCGCCGGGCGAGGCGCCGGGCCTGATGGCGCTTGAGATTGCAATGGACGAAATGGCGGAAAAGCTTGGATTGGACCCCGTTCAGTTCCGCATTCTGAACGACACGCAGGTCGATCCCGAAATGCCGAGCCGGCCCTTTTCGCAGCGCCAGCTCAACAAATGCCTGCAAATGGGCGCGGAGCGATTCGGCTGGGCCAAGCGCGGCAAGCCGGGCGCGACGCGCGACGGCAAATGGCTCGTCGGCCTGGGCGTCGCTGCGGCGTTCCGCAACAATCTCAACACCAATTCGGCCGCGCGCGTCCGGCTTTCGAACGCCGGTATCGTCACGGTCGAAACCGACATGACCGACATCGGCACCGGCAGCTACACGATCATCGCGCAGACCGCGGCCGAAATGATGGGGCTGCCGCTCGACAAGGTCGTGGTGAAACTCGGTGATTCGGCTTTTCCGGTTTCGGCTGGATCGGGCGGACAATGGGGTGCGAACAGCTCGACCGCTGGCGTTTATGCCGCCTGCGCAAAACTCCGCGAGGCGGCAGCGCAGAAGCTCGGGCTCAATCCCGAGGACGCGACGTTCGCCGACGGCAAGGTCAAGGCCGGTCGGCGCAGCTTCGCGCTGGGCGACGCGGCCAAGGACGGCGAACTGGTTGCCGAGGATGGCATCGAATTCGGCAAGCTCGCCGAAGAAGCGCAGCAGTCGACCTTCGGTGCGCATTTCGTCGAGGTCGGCGTCGACAGCGCGACGGGCGAGATCCGCATCCGGCGGATGCTTGCGGTGTGCGCGGCGGGACGCATCCTCAACCCCAAGGCGGCGCGCAGCCAGGTTATCGGCGGGATGACGATGGGCGCGGGTGCGGCGCTGATGGAGGAACTGGCGGTCGACAAGCGCTTCGGCTTCTTCGTCAACCATGACCTCGCCGGCTATGAGGTGCCGGTCCACGCCGACATTCCCTATCAGGAGGTGATTTTCCTCGACGAGACCGACCCCAGCACCTCGCCGATGAAGGCGAAGGGCGTCGGCGAACTCGGCATCTGCGGCGTCGCGGCGGCGGTCGCGAACGCGGTCTATAATGCGACGGGCGCGCGTGTGCGGAACTATCCGGTGACGCTCGACAAATTCATCGACAAATTGCCGGAGATGACGTGATCGCGGGGCGTCGCGGTCACGAAACGGGCAGGTCGCCCGGCCGGTCGATGTCGGCAAGCTCGGCTGCATCGGCGGCGACGAGCGCCGCCCCCGACAGCAGGGCGCGGCCGCCCTGGTCGCCCTCGGCCGTCTGCAGCGCGCCGAACAGCGACCGCGCGAACAGCGCGGGCGGCATCGCCATATCGCCGCATTTCGATGCGACGACGGGCGCCGTCTCCGCATCGAAGCGCGCAAGCAGCGCTTCGAGATGCGCGGTGGTGACGAAGGGCATGTCGGCCAGGCACACCAGCGCCGCCTCCGCCGAGCCCGCCGCCGCCACGCCGCACGCCAGCGATTGCGACAGGCCGCGCTCGGGATGCGGATTGACGGCGATCTCGAACCCCAGCGCCGCCAGCCGCGCGGCGAGCGGCCCGTCGGCGCCTTGGCACACCGCGATGCGCCGGCCGGGCGCCAGTTCGACAATCCGCCGCGCCGCGTGCAATGCCAGCGGCTCGCCGTCCAGCAGCGCCATCAGCTTGTCGTCGCCCCCGAACCGTTCCGAACGGCCCGCGGCAAGCAGGATTGCGGCGACATTTCCGGCGTCGATCATGGCATCGGCTCCCTTCCTCGCGCGCGGCATGGTGCCGCAATGATAGCCAGTTCGCCCATCGACATATTGCAATTCGCCGCCGCGCGCAGCCGCGAAGGGCTCGGCACCGTGCTCGTCACGCTCACCGACATCATCGGCTCGTCGCCGCGCGCGATCGGCGCGCAGATGGCGGTCGCAAGCGACGGGCGCTATCTCGGCTCGCTGTCGGGCGGCTGCGTCGAGGCGGCGATCGTCGCCGAGGCGATGAAGATACGCGCCGAGGGCCGCCCCCGGCTGGTGCGCTATGGCGCGGGTTCGCCCTATCTCGACATCCGCTTGCCGTGCGGCGGCGGCATCGACCTGCTCTTCACCCCCGATCCCGACGAGCGGGTCATTGCAGCATTATTGTCGCGGCTCGAAGCGCGCGAGGCGGCAACGCTGCGGCTGTCGAGCGACGGTGCGGCGCTCGCCCCGGATAGCGCGCACCCGCATTGGCGGGACGACAGCTTCCTGCGTCCCTACGCACCGCCGCTCCGCGTCGTCGCCATCGGCCAGGGCGAGGAACTGACTGCGCTCGCCAGCCTCGCCCGATCTTTCGGCGCCAAAGTCGAAAGCTGGACCCCCGACCGCCGCGCACTCGCCGACCTGGCACAGTGGAATCTCCGCGCGACCGAGCTGACGATGCGCAGCTCGCTCCCTGCGATCGCCAGCGACGCATGGACCGCGATCCTCTTCCTCTTCCACGACCGCGACTGGGAGGAAGCGCTGCTCCCGCACGCGCTCACCCTGCCCGCTTTCTACGTCGGCGCGGTCGGCAGCCGCCGCACGCAGGACAGCCGCGTCGAGATGCTGCGCGCCACGAGTGTCCCGGATGCGTCGCTCCGCCGCCTCGAAACCATGGTCGGGCTCATCCCCGCGACGCGCGATCCCGCAACGCTCGCGCTGTCGATCCTGTCGCAGCTCGCCGGGCGCTATCAGACGCTGACCCCGGCCGAGCGACCGGTTTCATTCGCCGAGCAATAGGGCGTCCCGCAGCGCGCATAATTCGCGGCCCAGCCCGTCCAGCGCGGCCTCGCTTCGCGACCCCGCAAAGATCGACGCCGACAGGCAATAACCCGGCGCAACACCCGGAATCGCGACCGCGACCGTCCAGATTCCGCGATGCGCAAAATCGCGGTCGATCGCAAAGCCCTGTCGTGCCGCCTGCCGCACCTGCTCGGCATAATCCGCAAAGCCGAGTTCGGCCTGCCAGCGCACCGCGGCAAAGCGCCGCGCCAGTTCGGCCGCGTCGACCCCCTGCGCCGCCGCCACCGCGCGCCCCGCCGCGCCGCCGCCGAGCGGCTGGCGCTGTGCATCGGCGAGGCGTAGCCGCACATCGGCATTGCTCTCGACATGCGCGACGAGGTGCATCCGGTCGCGCGACGCGACCTTCCACAGCCCGACCGCCGCCCCCGATGCGCGCGCGAAACGCTCCATCGCGGGCAGCGCGCGCTCGGTCAGCGCCTGCCCCGCATCGCCGCGCAGCGCCTCGACCCCACTCCACGCCGCGGTCAATCGGTAGCGCTTGCCCGCCGCCTCGCGCTCGACGGCCCCCTCCGCGACCAGGGTCCGGAGCAGGTTGAGCGCGCTCGACGGGCTGAGTCCCGTGGCACGCCCCACCTCGGACAGCGTCAGCGGCCGCCCTCCGCCGAGCAGGCGGAGGATCGCAAAGCCCTGCGAAACGGAACGGACCGGGGTTGCCATCGCTCCCTCATATTTCACAATGTTGAAAAATCAATTCCGAATGTTGAAATGATGCCAAGCAGCCCCTATCGCGCTATCGATACGAATCGACGCGGGAGAGAGCGGCGTGAGCAGCAGTCTTGCAGGAAAGGTCGTGGCGATCACCGGAGCCGGGCGCGGTATCGGGCGCGAACTCGCGCTCTACTGCGCGCGCGAGGGCGCAGCGGTCGTGGTCAATGATCCGGGCGTGGCACAGGCGGGCGACGGCGGCGACGCCGCCCCGGCCGAGACCACCGCGGGCGACATCGTCGCCGCGGGCGGCAAAGCCCTCGCCAATTTCGGCAACGTCGCCGACCCCCGGGAAGCCGCGGGCATCGTCGAGGATGCGGTCGCGAAGTTCGGCCGCATCGACGCCGTCGTGAACAATGCCGGCATCCTCCGCGACACGATCTGGCACAAGATGAGCTACGAGGACTGGAAGAGCGTCATCGAGGTCAACCTGACCGGCGTCTTCAACGTCTCGAAGGCCGCAACGCCCTACTTCCGCGAGCAGCAGTCGGGCAGCTTCATCCACTTCACCTCGACCAGCGGCCTGATCGGCAATATCGGGCAGGCCAATTATTCGGCCGCCAAGCTCGGCGTCGTCGCGCTGTCGCAGTCGATCGCGCTCGACATGGCGCGCGTCGGGGTGCGCTCGAACTGCATCGCGCCCTTCGCGTGGAGCCGCATGACCTCGTCGATCCCCGCAACGACGCCCGCCGAGCAGGAACGCGTCAAGCGCCTCCAGTCGATGTCGGCGGACAAGATCGCGCCGCTCGTCGCCTATCTGGCATCCGACCTGTCGAAGGACGTCACGAACCAGATTTTCAGCGTCCGCAAGAACGAAATCCTGCTCTTTTCGAAACCGCGCCCGGTGCGTTCGATGGCGAAGCTCGAGGGCTGGAGCGTCGAGGCGATCGCCGACGAACTCGTCCCCGCCTTCCGCCCCGCCTTCGCGCGCGCCGACGAGGTGTCGGCGCATGTCTTCCCCTACGACCCGATCTGAGGAACAGCCCATGAGCAATCCCGGCATGGACGC
>PNJO01000053.1 GCA_013821905.1 Sphingopyxis sp. | reverse complement strand
GACGACGAAATTGGCGAGCTGCCGCGCCAGCGTCGACGGGATTTCGCGCCCGCCCTTGCCGGTCAGGCTGACGATGCCGGGGGTGAAGTCCATCGGCCCCGACAGCATCCGCGTGAAGACGAGATTGGGTTCATGCTCGGGCGGGTTCGGCACATCACCCCACGCCTGATATTCCATGCCGCGCGCGCCCTCGCGGCTGACCCAGTTGGGATAGGTGCGGCGCAGGCCCGTATCCTTGACCGGCTCGTGCGTATTGACCGCGATGCGCCGCTTCGCCGCCGCCAGCACGACCTCCAGATGGTGGCGCACCTGCCATTGCCCGTCGTGCCAGTCCCAGATCTCGCTCCCCGCCGCATCCTTGTGCAGCACGCCGCCCGCGTCGGCGACATAGCCGGTCTTCACCGACGGCACGCCGTGCCGGGCATAATAATCCATCGCTGCATCGAGTTGCCCGGCATAGATCCCCGAATTGCCCGCGGTCTCATGGTGCCCCATGATGGCGACGCCCTTCGCCTTCGCATGGGCCGCAACCTTGTCCATGTCGAAGTCGGGATAGGCCTCGGCGAAACGGAAATTGCGGCCGTGGTCGCCGATCCAGTTGCCGTCCCAGCCCTTGTTCCATCCCTCGACCAGCACCGCGTCGAAGCCGTGCCTGGCGGCGAAGTCGATGTAGCGGATCGTGTTCGCGGTCGTCGCGCCATGCTTCGGCCCGCTGTTCCAGCTCCATTGGTCGAGATGCATCGCCCACCAGATGCCGATATATTTCTGCGGCCTGACCCAGCTGACGTCGCCCAGCTTGTTGGGCTCGTTGAGATTGAGGATGATGTCCGACGCCGCATAGAGCTTCGGCGCATCGTCGGCGATCAGGATCGTCCGCCACGGCGTTTCGAACGGGGCCGCGCGCCGCACCTTCCACCCGTCGGACGAGGGCGACAGGCGGGCGCGAAAGCGCTGGCCGTCGATCCGCTGCAGCCAGAAAGCCGAATAATCGACCAGCGCCGCCTCGTGGATCGCGATGTGCAGCCCGTCGTCGCGGCGAAAGCTGATCGGCGAATGCGCGGTGCCGACCTCGCTCGCGGGGGTGCGATGATAGAGAAATTCGTAGCGGTTCCACTCGCCCGCGGTGATCCACCAGGCCTCGGCCTCGCCCGCGATGTTGAACTCGGTCAGCTCCTCGTCGATCTTCACGTCGCGGAGTTGCGGCTGGTCGGGGAAAGCGAAACGAAAGCCGACGCCGTCGTCGGAAACGCGCGCAATCAGGTCGATGCGCCGCTTGCCGCCGATCAGTTCGACGATCGGCACGCGCATCTCGCGATAATGGTCGCGGACCCAGCGATTCTCGCCCCACGGCTGCTCCCAGCGGGTGTCGGCTGCTGCGAAACTGGCCTCGCCGAGCGCGGTGCTATGCTCGAATTTGCCGTCGCCGCGCAGCATGAAGCCGAGGCGCGACGGCGCGATCACCGGCTTGCCGTCGCGCGTGACACTATAGGTCGGGATCTCGTTCACCGTGGTGAGCGCGAAGCAGAGCCGCGCGTCGGGCGAGCAGACCCGGTGCGTCACATCGTCGCGCGCCGATGCCGGCACCGCCGAAAGGGCGGTCGCTGCCGCCAGCCATGCCAGTGCAGCGCGCACGGGCGATCGTCCGGTCGCAGGTGCCTGCGGGGGCTGGCTCATCCGTATTTTTCCTTCCCGGCCTTATGTTATGGAGCGGGGGTCTAACGGTCGTGCCGGGGCAATGCAACCGGTTACATTGGCGATGCTGCGCGCCGCTTCCCGTCGGGCAGCCAAACCCGCGAAATATTCGTTCGCCCCCCACTGGCGCGCGCGGCCCCGACTGGTTACATGGGCCGCCACCGAACGAATCGCGTGTGTCGCCCCGATTTCAGGGGCAGGCGCCGCCCGCACCAGAAAGTGGCACCCATGGAAATCATCACCGGTCTGACCTTCGACGACGTGCTGCTGGTGCCCGGCGCGTCGGACATCCTGCCGTCGGACGCCAATCTGTCGACCCAGCTCACCAGCGAGATCACGCTCAATATTCCGATCCTCTCCTCGGCGATGGATACGGTGACCGAGGCCGACATGGCGATCCTGATGGCGCAGATCGGCGGCATCGGTGTGCTCCACCGCAACCTGACCGTCGAGGAACAGGCCGCGGCGGTGCGGCAGGTGAAGCGCTTCGAAAGCGGCATGATCGTCAATCCGATCACCATCACCCCCGACGCGCCGCTCTCCTATGCGACCGCGCTGATGGCGCAGCACCGGATCTCGGGCATTCCGGTGGTCGAAACCGGCGGCAGGCTCGTCGGCATCCTCACCAACCGCGACGTGCGTTTTGCCGACAATCCCGGCCAGCCGGTGCGCGAACTGATGACCGCCGACAATCTCGCGACCGTGCGCCCCGGCGTCGGGCAGGACGAGGCGCGCAAGCTGCTCCACCAGCGCCGTATCGAAAAGCTGCTCGTCGTCGACGACGACTATCGCTGCATCGGCCTGATCACGGTCAAGGACATGGAAAAGGCGGTCAATTTCCCCGACGCGACCAAGGATGGCAGCGGCCGCCTGCGCGTCGCCGCAGCGACCAACACCGGTGACAGCGGCGTCGAGCGCGCCGAGGCTTTGCTCGAGGCCGAGTGCGATCTGATCGTCGTCGATACCGCACACGGTCACAGCAAGGGCGTCGGAGTGACGGTCGAGCGCATCAAGAAATTGTCGAACCGCGTGCAGGTGCTCGCGGGCAATGTCGCCACCGGCGATGCGACCAAGGCGCTGATCGACGCGGGCGCCGACGGCGTGAAGGTCGGCATCGGCCCGGGCTCGATCTGCACGACGCGCGTCGTCGCGGGCGTCGGGGTGCCGCAGCTCACCGCGATCCTCGACAGCGTCGAGGCCGCGGCGAAGCTCGGTGTGCCGGTGATCGCCGACGGCGGCCTGCGCACCTCGGGCGATATCGCCAAGGCGCTGGCTGCCGGCGCGTCGAGCGTGATGGTCGGATCGATGCTCGCGGGCACCGCCGAGGCGCCGGGCGAAACCTTCCTCTATCAGGGCCGCACCTACAAGAGCTACCGCGGCATGGGCAGCGTCGGCGCGATGGCACGCGGCTCCGCCGACCGCTATTTCCAGCAGGACATCAAGGACCAGATGAAACTGGTCCCCGAAGGCATCGAGGGCCAGGTGCCCTTCAAGGGCCCCGCGAAGGACGTCATCCATCAGATGGTCGGCGGCGTGAAGGCGGCGATGGGTTATACCGGCAGCCGCACGCTCAAGGATTTCCGCGAGCGCGCCAGGTTCGTTCGCATCACCGGCGCGGGCCTGCGCGAAAGCCATGTCCACGACGTCGCGATCACGCGCGAGGCGCCCAACTATCCGGCGGGCTAAACGTCATTGCGAGCGCAGCGAAGCCATCTCCGGCTAGCGTCCGTTCGCAGCGATGGCTGCAGATTGCTTCGTCGCTGCGCTTCTCGCAATGACGTCGAAGGAAGGCCGAGTTTATGACCCCCGCCGCCCGCATCCAGGCCGCCATCGAGATTCTCGACGCCATTGCGGCGGCCGCGCGCGAGGGCGGGGCGCCCGCCGACGCGATCTTCGCCGAAGCGATGCGCGCGCGCCGCTACGCCGGATCGAAGGACCGCCGCGCGATCCGCGCGCATGTCTATGATGCGATCCGCACCGTCCGCTCGGCGCCCGCGTCGGGCCGAGCCGCGATGCTCGCGCTCGCCGATGCGCAGCCTGCGCTCGCGGCGCTGTTCGATGGTTCGCCCTATGGCCCCGCACTGGTCGCCGCCGATGAGCCGCGCGCCGAGACCGGGCTCGCGGCGCCGGCGCTGGTCGATCTGTTCGATCCGCTGGTGGGCAAGGATGAGCAGGAGGCGATGCTTGCGCGCGCGTCGCTCGACCTCCGCGCCAACCGCATCCGGGCGGGTCGCGACGATCTCGCGGCGCTCTTTCCCGAGGGTGAGGCGATCGCCGGCGCGCCCGATGGCTGGCGCCTGCCGCCCGAAACCGCCGCGGTCCAGCATCCCGCCTATGCCGAGGGCCGTTTCGAGGTGCAGGACGCCGCGAGCCAATATGCGTCGGCGGCGCTCGATGCTGCGCCGGGGCAGGCGATCGTCGATCTGTGCGCGGGCGGCGGGGGCAAGACGCTCGCCATCGCTTCGCTGACCGGCGACGGGGCCGATATCCTGGCCTGCGACACCAACCGCGCGCGCCTGCAGCAGCTTGCGCCGCGCGCCGACCGCGCGGGGGCGACGCGCATCGAAACGCGGCTGCTCGATCCGGGACAGGAAAGCGCGATGCTCGCCGACTGGCAGGGCAGGGCGGCGCGCGTCTTCGTCGACGCCCCCTGTTCGGGCAGCGGCACCTGGCGGCGCAGCCCCGAACTGCGCTGGCGGCTGACGCCGGCGCGCCTCGAACGCCATCTTGCCGACCAGGCGAAGCTCATCGATATCGGCGCCGATCTTGTGGCGCCGGGCGGCAAACTCCTCTATGCTGTCTGTTCGATCATCGCACGCGAGGGGCGGGCACAGGTGGACGATTTTCTGAACCGGCATCCGGGCTGGACGGCCGACGCCGGCTATCTTCCGGCAGGCATCGGGCGCGCCGCGGGCGCGGGCTTTCTGCTGACTCCGGCCCACGACGGTTGCGACGGATTTTTCCTCGCACGGCTGACACCGCCATGTTAGCATCCCCCGCAATACAGCGATGGGAGAATGCGATGCGCATCAGTTTTCTGGCCATTGGTGCCGGTCTTGTTCTGGCCAGTCTGCCGACCGCATCCGATGCCCAGCGCGCCGATTCCGACATTCTTCCGCGTTCGATCGCGCTCCAGCACGAAGGCCAGCAGGCGCAGGAAGCCGGCGACCTCAACCTTGCCATCGACTATTATGAATCGGCGCTCGCCGCCGATCCGCGCAACCGCTCGGCGATCATCGCGCTGGCGCAGGTCGCGCGCGCGCAGGGCCTGCCGGGCAAGGCGATCGGTTTCTATCGCGAGGCGCTGCTGCTCGAACCCAACGACGTCGTCGCGCTGACGGGGCAGGGCGAGGCGCTCGCCGACAAGGGCGCGCTCGAACTGGCGCGCGAGAAGCTGGCCGAGGCGAAACGCGTCTGCGCCGAAAAATGCCCGCAGGTCGCCGCGCTCGAAAAGACGATCCACATGAGCGCCGAGAAAAAGGTCGTCGCGGCCGAGGCAATCATCCCCAAGCCAGTGGTGACCACGAGCCAGAATTGATCAGGCGCCCAGCGCCCGTGCCAGTGCGACCCATTCGGCGACGCTGACCGTCTCGGCGCGTCGCGTCGGGTCGATGCCCAATGCTTCCAGCGCGTCGACCGCGCCTGGCACGCCCTTCAGGCTCTGGCGCAGCATCTTGCGGCGCTGGCCGAAACCCCTTTCGGTGAGGCGCGACAGGAGGCGCGGATCGACGCCCTCGGGCTGTTCGCCGGGCGTCACATGCACGATTGCCGACATGACCTTCGGCGGCGGGGTGAAGGCCGAGCGGTGGACCTTCATCGCGATCTTCGCCTGTGTGCGCCACTGCGCGAGCACCGCGAGCCGGCCGTAGGCCGAGGTGTCGACCGGCGCGACGATGCGTTCGGCAACCTCGAGCTGGAACATCAGGGTCAGCGACAGCCAGCGCGGCGGCCAGGCGGCGGGTTCGAGCCAGCGGGTGAACAGCGCCGTGCCGACATTATAGGGCAGGTTTGCGACGATATGATAGGGCGCGCCGCCGGTCAGCGCGTCGACGTCGACCGCCATCGCATCGTCGGCGATCACGGTCAGCCGCCCGTCGAACGCGTCACCGAGTTCGGCGAGCAGCGGCAGACAGCGGTCGTCGCGCTCGACCGCGATCACCCTGGCGCCGGCGCGGAGCAGCGCGCGCGTCAGCCCGCCCGGACCCGGGCCGACCTCGAACACCGTCGCGCCGTCGAGGTCGCCGGGCAGCGTGGCGATCCGGTCGAGCAATTGTTCGTCGAACAGGAAATTCTGCCCCAGAGCCTTGCTCGCCGACAGGCCATGCGTGCGCACCGTCTCGCGCAGCGGGGGCAGCGGAACCTTGGGCTCGATCCTCACTTGGCGGGTGCGAAGCTGCGTTCGCGCGCCGCCGCCATGCGCGCCGCCATCGCGATCGCCGCGATCGTCGGTCCGGGATCGGCCTTGCCCTGTCCGGCGATGTTGAACGCGGTGCCATGGTCGGGCGAAGTGCGGATGATCGGCAGCCCGAGCGTCAGATTGACGCCGTCGTGAAAATGCAGCGCCTTGAACGGCGCCAGCGCCTGGTCGTGATAGGCGCAGAGGATCGCGTCATATTGGTCGCGAATGCCCGGCGCGAACAGCGCATCGGCGGCGAGCGGGCCGTCGATCGCGATGCCTTCGGCCGCGAGCTGGGCAACCGCCGGCGCGATGACGCGGATTTCCTCGCTACCGAGCTGGCCGCTTTCGCCGGCGTGGGGGTTGAGCCCCGCGATCGCGAGCCGCGGCGCGGCGATGCCGAAATCGCGCGACAGCCCGCGCGCGACGATGCGCGCCTTGGCGACGATCAGTTCGACGGTCAGCCGCTCGGGCACTTCGGCGAGCGGGATGTGCACGGTCAGCGGCACGACGCGCAGGCTTGGCCCCGCGAGCATCATCACCGCATTGGTGGCGGTGACGCCGCAACGCTCGGCGATGAACTCGGTCTGGCCGGGGTGGGTATAGCCGATACCGTGCAGCGCATGTTTCGACACCGGGCCGGTGACCAGCGCCGGGCTCGCGAGGTTGCGCGTCAGCCCGATGCCGGTTTCGAGGGTATGCAGGGCGCAGGTCGCGCCCGCCGGGGTCGGGATGCCGGGGGTCAGCGGACCGCTGTCCTCCAGATGCCAGACAGGCAGCGCGCCGTCGAAGGCGGCGACCGCCTCGTCCATGTCGCCGATGCGCGCGACCGGGCCATCCCAGACGGCTTCGATCGCGGCGACATCTCCGATGGCCACAAAGGGGGGCAGGTCATGTTGAAGCCGCGCGGCCCACGCGCGCGCAGCGACCTCCGGACCGACGCCCGCCGGGTCACCCATGGTGACCGCGATCGGGCGTCTGTGACTGGGATCGGACATCGGATCAGCTATATTCGATCACCGCGTCGCGGCGCAGGTCGCGCAGATAGCGCTGGGCGCGCTTGTTGACCTTTTCCTCGAGCAGCCGGGCTTCGATCTGCTCGACATCGGGGGCGGTCGCGGTCTGCGGCATGTCGCGGCCGCACAGCACGAGGACGCTGATCCCTTCGTTCTGCGAACCGAAGGGCTGCGTGGTCTGGCCGATCTGCAGCGTCGTCAGCGTCGACTGTAGCGGGCCGGGCAGTGCGCGCATCTCGATATTGTCGCGCGACACGACCGAGGCGCCGAGCTGTTGCGCGACCGCGTCGGCGGCGCCGCAACCGGCGATCGCCCGCGTCGCTTCGGCGAATTTGCCGGCGAGTTCGTTCGCTTTTTCGGGCGTCGTCCCCGCGGGGAAGTCGAGCGAAATCTGCTTGAGGCTGAGGAGCGCGTCGCGCGGATCGGCCGTCAGCACCTGGCGCCGGTCGATCATCAGCATGATCGACAGACCGCCGGGAACCTCGATCGGGCCGACGAGCTGGCCGGGCTGCATGCCCGCTGCGGCATCGGCCATCGACGCGGGCAGCTGGCCCGGGCGCACCCAGCCAAGATCGCCGCCGACGACCGCGGTCGACGCTTCCGAGAACTGGCGCGCATAGGCGGCGAAGCTGCCGCCGGCCTGCAGCGCCTGGATGATCTTGCGCGCATTCTCGACGACCGCCGCTGCATTTTCGGGGGTTGCCGACATATAGATTTCGCCGAGGTGGAATTCGTCCTGGCCCTTGGCTTCGTTCATGCGCTGGACGACCGACGCGACCTCTTCGGTCGACACGTTGGTCGTCGACTGGATGTTGCGCGACAGCAGGCGATCCCAGGCGAATTCGCCGCGGATCTGCTGCTTCACCGCCGCGGCCGACGAACCCTTCGACGTCAGATAGGCCGAAAAATCGGACGGCGACTGGCGGAAACGCGTCGCGAGGCGGGCATATTGATCGTCGATCAGCTTTTCATCGATTTCGATCTCCGCCGCGCGCGCTTCCTGGATCTGCAGCTTTTCGTCGATCAGGTTGCTGAACACCTGCTGGCGCAGGCGCTGCACTTCCTCGGGCGGCAGTTCGACATTGTTGTTCGCGATGCGGATCAGCGCCATGCGCTGTTCGATGTCGGTCGCGGTGATGATCTCGCCGTTCACCGTCGCCGACGGGCGATAGACATTGGGCTTGGCGTCGCCATAGATCTGGACGTTGCCGGGAATATTGAGGCTGGTCGTCGGCACTTCATTGTCGCTGACGGTCTGGGCCAGCACCGGGGTCACGCCGACGGCAGCCAAGGCGATCAGGCCGGTCATGGTCGAAAATTTGGTCATCGCTACCCTATTCGAGAATTGGTGGACGCTCCGTATCAGCGGACACGCCCGATGGTCCAGCGCAATCCGCCGTTCGGACCCCTTTGTCCTGTGCATAGGGCGCCGACGCTGAACGCAGGCTGAGCGGAATGGATCAGAAGCCGAGGTTTCTGAAAGCGATGCGGAAGGAAAAGCTGTTGCCGCGCCGCGCATCGCCGGTGTCGATATAGTCGCGGCGCCAGGTCAGCGCGATCGACAGGCATTCGTCGTCATAAGCGATACCCAGCCGGTGCCGAATCGGCTCGAAACCGTCGGCCAGCCCCAGCGGATCGTCGCCGCGGCTGGTCAGATCGACGATCGCCGAGCCGAACATCGACCAGTTTTTCGCGACCGCGATGCGCCCTCCGACGCGCGCTTCCTCGCGGTCCTGCAAATCTTCGCCGAGCAGCAATATGTCGCGGTTCAGGCGCGAATAGCCGAGCACGGCATAGGTCGAGCGGCTGCCGATCGTCGCGTCGATCTCGTTCCGGCGAACCGCCAGACTGTCCTTGTCGAGCCGGAAACGGTGGGTGAGGCGCAGGAAATCCTTGTAGGCGACCGTCGTGCGGCCGACGATGTCGGAGGTGCGGTCGGTCAGCCCGGTGCCGTCGGGGAACAGGCTGGGCTTGTCCGACAGGCGATAGCTCTGCCCGACGATGCTGTTGACGGTGAAGCCGGGGCGGCTGAAATTCCATTCGACGCCATAAGTGATGCGCGCGCCGTCCTCGAACCGGTCGTAGCCGGAGAAGCGGTTGATCGCGAAGAGGTTGCTGTCCTCGAGATCGAAGGCGCGCGAATCCTCGTTCGGAATGTCGAGATTCTTGAGCTGCGGCGTCGCGACGATCTGGACGCGGGGCGTCAGCGTCTGGGTGCCGCCGAGGAATTCGCCGACGAAGGGCCAGCGCATGTCGGCGGCGACGGCGGCGATCCCGCGCCCTTCCCAGCCCGACTTGCCGCGATAGCCCGGCACCGCGGTCAGCAGGTTTTCGTCGCTGTGATAGATGTCGCCGCGCACGAGCGCGGTCAGCGTCACTTCCTGGCCGAGCCGCGTCAGCCCGCGCAGGTCCCAGCGAACGCCGGCAAAGGCGCGCTGCGTGTCCTGCCCGGCGGTGCGGCCGATGGCGAGCGTGTTGAGCTGGAGCTCGATCTGGCCGCCGAGCACCGGATCGGCGAGCCGCTGGCGATAGTCGATGATCGGCAGCGCCACCGGTTGCTGCCCCTGGATATCGTTGACGCGCAGCGTCTGCGTCGCCCAGCCGGCGATCGACAGATAGGAGTTGCCGCCGATGCGTTCGAGCTCGAAGGTCGAGCGCAGCCGGTCGTCGCGGCTGATGTCGTAGCGCCGCATGAAGGTGCGGTCGGTGGTGATGCGCCCCGAATAGGAGAAGCTCCATTTCGGGCTGAACTGAAACTTGCCCGCGCTTTCCAGATAGCCGCGGAACTGGCGGTTCGGGTCGATCACCTGCCCCGACACGGGAACGACGGCGCTGTGCGTCGCATAGCCGTTGATGCGGAACGACCCGATATCGGTCAGCGCGCGAAACTCGCCTTCGATCATCGGCGCCGAGCTGGTGTAGAGGTGCGGCGTGATCGTGATGTCGCGGTCGGGCGCGAGGCGCAGATAATAGGGGACCGCGATCTCGAAGCCGTTGGTGCGATCGAGCCGGATTTCGGGGACGAGCAGCCCGCTGCCAGCTTCCTGGTTCGCCGGATGGCTGAGCCCCGGCAGCGGGATCAGCGGCAGGCCGAAAATCTCGACCCGCGCGCCCTTGTATTTCACCTTGTTCTTCGCGCGGTCATAGGTCACGCGCACCGCGCGGATCTGCCAGCTCGGATTTTTCGGGCAGCCCGAATCATCCTCGACGGGGCAGGGGGTATAGGCGGCGTTTTCCAACTCGATATTGCCGTTGTCGAAGCGCGTGCCCTTCATCGCCGCGAGCCGCGAGCCATTGTCGAGCACGACGAGCATATTTTCGACGACGCCGTCGCGCAGCGTGTCGGTCAGGACGATGCGGTCGCCATAGGCCGTGTCGCCTTCGGGATTCTTGACCGCGACATTGCCCTCGGCGACGACCTCGCCGGTGTTGCGGTTCCACGTCACCTTGTCCGCGCGCATCTCGATCGCTTCGCGGTTCATCTGGACGTTGCCTTCGGCGACGACGATGTCCGTGTCGCTGTCGTAGTTGAGATTGTCGGCGGCAAAGCCGACCTGCTCTTCACCCTGCGTCGCGGGCGCATCGGTAACGGCGGCGCCGGCGTCGCGGTCCTGCAGGTCGGGCGAGCCGGCGGGCGCCTCGATGCGCGGCGGTTCGACGGTCTGCTGCGCCGCGACGGGGCATGCCATCAACGCGATGCCGCTCGCGGTCACGAGCCACAGGGGGCGTGCACGCGTGGACCGATGGAACAAAGCCCAGCTCATTTGATATCTTTGTCCCACGCCTTATCTTGTGTCCACCCGGACGGGTCATCTGCTTTGTTTTTGCAACTCGCAAGCGAAACCCCTATCGGTCCGCCACGTTCCAATCAATCATCGCATAAGAAAGTTAAGGCATGGACATTCAGTTTGTCGCGCAAATCGACGCGTCTGCCGACGTCGTCGCTTTTCCGGTCCGCAAGGGCGAAGCGGGCGCGCTCGGCGCGCTGCTCGGCGCCGCGGCGACGCAGGCGCGCTTCGACGGCGCCGCGGGTGCGATTGCCGAGACCGCTGCGATCGACGGCGAGCAGGCGAAGCGCCTGCTGCTCGTCGGCCTTGGCGAGGGCAGCGAACAGGATATCGAGCGCGCCGGCGCGGCGCTCGTCGCGCGGCTGCAGACGAGCGGCGTGACCAGCGTCCATGTCGATTTCGCCAGCGCGGGGCAGAGCGACGAGGATGACATCCTTGCCTTTGCGATGGGCGCGCGCCTGCGCAACTGGCGCCTCGACACGTATCGCACGCGGCTCGCCGACACGGCGAAGCCCAGCCTCGCAACAATCGTCATCGCTTCGCCCGCGGGTGACCTGTCGGCGCGCTGGGGCAGCTATTCGGCGGTTGCCGACGGCGTCGCGCTGACCCAGACGCTCGTCGCCGAGCCGCCGAACATCCTCTACCCCGAAAGCTTCGTCGAGCGCTGCCAGCATCTCGCCGACCTGGGCGTCGAGCTCGAAATTCTCGACGAACGCCAGATGAAGGCGCTCGGAATGGGCGCGCTGCTCGGCGTTGCACAGGGTTCGACGCGCCCGCCGCGCCTGCTCGCGATGCGCTGGAACGGCGGCAATCCGGGCGACGCGCCCGTCGTCTTTATCGGCAAGGGCGTGACCTTCGACACCGGCGGCATCAGCATCAAGCCCGCCGCAGGCATGGACATGATGAAGTGGGACATGGGCGGCGCGGGCGCTGTCGCGGGCGCGATCAAGGCGATCGCCGGCCGCAAGGCGAAGGCGAATGTCGTCGGCGTCGTCGGCCTCGTCGAAAATATGCCCGACGGCAATGCGATGCGCCCCGGCGACATCGTCACCAGCATGTCGGGCCAGACGGTCGAGGTGCTCAACACCGACGCAGAGGGCCGTCTCGTCCTCTGCGACGCGATCAGCTGGGCACAAAAAGCCTATAGTCCGAAGGTGATCGTCGACCTCGCGACGCTCACCGGCGCGATGGTGATTTCGCTGGGGCATGAATATGCCGGCATCTTCTCCAACGATGACCAGCTCGCCGCCGACCTGATCGCGGCGGGCGAGGCCAGCAACAACAAGCTGTGGCGTTTCCCGCTGTCGCCTGCCTATGACAAGCTGATCGACAGCCCGATCGCCGACATGAAGAATGTCGGTCCGCGCGAAGGCGGCTCGATCACCGCGGCGCAGTTCCTGAAGCGCTATGTGGGCGAGGGCGTCGCCTGGGCGCATCTCGACATCGCGGGCATGGCGTGGGCGGACAAGGACGGCCCGGTCTATGGCAAGGGCGCGACCGGCTACGGCGTGCGTCTGCTCGACCGCTATATCGCCGCCAACCACGAGGGTTGATGTCCTTCGCCTCGTCATTGCGAGGAGCCGAAGGCGACGCGGCAATCTCCAGCTGTCCGCCCCGCACAAGGCCGATGGCGGGAGATTGCTTCGCTTCGCTCGCAATGACGCCGGTCTTGTAATCAATGCCCCGCGTCGACTTTTACCGCCTGACCCGCGACCCGGTCGAACGGGTGCTCCCGGCCATCGCGGCGCGCATTCTTGGCACCGGCGACCGCCTGCTGGTGGTCGCCGGTCCCGCGATGCAGCGGCAGGCGATCGACGCGTCCTTGTGGACGCTGACTCCCGCGAGCTTTCTGCCGCACGGCAATGCGGGCTCGCCCGACGAGGCGATCGAGCCGATCCTGATCGCGGGTACGCTCGACCCTTCGCCGCCGAACCAGGCGACCTTTCTGGCGCTCGCCGACGGAGAATGGCACGAGGAGGCGCTGGGGTTCGAACGCACTTTCCTGCTCTTCGACAACAGCCGCATCGACGATGCCCGGGCGTTGTGGCGCACGCTCGCGGCGCGTGAGGATGTCGACAACCGCTTCTGGAAACAGGACGAAAACGGACGCTGGTCCGAAGGGCCCTAACCGTCCATCAACACGACGTCCCAGCGATATTTCGCCGGCATCTCGAGTGTCGCCACCGCGGTATCGGCCCATTCGCCGAGGCCCTTGTAAAGCGTATCGGCGGCGTTGCTCGCCGCATCGTCCGAAAAATACATCTGGGTGACGAGCCGCTGGCTCCTGCCGCGCACGTCGAAATGGATGTGCGGAGTCCGCCGGCCGATCGGCGAGTCATAGGCGGCGGGCTTGATCGTTGTGATCCGCCAGTCGCCGCCCGCACCGGTGCGGATCTGGGCATAGCCCTGGAAATCGGGGTCGATCGCCGTCCTGGCGATGTCGTTGGGGTGTGCGTAGCGGCCGACCGCATTCGCCTGCCAGACCTCGAGCACTGCGCCCCGCACCGGATTGCCATGCCGGTCGAGCACGCGTCCGCTGACTTCGATCACATGGCCCGCGGCGCGCTTCTTATGGCCCTTGATCCAGGTGAGGTCGGCATCCTCCTCGGCAAGCCGTTCGATCGGATAGAAAGGACCAAGGTCGCCGAGCGCTGTCGGGCGCAGCATCGTCTCCGCCGCTCCCGCTCCGCCCGTCAGCGCGAACGCGGCTGCAAGCGCCGATCCGGCAAAGGCGCGGCGCGTCATTCCGTCATATTGTTCGTCCAGCATGGCCCACACTCCCCATGTCGACCCGCTTCGGAACATAGCATGGCTTGCGGCGGCGCAAAAGCGCGGCTAGAGGCGCGCGCATCGCAGACAATAATAACTCAGGAGCTTCCCCCATGGCGGTCACTCGCACCTTTTCGATCATCAAGCCCGACGCCACGCGTCGCAACATCACCGGCGCCGTCACCAAGATGCTCGAAGACGCCGGCCTGCGCGTCGTCGCCTCGAAGCGCATCCACATGACCAGAGAACAGGCCGAAGGCTTCTACGCGGTCCACAAGGAACGCCCCTTCTTCGGCGAACTCGTCGAATTCATGACCTCGGGTCCCGTCGTCGTGCAGGTGCTCGAAGGCGAAAACGCCATGCAGCGCAATCGCGACATCATGGGCGCGACCAACCCCGAAAACGCCGAGCCGGGCACGATCCGCAAGGAACTGGCCGAGAGCATCGAGGCGAACACGGTTCACGGCTCTGACAGCGACGAGAACGCCGCGATCGAAATCGCCTATTTCTTCAAGCCCGAAGAAATCGTCGGCTAAGCCCCAGGGCATAGTTGAACCGAAGAGGCCGCCGGAGCGATCCGGCGGCCTTTTTCGTTCATAATGCCGTTAGTCGAGACGCTCGCGAACCCATCGGAACCGCAGCATTTTCGACGGATGCGGACGGCTCGGGGCGGCGGCGGCGCGCAGCACGTCCTGCGACGCCGGACGGCATTTCTCGTCGAACCCCGGAAAGCGCTGTTTCACGACGGGCATCGCATTCCGCTGTTCGGCCGCGCCCTTGTAATCGATCATCGTGCCGCACATGACGGGCCATAATGCGATGGACTTGAGCTTGCCGCCACCCGCCGGATTATCGAACGCCATGAACATATAGGTCGGACCGTCCCACTCGGTCCCGCCGTCGTTGAAGCCGACCTGCATCAGCCCGATCTTGCCGCCGACGAACAGGATATCGTTTTCGAGCGGCTTGATCGCCGGCATGGTTCCGCCCGACGGTTCGGACCACTGGCCATCGCGATGCTCCACCCAACTGGCACAGGCGGGCCAGCGCGACACGGGCAGGGCGACGTCGACGCGGCAGGCGGGATCGTCTTTCATCAGCCAGACGCCATCGGCTAGGATCGGCGCCCCCGCCGTATCGGCGGCGGTAAACATCGGTTTTTCGGAAACGGCCATTCCGCAGCCGCCAAGCAACAGGATCAACAGACAAGCGAACAAACGCGCCATCGTCAGAACTCCTCCGCCACCCCCATCAGTCCGGCGAGCTTCTTCGGTGCCACCGCGAGCCAGCTCTTGCGCAGCCACTCGCCGATCGCATCCCAGTCGGTGTCGCCAAGGTCGAGGCGAATGCCGATCCAGCCATCGCCGAAATAGGCGGGGCGGTAATAACGCTCCTCGTCGAGCTCGATCAAGGCTGCCTGCTCGTCGGCGCCGCTGATCTTCACGAGGATCGCGATCTTGCCGTCGCCATGATGATCCTCGGTGAAATAGGCGAATTTTTTGCCCTTCACGATCCCGAAGCACGGCATGCCGTGCGAGGTCACCTCGTCGGCCTCGGGCAGCGCCAGCGCGAGCTCGCGCACCTTGCCGCGCAGATAGTCGGGCGAGCGCTCGCGCGTCACGAAGGCGGCGAGGGTCGCGGGATAGAGCTGATGCTCGGCAAAACGCACCCGCGCAGCCAGCGTCTCGACCGTATCGCCGGCGACGATCGCCACCGGCGTCTGCGCCAGCACCGGCCCGTCGTCGACCCCCGCGGTCACGATATGCACGCTGCACCCGCCGAATTTGTCGCCCGCGTCGATGGCCTGCTGGTGGGTGTTCAGCCCCTTGTAAAGCGGGAGCAGGCTGGGGTGGATATTGACCATCCGGCCCGCCCAGCGCGCGACGAACGCGTCGCTCAAAATGCGCATATAGCCCGCCAGCGCGACGAACTCGGCGCCCGCCTCGCGCAATTGCGCATCGACCAGCGCATCGAAGGCGTCGCGGCCGAGGCCCTTGTGCGACCGGCTCCACGTCGCGATGCCCTCGGCCGCAGCGACGGCGAGCCCCGGCGCGTCGGGATCGTTGCTCGCGACGAGCACCAGCTCATAGGGGCAGTCCGCGGCCTTCGCGGCATAGAGCAGCGCCGCCATATTGGTCCCGGCGCCCGAGATCAGGACGGCGACGCGCGCTTTCACTTCTCCCCTCCCGCTTGCGGGAGGGGGAGGGGGCGGGGGAGGGCATGTCGATCGGGGATGCACCGAAACAGGCCCTCCCCTAACCCCTCCCGCAAGCGGGAGGGGGACTTTATGGCCTTAGCCATTATGCGTGGCGCTCCACGCTTCGCGCGCGCTCCACGTCCCGGTCCCGCCGCTGACCGTGCAGCCCTTCGGCCCTTCGCCGATATGCCCGATCCGGAACACCGTCTCGCCCGCCGCTTCCAGCGCCGCACTGACATCGGCGACGTCGGCTTCCGCCACGACGACCGCCATGCCGATCCCGCAATTGAAGGTGCGCGCCATTTCCTCGGGCTCGATATTGCCCTGCGCCTGCAGGAAGGCCATCAGCCGCGGCTGGTCCCACGCGTCGGCATCGACATGCGCGTGCAGCGTCTTCGGCAGCACGCGCGGGATATTCTCGAGCAGACCGCCGCCAGTGATGTGCGCGAGCGCGTGGATCTTGCCGGTCTTCACCAGCGGGAGCAGGCTCTTCACATAGATGCGCGTCGGCGCCATCAGCGCGTCGATCAGCAGGATATTCTGGTCGAACAGCGCCGGGCGGTCGAGCTTCCAGCCCTTGTCGGCCGCGAGGCGGCGCACGAGCGAAAAACCATTCGAATGCACCCCCGACGAGGCGAGGCCGAGAATCGCGTCGCCCGCCGCCACCTTGTCGGCGGTCAGCACCTGGTCGCGCTCGACCGCTCCGACGCAGAAGCCGGCAAGGTCATAGTCGCCGTCCGAATACATGCCCGGCATTTCGGCGGTCTCGCCGCCGATCAGCGCGCAGCCGGCCTGCTTGCAACCTTCGGCGATGCTCGCGACGACGTCGGTCGCGACCGCGTTGTCGAGCTTGCCCGTCGCATAATAGTCGAGGAAAAACAGAGGTTCGGCGCCCTGGACGATCAGATCGTTGGCGCACATCGCGACGAGGTCGATGCCGACGCCGTCATGCTTGCCCGATTCGATCGCGAGCTTCAGCTTGGTGCCGACGCCGTCGTTCGCCGCGACGAGCAGCGGGTCGCTGAACCCCGCTGCCTTCAGGTCGAAGAAACCGCCGAACCCGCCGAGGTCGGCGTCGGCGCCGGCGCGGCGCGTCGCTCGGGCGAGCGGGGCGATGGCACGGACCAGCGCATTGCCGGTCTCGATCGAGACGCCGGCCTCTGCATAAGTGTAGGAGGCAGGTTGCCCGTCCGGTTGGTTGTGCTTGGAATCCATGGCCCGCGCGACTAACGCTTCCGGCCGACAAATGCCATGATTTCCTTGTCGGGGCCCGCGCTTTTGGGCAAAGCATAGAGAAGATAT
>PNJO01000052.1 GCA_013821905.1 Sphingopyxis sp. | reverse complement strand
CAGCGGCAAGGCGTTCAGCGCAGGCGGCAACCTCAAGGGGATGCAGGACCGCACCGGCATCGGCGTGCTCGACCAGCCCGATTCCACCCGCGCCAATTATCGCAAGGGTGTGCAGGCGGTGATCCGCGCGCTGATGGACTGCGAAGTGCCGATGATCGCGGCGGTCAACGGCCATGCCATCGGCCTCGGCGCCGATCTGGCCTGCACCTGCGACATCCGCATCGCCGCCGAAAGCGCGAAATTCGCGTGCAGCTTCATCAAGGTCGGCATCGTCCCCGGCGACGGCGGCGCATGGTTGCTTCAGAAGATCCTCGGCTATCCGCGGGCCGCCGAACTCTTCCTGACCGGCGACCGCTTTGACGCAGCGCAGGCAAAGGAATATGGTCTGGTCACGGACGTCGTGCCCGATGCGGAACTGCTCGACCGGGCGATCGCCATCGCCGAGCGGATCGTCTGCAACCCGCCCCGGGCGCTGCGCCTGACGAAGCGTTTGCTGCGCGAGGCGCAGCACAGCCGGATGAGCGATATTTTGGAACTGAGCGCAGCCTATCAGGCAATCGTCCACGAGACCGCGGATAACCGCGAGGCGATCAATGCGTTCGTCGAAAAGCGTCCCCCCGTGTTTACAGGAGAATGACCATGCTTGCCGAGCGCGTCCTGCCGCTGTCCGGCGTCCATAATTTCCGCGACTATGGCGGCTATGCCGTCGACGGCAATGGACGGCTGCGCGACGCGATGCTGTGGCGCTCCGCGCACCACGAGGCGGCGACCGACGACGACCTCGACGCGCTCGACGCGCTCGGGCTCGAAACGGTGATCGACCTGCGCGGCGACGACGAGCGCGAGATGCACCCGTGCCGGCGCAGCGAGAGCTTTTCGGCGCGCGTCCTGTTCGCGGGCGGCATCACCGCCGGGCTCGCGCCGCATTTGCAGGCCGCGGGCGGCACGATCGACGTCGAGACGGCGCGCGAGCGGATGATCGATACCTATGCCGGCATGCCCTATCGCCCCGCGCTCGTCGCGACGCTGCGGCTCTACCTTTCCGCGCTCGCCGAGTATGACGCGCCGAGCCTCGTCCACTGCGTCGCCGGCAAGGATCGCACGGGCTTTGCGGTCGCGATCGTCCACCGGCTGCTCGGCGTCCACGAGGACGATCTGATGCAGGATTATCTGCTCACCAACACCGCGGGCAAGATCGAGGAACGCATCGCGCAGGGCGCGGCGCATATCCGCTCGCGCTACGGCGCCGAGATCCACGACGACGCGATCCGCGCGCTGATGTCGGTCAATCCCGCCTATCTTGACGCCGCGCTGGCAACGGTGCGACGCGACCATGGCGACGTGCCGGGCTATGCCGAGGCCGTGCTGAATTTCACCCCCGACATGCGCGAGGCGCTGATCGACCGGCTGGTGGTGTAAGGGCCTATTCGCCCTTCACCAGCACCCCGCCCTTCACCACCGCATCGACGCTTTCAAGCTGGCGCACGTCGGCGAGCGGATCGCCGTCGACCGCGACGATATCGGCATAGCGGCCCACCGCGATCGCCCCGACATCCTTTTCGCGCCCCAGCGCCTCGGCGCCATTCTTCGTCGCCGCCTGGATCGCCTGCAGCGGGGTCATGCCATATTCGACCATCACCCGGAACTGCTTGCCGACGTCGCCATGCGGCATGACGCCAGCGTCGGAGGCGAAGGTCATCCGCACTCCGGCCTTCACCGCCTTGCGGAAATTGTCGCGCTGGATCTGCGCAATCTCGCGGTCCTTGCGCAGATTATCCTCGAGCACGCCATTTTTCGCGCCCTCGGACTGGGTATATTCGGTGTTGTAGATATCCATCGAGAACCACACCGGCTGCTTGCGCGCCAGCGCCATGCGGATGCCCTCGTCGTCGAGCAGGCTGACATGCTCGATCGTGTCGATCCCGGCGGCGATCGCCGCGCGAATGCCCGCAGCGCCATGCGCATGGGCGGCGACGCGCAGGCCCCACTGGTGCGCCTCGTCGGCGATGGCCGCCAGTTCGCGCTCGGACACCTGCAACTGCCCCGGTTCGGTGTTGCGCGAGAAGACGCCGCCGGTCGCACAGACCTTGATCACCTCGGCACCGAACTTGCGCTGGCGGCGGACCTGATAGCGCAGCTCGTCGGGCGTATCGCCGATCCCCTCTTCCTTGCCATCCTTCTTTTCGAGGCTCGGCGGCAGATAGGTGCTGTCGCAATGCCCGCCCGTCGCCCCGAGCGCATAGCCCGCGGGCACGATGCGCGGTCCGACCGCATAGCCGGCGTCGATCGCCTGCTTGAGCCCGATGTCGTTGCGGTTGTCCGACCCGACGTTGCGAACCGTCGTGAACCCGGCATCGAGCATGTCGCGCCCGTCCTTGACAGCCGTCATGCCCCAGAAACTGTCGGTAAATTCGAGCCCGCGATAGCCGCCGATGTCGGCAGGGCCGTCGAGGTGGACGTGCATGTCGATCAGCCCCGGAAGCAGCGTCTTCCGGCCGAGATCGATATGCTTGACGCCCGATCCCCAACGCACCGTGCGCGCGTCGGCGATGTTGGTGATGCGGCCGTCGCTGCCAACGAAGATCGCGGGGAACTCGACCAGCTTGCCGGTCAGAACATCGACGTAGCGCGCGGCGGTAATGACCGTCTGGCCGCTGCCGTCCTGCGCCTGCGCAGATGTGATCGAAGCGGCAAATAGCGCCGTCGATCCCAAAGCGATTCCCCGCAGAAAACTGCCGAACTTCATTCGCGATTGCATATCCTGTCCGCCTGTTGTGGATGCCCCGTAAACGGGATGGCAAAACAGGACTTATTAGGACAGCGGAATTTTCATGCCCGGCGCTTTTGCCTTACCGGTCGCCGCGAAAGCGCCCCGGATCAGACCGTCTTGCGGCCGAAGTCGCCTGGACGCTGACCGAAGGGGCGCAAGTCGCCTTCCACGACATCGGACGCGATCGGCGGCGGCGGCGCACTGTCGCGTCCCCGCATATAATTGGCGAAGGCGGCGTCGGCGTCGAATCCGTGCGTCTCGCCGGTGGGCTCTCCGACAGCGTCGGCGCGGGCGCCCGGCACCTTGTTCGCGCCGCTAAGCGCGCGGATGAGCCTTACGATCAGCGGCGCGGTCAGGATCAGCCCGACGACGATCAGGCCGATGACCGTTGGACCAAGGCCGACGGCGACCACGCCCTCGGCCGAATTGCCGCCCACGCCCGAGAAATACCAAATGAGACCGCCGATGTAGGCGGTCGGGATGAGCGCGAAGGCCCAGCTGAACAAGCCGCTGATAAAACGCATGAACACCCCCCGCTGCCTATCAGCGGTGGTAACCCGGAAAACTTACGATAACCTTAGGGTCAGGACCCTGGGCTTGGCCGCGCCGCCCACCAGGCGCCGAGCAGCGCGAAGGCCGTGCCCAGGATCGTGCCGCCGGCGATATCGCTTGCCCAGTGAACTCCGAGCATGATGCGCGAAAAGCCGTTGAGCAAGATCATGGTGGCGGCAAGCGCCCAGGCGACGGGCCGCCAGCGCGGGGGCGCGAGCCAGGCGAGAAGCAGATAGACCACCGCGGCGCTCGTCGCATGGCCGCTGGGGTAGGAAAAACTCGTCTGATGGTCGAGGTGATCGATCAGGCCGGGACGCGTGCGGCCGAAGCCGAGCTTGAGCAGGCTCGACGCGAGGTTCGACAGCAGCGACGCGCCGCCAAGCGCGACTGCGCAGCGCGGGCCGCACCAGCGCCACACGAGCCCGCAGAGGAGGATGACGATGATCCAGCGCGGCGTGCCGCCGCCGATCCAGCTCGCGCCTTGCATGAAGGCGATGAACGCCGGGCTGCTTTCGTCTACGCGGATCGCCAGACTGTGCGAGATTTGCCAGTCGGCTGCCTCGGTCCAGCCCGCGCCGACGGCGAAGCCGAGCAGGACCACGGCGAGGATGAGTGCCGCTGCAATGGCGGGAAAGCTTGAACGTCGAAGCAAAAAAATCCTCCCTGTGGCGCAGTCATGGGGAGGTGGCGGCCCCGCAGGGGCCGACGGAGGGGCCCCTCCACCACTCGCCTTTGGCGAGCGGTCCCCCTCCCCATCGCTACGCGACGGGGAGGATCATGGTATCAGATATGCAGCGGCCGCCCAAACGCCGCGAGCACGCCCTCGTGCATCGTCTCGCTAAGCGTCGGATGCGGGAAGACGGTGCCGATGAAATCATCCTCGACCAGTTCGGCGGTCTTGCCGATCGTATAGCCCTGGATCAGCTCGGTCACCTCCGCGCCGATCATGTGGGCGCCGAGCAGTTCGCCGGTCTTGGCGTCGAACACGGTCTTGGTGAAGCCTTCGGATTCGCCCAGGGCAATCGCCTTGCCGTTGCCGATGAAGGGGAAGGTGCCGGCCTTGACCTCGTAACCGAGCTCCTTGGCCTTGGCCTCGGTCAGGCCGACACTGGCGATCTGCGGGCGGCAATAGGTGCAGCCGGGGATGTTGCGCGGGTCCATCGCGTGCGGGTGATTGCCCGCGATCGCCTCGACCGAAATCACCGATTCGTGCATCGCCTTGTGCGCGAGCCACGGCGGAGCGGTGACGTCGCCGATCGCCCACAGTCCGGGGACGTTGGTACGGCACATCGCGTCGGTGTCGATATGGCCCTTGGTCGTCTTTACGCCGAGCGCTTCGAGGCCGATATTCTCGGTATTCGGGACGATGCCGATCGCGACGATCGCGTGGCTGAACTCGGCGGTCTCGACCTTGCCGTCCTTGCCCTTGATCTTGGCGGTGACGCCGGTCGGAGTGGCTTTCAGCTCCTCGACCCCGGCGCCGGTGTGGATCGTCATGCCCTGCTTCTTGAGCTGCTTTTCGAGGAAGGCCGACACATCGGCATCCTCGACGGGGACGAGACGGTCGAGCATTTCGACCACGGTCACCTCGGCGCCCATGTCGCTGTAAAAGCTCGCAAACTCGATCCCGATCGCGCCCGAACCGATGACGAGCAATTTCTTCGGCATTTCGGGCGGGACGAGCGCGTGGCGATAGGTCCAGATGCGCTTGCCGTCGGCGGGCGCGAAAGGCAGGTCGCGCGCGCGCGCGCCCGTTGCGACGATGATGTCCTTGGCGGTCAGGGTTTCGGTGCCCTTCTCGCCCGTCACCTCAAGCTTGCCGGGTGCCGTGAGCTTGCCGGTGCCCATATGGACGGTGATCTTGTGCTTCTTCATCAGGTGCGTGACGCCCTGATTGAGCTGCTTCGCAACGCCGCGCGACCGCTTGACGACCGCGTCGATATCGGCGCTGATCTGCGCGGCCTTCAGCCCGTAATCGCCCGCGTGCTGCATATAATGATAGATTTCGGCCGAACGCAGCAGCGCCTTGGTGGGGATGCACCCCCAGTTGAGGCAAATGCCGCCGAGCAGCTCGCGCTCGACGATCGCGGTCTTCAGCCCAAGCTGCGCCGCGCGGATCGCCGCGACATAGCCGCCGGGGCCCGAGCCGAGGACGATGAGGTCGTAATTGGTGTCAGCCATTATGGGCTCCTTCAAAAGCCCCTCTCCCCTTGCGGGAGAGGGGTTGGGGTGTGGGGTCGGCGCGCGTCTGCGCGCCTGACGAATCGATCGCATCGAGGATGCTCGTGGCGACGCCATCGCTGTTGAGGACGATATCGTTGTTCCAGAAGCGCAGGACGCGGAAGCCTTGCCCTTTCAGATAGGCGTCGCGTTCCTTGTCGTCAGCGTTTTCGGCGTGCTGGCCGCCATCTGCTTCGACGATCAGGCGATGTTCGAAGCAGATGAAGTCGGCGATGTAGCGGTCTTCGATGATCTGCTGACGGCGCCAGCGGAGGCCTTCGAGTCTGCCCGCGCGGAGGATTGACCAGAGCCGACGTTCGGCATCTGTCGGGTTGGACCGCATTGCGCGGGCGCGGTCCAGCAAAAAGGCTTTGCGGGCGAGAACCTCGGAGAGAGTCTTATGCGCCGCGGACGCGGCGCAGACCCCACTCCCCAACCCCTCTCCCGCAAGGGGAGAGGGGCTCTGGCCCCTCTCGGGCATTTTACGCCACCAGCCCCAGCGGGTTCTCCACCAGTTCCTTGAACGTCTTCATCAGCAGCGCGCCATCGGCGCCGTCGATCGCGCGGTGGTCGAAGCTGCCGGTCGCCGACATGACCGTCGCGATCGCCAGCGCATCGTCGACCACATAGGGCCGCTTCTCGCCCGCGCCGATCGCCATGATCATCGCCTGCGGCGGGTTGATCACCGCGGTGAACTGCTTGATCCCCATCATGCCCATGTTCGAGATCGAGGCGGTGCCGCCCTGATATTCGCTGGGCTGGAGCTTGCCTTCCTTCGCCTTCGCCGCGAGTTCGGCCATTTCGGTCGAGATTTTCGACATCGACTTGCCGCCCGCGTCGGTGATGATCGGGGTGATCAGGCCGCCCGGAATGCTGACCGCGACCGAGATATCGGCGCGCTTGTAGAAGCGCATCACGTCGCCGCCGAAGCTGACGTTGCACTGCGGCACGCGCTCGAGCGCGACCGCGAGCGCCTTGATCAGCATGTCGTTGACGCTGAGCTTGACCCCGCGGCTTTCGAGGCTGGCGTTGAGCTCGCCGCGCAGCTTGAGCAGTGCGTCGAGGCGGATGTCGACGGTCAGGTAGATGTGCGGCGATTCCTGCATCGACTGGGTCAGGCGGCGCGCGATCGTCTTGCGCATGCCGCTGAGCTTCTCGTCCTCGTGCGGGATGCCGAAATCGGGGATCGGGCCAGCAGCGGCGGGCGCGGGAGCGGCGGCCGGTGCTGCGGCGGCAGGTGCCGGGGCGGCGGCTGCGGCGACCGGCGCCACGACGCCGGCAGGCACGCCCGCGAGGTCGGCCTTGACGATGCGGCCGCCGGGGCCGGTGCCCGTCAGGACCTTGAGGTCGATGCCCTGTTCGGCGGCGAGGCGCTTGGCGAGCGGGCTCGCCTTGATGCGCTCGCCCGATGCCGCCGGCGCGGCTACCGCGGCAGGTGCGGGAGCCGGGGCAGCGGCGGGGGCCGGCGCGGGCGTTTCGGCCTTGGGTACGACGGCGGGCGCCGGAGCCGGTGCCGGAGCGGCCTTGGCACTCGACGCATCCTCGCCCTCGCCCGCGATCACCGCGATCACGGTCCCGACCTTCACATTGTCGGTGCCCTCGGCGACGAGAATCTGCGCCACGATGCCTTCATCGACCGCTTCGAACTCCATCGTCGCCTTGTCGGTCTCGATCTCGGCGAGCAGGTCGCCCGACTTGACCGTGTCGCCTTCCTTGACCAGCCACTTGGCGAGCGTGCCCTCCTCCATCGTCGGCGAGAGAGCGGGCATTTTGAGTTCGATTGGCATGTCTAGGCGTGTCCCTGTCAGTCTTGCAGGCGATGCCTGCCGCTACGGATTCTTCCTCGCCATAAGCCCTGCTTCGGTCAAGGTCCAGCGGGCCAAACTTGCGTTTCATACGAATGTGAAGCAGTCTCCGCATCGCAAATCAGAATGGGGGTCGGGGCGATGCGGACATATCTGGTGGTGATCGACGACAGCCCCGAAGCCGCGCTGGCGCTGCGCTTCGCGGCGCGGCGCGCGGCGCGGACGGGCGGCGGCGTCATGGTGCTCGCGATCATCCCCCCGCAGGACTTCGTCGCCTTCGGCGGCGTGCAGGCGACGATCGAGGCCGAAGCGCGCGAACATGCCGACCAGCTGGTCGCCGCCGCCGCCGATACGGTGACGCAGGAGGCCAATCTGACCCCGCAGGTGATGGTCAAATCGGGCAAGCCGACCGAGGTCGTGTGCGAGGTGATCCGCGCCCATGACGAAATCTCGGCGCTCGTGCTCGCAACGGCCGCGAGCGGTGCGCCGGGACCGCTCGTCGCCTTTTTCACCGGCCAGGATGCGGGCACGCTGCCCTGCCCTGTGATGCTGGTGCCGGGCGGGATCGACCTCGCCCGGCTCGATGCGCTGAGCTAGCCCCCTAGACGACGACCGTCCGCGGCGCGGCCGCACCTTTGCCCTCGAGGATCGCGAAGCCGAGTACACCCAGCGCCTGCGCGACGACCACCGCAACGCCGATGCCCGTCATCCGGTCCGCATAGGTCGCGACCACCGCGAAGCTCGCAGCGACCCAGCCGAGATTGCCGAGCGCGATCAGCTTCACCAGCGCGGCATTCGGCTCTCTCTGCAGAGCGGCGGCGACCATCAGCAAGCCCGCGGCGAGGCAGATCCAGCCGCCGATGGCGACGATATTCGCCGGAAGCCCGAGCAGTTCTCCCGCCGGCGCCGCGGCAAAAAGGCCGGCGGCAAAGACGCCCGTCGCGGTGATGGCATCGATGATGAGGATAGTCTTGAGATTGCGGATCGACATGATGATTCTCCTTTCGACCCGCTTCAATTGCGCCCGAAAAGGAATGCCGTCGATTACGCCGCAGGTAATGGAAAAGCCGAAGGCCGGGGTATAGCCCGGCTTACGAAGGAGAATGACGATGAAGCCCGCTTCCCTCGGCGAACAGCTTCGCGAATGGCGCGTGCGCCGCCGCATGAGCCAGATGGACCTTGCGCTCGACAGCGAGATTTCGACGCGGCACCTGAGCTTCATCGAAACCGGCCGGTCGCGGCCGAGCACGCAGATGCTCGGGCGGATTGCCGATTGCCTCGAGGTGCCGCACCGCGCGCGCAACGCGCTGCTGCTCGCCGGCGGCTATGCACCCGACTTTCAGGAACGCCCGCTCGACAGCGCCGAAATGACGGACATGAAGGCGATCGTCGAGCATGTGCTGAAAGGGCACGAGCCCTATCCCGCGCTCGCGGTCGACCGGCACTGGAACATGATCGCGGCAAACGGCGCCGTGGCGCTGCTGACGCAGCTCGCGGCGCCAGAATTGTTCGTGCCGCCGGTCAATGTCCTCCGCGTCGCGATGCACCCCAAGGGCCTTGCGCCGCACATCGTCAACCGCGCCGAGTGGCGCGCGCACCTGCTCGAACGGCTCGATCACCAGATCGACGCGAGCGCCGACGCCGGGCTGATCGCACTGCGCGAGGAACTCGCGGCCTATCCGGCGGGCGCCGATCCGCGCGGCGGGAGCGCCGCCAATGGCATCGCGGTGCCGCTGATCCTCGACACGCCGATGGGGCAGATCCGCTTCGTTTCGACGGTGACGATCTTCGGCACGCCGGTCGATATCACGTTGTCCGAACTGGCGATCGAGGCATTTTTTCCGGCGGATGCGGAGAGTGCGGCCTTGTTGCAAGCCATGGCAGCGGCCTGAGCTACCGCTTCCGCCCCTTATGCCTGATATTCGCCGGCCGCCCGCGCTTGCCGACCATATGCTTGCCCGCCTTGTCCTTCTTCAGCCCGTCGCGCCGCGGCGGACGATTGCGGAAACCGCCCTCGGGCGCATCGGGCAACTCGAAGCGGAGCGCCCCGCTGACCGGATTGGCGTCCATCAGCCGGAGGTCGATCCGCTGGCCGACCGAATAGCTGACGCGGCCATGCTCGCTGTCGAGCGTGCGCGCCGCCTCGTCGTAGAAGAAGCGCTCGCTTCCCAGCGTCGACACCGGCACCAGCCCGTCGCCGCCGAGCCCGTCGACGGTTGCGAAGAAGCCGAAGGGCTGCACCCCGGTGATCCGCGCCGCGACGATCTCGCCTGTCTTGGTCGCCAGATAGGCGGCGACATAGCGGTCGACCGTCTCACGCTCGGCCTCCATCGCGCGGCGTTCGAGCGCGCTGATCGCCTCGCCGATGCGCGACAGGCCCTTCGCGTCGGCCTCGCCGAGCCCGGTGCGCGCGGGCAGGTCCTTCGGCTTACCGGGCACCTCGAGGCGCCAGGAGTCGACGAGCGCGCGGTGGACGATGAGGTCGGCGTAGCGGCGGATCGGCGAGGTGAAATGCGCGTAGCTGCCGAGCGCGAGGCCGAAATGGCCGGCATTGGCGGGGCCGTAATAGGCCTGCGTCTGGCTGCGCAGGATCGCCTGCATGATCTCGGGCAGCCGGTCGTCCTCCGAAAAGCCGTCGATCAGCCGGTTGAACACGGCGGGCGTGATGACCTGCCCGAGCGCGAAGGCCTGGTCGAAGGTTTCGAGATAGTCCTTGAGGCTCACGAGCTTCTCGCGGCTCGGCGGCTCGTGGATGCGATACATCACCGGCGACTTCTTCGCCTCGAGCGCCTTCGCCGCGGCGACGTTCGCGGCGATCATATAATCCTCGATCAGCCGGTGCGCGTCGAGGCGGTCCCGCACCCGGATTTCGGCGATGCCGCCCTGTTCGTCGAGGATCACCTGCCGCTCGGGCAGTTCGAGATCGAGCGGATTGCGCGCGGCGCGCGCCTTCGCCAGCAACGCCCAGCTTGCCCACAGGTGACGAAGCGCGGGCAGCACGTCGGCGTCCCACTCCTCGCGCGGCGTGTCGGCGTCATGGGCCGCCTGCGCATGTTCATAGGCGATATTCGCCCGCAGCCGCACGAGCGCGCGTGCGAAACGCCATGATATCACCTTGCCGTGCCTGTCGATGACGAGATGGCACGCCATTGCGGCGCGGTCCTGCCCCGCTTTCAGCGAACAGACGCCCGCCGACAGCGTCTCGGGCAGCATCGGCACGACCTGGTCGGGGAAATAGACGCTGTTGCCGCGCCGCCGCGCCTCGCGGTCGAGCGCGCCGTCGGGGCGCACATAGTAGCTGACATCGGCGATCGCGACGATCGCACGAAAGCCGCCCTTGTTGCCGGGGTCTTCGTCGGGAATGGCCCAGACGGCGTCGTCATGGTCGCGCGCATCTATGGGATCAATCGCGACGATCGGCAGCTCGCGCAGATCCTCGCGGCCGTCGGTGGTGAGCGGCAGCTTCGCCGCACGCTCGGCTTCGGCCAGCGTTTCGGGACCGAAGACATGCGGGATTTCGTGCCGCGCGATTGCGATCATGCTGAGCGATCGGGGGGCGAAGGGATCGCCGATGCGGTCGATGACGCGCGCCTTGACCGACGGCCCGCGCCCCGTCAGTTCGGCGCGCACGAGGTCACCGATATCGGCATCGCCCTTGTCCGCCACGGCAAAGTCGAAACGCGCGCGCTTGTCGGCGGGGCGCAGCCAGATCATCGGCTTCCCGCCCGGCCCCTGGTCCTCGACGAGCACGCCGATCACCGTCTCCCCGCTCGCCTGGAGCCGCTTCATCGGATGCGCGACATGACCGCTGCCGCGTTCCTCGGTGCGCGCGAGGATGCGGTCGCCGATCCCGAGGGCACCTTTCCGCCCCTGCTCCATCACGCGCAGGCGCGGCGCCGGTCCCGCGCTCTCCCAGCGTTCGGGCACCGCCCAGACCGTGCTGCCGTCGATCGACGCGACGCGCAACACGGTGACCCGCGGCAGCCCGCCATGCTTGTGAAAGGCGCGGCCCGGCGCCATGTCGACGAGCCCCTCGTCGGTCATGTCCTTGAGCAGCGCTTTCAGCGCGATCTTGTCGGCGCCGTGAAGTCCGAAATGCTTGGCGATCTCGCGCTTGCCGACCGCCGACGAGCTTTCCTCGATGAAGCGGAGTATCTGATCGGACGTCGGCAGTCCGGGCTGTGACTTGGGCTTTTTCATCGCGAGATGTCCGATTGGTTCACGCGAAGACGCGAAGACGCGAAGAGATCGCGCTTTCCGCGAAGCGGCCCTCTCATCCCTGCGCTGCGCCTCGACGCACCGATGGATATGAAAAAGGGCCTATTGGCTCGAACGACCCTCTTCGCGTCTTCGCGTCTTCGCGTAAAATAAATCAATAGGTTCGTCCTATCAGCACGCGCTCGACCGCCGGTTCGCCGGTGAAGAAGCACGCCCCGTCGGCCGGGGCCGCATCGAGCGGCGTGTTGCGCATCGTCAGCTTCAGCGCCTTGAGCTGCTCGACGATCCCGTCGAGCACGGCGCCGGTCGGACGCGCCCACTGCACCTCGACCCAGCCGACGAACTTGTCGTCGCCGGCGAAGTGCGCCGCGAGGTCGGCGACGTCGCGGCGGATATTGGCGTGGAGCCGCTCGCGCGCCTCGCTGTAAAGGCTCGTCTGGATGTCATCGAGCGTCGCGACGGCATCGGCGACGAAATCGCCTTTCGCGATGAAGGCCGAGTTGAGCTTGCCGTCATCCTTGTAGAGACGGTCGCGGCGGATCACGGCGACATTGCCGCCCGCAACGTCGCGCGGGCCGACCTCGACGATGATCGGCGCGCCTTTCTTGACCCAGCCCCAGCGCTTGGTCTGCGCTTTGTTCGCGCCGGTATCGAGCAGCACGCGCACCGGTTCGCGGAAGGCGTCGAGCGCCTTCAGCCGCGTTTCGAGGTCGCGGCAATAGTCGAGGATCGCTGCATCCTCGTCGTTGTCGCGCAGCATCGGGACGATGACGATCTGGTGCGGCGCGATGCGCGGCGGACAGCGCAGGCCATCGTCGTCGCCGTGCGTCATGATGACGCCGCCGATCATGCGCGTCGAGGTGCCCCAGCTCGTCGTGTGACAAAGGCTGTGGCCACCATTCTTGTCCTGATAGCGGATGTTCGCCGCCTCGGCGAAGCCGGTACCGAGATAATGCGAGGTGCCGGCCTGAAGCGCCTTGCCGTCCTGCATCATCGCCTCGATCGAATAGGTCGCGACCGCGCCCGGAAAGCGCTCGTTCTCGGGCTTTTCGCCCGCGATCACCGGCATGGCGAGCACATCCTCGGCGAAGGCACGATACATTTCGAGCGCGCGCAGCGTCTCGGCCATCGCGTCGCTCCTGTCGGCGTGCGCGGTATGGCCTTCCTGCCACAGGAATTCGCTCGTGCGCAGGAACATGCGCGTGCGCATTTCCCAGCGTACTACGTTGGCCCACTGGTTGACCTTGAGCGGCAGGTCGCGCCAGCTCTGCACCCAGCGGCTCATCGCCGAACCGATGACCGTCTCCGACGTCGGACGGACGATCAGCGGTTCTTCCAGCTTCGCCTCGGGATCAGGAACGAGCTTGCCCTTGCCGTCCGCGATCAGCCGGTGATGCGTGACGACCGCCATTTCCTTGGCGAAACCATCGACATGGTCGGCTTCCTTTTCAAAGAAGCTCAAGGGAATGAAGAGCGGGAAATAGGCGTTCTGGACGCCCGCATCCTTGATCGCCGCGTCCATGACCTTCTGGATGCGTTCCCAGATGCCATAGCCCCACGGCTTGATGACCATGCAGCCGCGCACTCCCGATTCCTCGGCGAGGTCGGCTTCGGCAATGACGTCCTGATACCAGGCCGCAAAGTCGGCCTGACGGGTTACGCTGAGCGCATGCTTGATCATCTGTCCTGTTTTCTATGCTTTGGGGCGGAAGAGCGGCCCCCGATTATTTCCTGGCAGCGAGTTCCGCCTTGAGTTCGGCGATTTCGGCCTTGAGCGCCACGATCTCGGCGTCCTTCGACTTGCCGGCGGCGCCCGGCATGAACGCGCCCGCCGCCTGCTGGAACATCTCGAGATTGCGCCGCGTCAGTTCGGCGAGCGGGTTGGAGCCGAGCGCGCCTTCGAATGCGGCGCGGACGTCCTGCTGGTTCTTGCGAAAGGCCGACATCGAGGCTTCGAGATATTGCGGCACCATCGACTGCATCTTGTCGCCGTACATGCCGATCAGCTGGCGCAGAAAGTTCACCGGCAGCAGCGTTTCGCCGCGCGTTTCGGTGTCCATGATGATCTGCGTCAGGACATTGTGCGTGATATCCTCGCCGCTCTTGGCATCGACGACGCGGAAATCGCGGCCATCGCGCACCATCGCGCCGAGATCGTCGAGAGTGATGTAACAGCTGCGTTCGGTATCATAGAGGCGCCGGTTGGCGTATTTCTTGATGGTGACGACAGCGTCGTCAGCGGCCGTTTTCGACTTTGCCATGCTGACCCGAACTCCTCTATCCCATGGCAAAGGCGACCCCGCCACGCGGCCCGAAACTTTCGCGAGGTGCGGCATTAGCATCAAATTATGACGCATCGCAACATGCGCCCGTCCGGGAGTGCCGCAGCAGCCGCGATTCGCGGAAAGAACGCTCGGGAGTAGCACTCCGATCAGGGTTTTCGGCCGCGAGACATGGTTGCCGCGAAAACCGGGCGGCGATCACAACCCACCACTGAAAGCAATATAGTTACAGCGGAAACCGGACACCCGCACGATTTTTCCCCATTCGGACATGATTTCGCCCAATCATGTCGCATTGCAGCAATTGGGTTGCGGAGGGGGTTTTCCGGCCTTTGCAGCAACCTGTTGCAAAAATGCTACACGTCCGCCGACTTGGTCCCCAAACTGAAAAAAAATCGTCATGCGGTCTTGTGCCGCCGGAATTTTCTGTCTTTTTAAGCCCCAACCCGTCTCTTCATTCTTTGGGACGGACAACGGGGAAACACATCATGAGAAAGTCTAGCCTGCTCGTTCGGGGCTCTGCCCTGACGCTTGCGCTGTTCAGCGCCGTTCCGGCGTTCGCGCAAACCGACACCGTCGCCGCCGACGATGCCACCGCCGAAGAATCCAGCGAAAGCTCGATCGTCGTCACCGGTTCGCGCATCCGTCGCCCGAACCTTGAATCGACCGTTCCGATCACGTCGATCGCCGGCGAGACCTTCTTCCAGCAGGGCCAGACCAACATCGGCGATACGCTGAACGACCTGCCCCAGCTGCGCAGCACCTTTGCCCAGCAGAACCCGGGCCTCGGCATTGGCATCGCGGGCCTCAACCTGCTCGACCTTCGCGGCCTCGGCACGCAGCGCACGCTCGTCCTGGTCAACGGCCGCCGCCACGTGCCCGCCGACATTCTGAACAACGCGGTTTCGCCCGACGTCAACACCATCCCGAACGACCTCATCGAACGCGTCGACATCGTCACCGGCGGCAACTCGGCGATTTACGGTTCGGACGCCATCGCAGGCGTCGTCAACTTCGTCCTGCGCCGCGATTATGACGGCCTGCAGCTGCGCGCGCAGGCCGGCGTCGCCGAAGAAGGCTTCGGCGGCAACCAGTATGTTTCGGGCATGTACGGCAAGAATTTCGCCGACGGCCGCGGCAATGTCACGCTGCACGCCGAATATGCCCGCACCGACCGTGTGTTTGCGTCGGACGTTCCGGCGTTCCGCAGCAACGACAACTTCCTGGTCGTGGACGCCGACGGCGGCCTGCCCGCGGGTGCGAATGGCAGCGACGGTTACCCCGATCGCCAGTTCTTCACCGGCATCAGCAGCACGACCATCCACTACAACGGCCTGATCCCGATCAACCAGCGCAACGTTCCGAACGCCGGCCTGTGCGGCAACGCGACGACAGCCAATAACGGCGGGCCGAACTCGGCCGGCCCGGCGTTCAGCTGCACCTATATCTTCACCGACGACGGTCGCCTGGTCCAGCAGACCGGCGCGCGTTTCGGCACCGGTATCAACAGCTCGATCATCGGCGGCAACGGCCAGACCGGCCGTGAAGGCAAGACCGTTTCGGTCCTGCCGTTCACCGAACGCTACAACTTCAATCTGCTCTCGCGCTTCGAGTTCAGCGAAGCGGCCGAAGTCTTCCTCGAAGCCAAGTGGAACCGCGTGAACGCGCTCGGCAACAACGCCGGCCCGTCGTTCAACCAGGGCACCGGCGGCACGACCGACTTCCGCGAGCGCCCGCGCCTCGACAACCCGTTCCTCAACCCCGCCGATCGCACGACGCTGGCGAACCTGATCCTCGCATCGGGCTGTCGGTCCTCGCTGACCGTAGTCTGCCCGGCGGGCGGCAATCTGACCGCAGCGGATATCGCCGCGATCAACGACGGCAGCTTCCGCTTCGTTAACGCGCGCAACCTGCTCGACGTCGGCCTGCGCGACGAACGCTTCCAGCGCGACACATGGCGTGTCGTCGGCGGCGTGCGCGGCTCGTTCAACGACGACTGGAGCTACGAAGTCTCGGTCAACTACGGCAAGTTCCGCGAAGACGTCACCACCAACGGCTTCATCGATCGCCAGCGCTTCGCGCTCGCGATGGATGCCGGCCGCAACCCTGTAACCGGCCAGATCCAGTGCCGTTCGCAGTTTGACCCGGCTTCGGCGGTTCCGCTTGTCGGCTTCGCCGCCGACCCGGCTGCCAACGCGGCGCGCCTGGCCGCCGATATCGCGGCCTGCGTTCCCTACAACCCGTTCGGTTCGCCCGACAACTCGGCTTCGGTCGACTATTTCGCGCGCACCTTCACGGCAAGTTCGGGTCTGTCGCAGCTGATTGTCTCGGGCTTCGTCTCGGGTGACTCGAGCCAGCTGTTCGAACTGCCAGGCGGCCCGGTCCGCTTCGCGATCGGCGCCGAATACCGCGAGGAGAAGGCGTTCTACGAGCAGGATCCGTTCGTCACCGATGGTTTCACCAACGGCGTTTCGATCCCGTCCTTCCGCCCCGATCCGTTCGAGGTGAAGGAGCTGTACGGCGAACTCCAGATTCCGCTGCTCAAGGAAATGCCGTTCGCGCATGAACTGACGGTCAGCGGCGCTGGGCGCGTTGCGAAATATCAGGGCAGCGTCGGCACGGTCTATTCGTACAACGCCGGTCTGGACTATGCGCCGGTCGAGGACATCCGTTTCCGCGCCAACTACAGTCGCGCAGTGCGTGCACCGAACGTGTCGGAAACCGGCTTCCCGCTGGTCCCGAACTTCTTCAACGGTTTCGTCGACCCTTGCAACGTCGTCGCCATCCAGAGCAATCCGACCCGCCAGGCCAATTGCACGGCGGACATCGGCGCTGCAAATCTGGGCAATCTGCAGAATATCGCCCAGTCGCTGCCGATCGTCAGTGGTTCGAACCCGAACCTGACTGCCGAAACCTCGGACAGCTACACCTATGGCGTCGTTCTCCAGCCGCGCTTCATTCCGGGCCTGAACCTGTCGGTCGACTATTACGACATCAAGGTGAAGGGCATCATCGGAACCGTTTCGCCGCAGACGATCGTGAACCAGTGCTATGACTCGCCGACGCTGAACAACGTGTTCTGCGGCCAGTTCCAACGCTGGGATGGTCCGGGCGTCGGCCCGCTCGGCGAAAATCCGGGTCAGATTCTCGGCAACTCGCTGATCAACGCACCGCTGAACTTTGCGGCCCGTACGCGCCGCGGTATCGACGTCAACCTGTCCTACCGTCGCAACATCGGCGAAGTCGCGTTCAATACGAACCTGATCTACACGCACAATCTGGAGATCAGCAACTTCCAGGACCCGACGAACCCGAGCTTCGAAACGCGCGTTCTGGGTCAGCTGGGCGACCCGAAGGACGAGTTCCGCTGGGACTTCGATCTGGGCCTCGGCCCGGTGACCTTCGGTTATCGCATGCGCTACATCGGTCCGATGTACTACAACGCCTATGCGACGTTGTTCCCGCTGAACGGTCAGAACCCGACCGACCTTGACGCCTTCCCGTCGACGAAGTTCAACTCGGTCATGTATCATGACCTGCGTCTGGACTTCGATGTCGACAACAGCGGCGGCGGCATCAAGTTCTACGTCGGCGTCGACAACGTGCTCGACAAGGGCGTGCCGCGCGGTGCGACCACGGCAACGGGTGCAGGCAGCGCGATCTACTCGTTCCGCGGCCGCAGCTTCTACGCTGGTGCCCGCGCTCGCTTCTGATCGAGCGGCATGTGAAGAAATGAATTGGGGGTCGGGGCCATGCTCCGGCCCCCTTTTCTTTTGCCATGGCGCAGCGACGTCGGGCCGGGGGACATGTCGTGGAATTGACCAATCAAGACGCCGAACGCATTGCAAGGGCAGGAGTCCAGGCGCTTCAGGCCGGCCGGCCGGCCGAGGCGCGGCAATATTTCGAGACGATCACGCAGAGCGGCCGCGCCAATGCGCAGATATGGCTTTTGTTGGCGGTGGCTTGCCGTGCCGACGCGGACGATGTCGCCGAAGAGGAGGCGCTCGACCGGCTGATTGCGCTGGAGCCCCGCACGGTTCGCGGGCTCATCATGAAGGGCGAT